>CAYTAG010000105.1:1923-11265 GCA_964435625.1 uncultured Halobacteriales archaeon | reverse complement strand
CCCCTCGTACATCACGCTGGTCGTCCCCAGCGCCAGCGGGCCGTAGACGATGTAGCTGTGGCCGGTGATCCAGCCGATGTCGGCGGCGCACCAGTAGGTGTCCTCGGGTTCGATGTCCAGGACGTACTTGCTCGTGCCGGTGACGTACGAGAGGTAGCCCCCGGTGCGGTGCTGGCAGCCCTTCGGCTGACCCGTCGTGCCGGAGGTGTACATCAGAAAGAGGGGGTCCTCGGCGTCCCGGGTGACGGGGTCGACTCGCGCGCGCTCGTGGTCGGCCTGCAGTTCCGACACGAGGACGTCCCGGCCCTCGACCAGGTCGACGTCGTCGTGCAGGTCACCTTCGTGTCGCTCCCACACCAGCACCGTGTCCACGTCGCTGTCGGCTTGCTGGACGGCCTGGTCGGCCTTCTGCTTGTGGTCCAGGAAGTCGCCGCGGCGGTAGTAGCCGTCGACGGTGACGACCACGTCGCTGTCGGCGTCGTCGATGCGGTCCGCGAGTGCGGACGCCGAGAAGCCGGCGAACACCTCGCTGTGGGGCGCGCCGATGCGCGCGCACGCCAGCATCGTGATCGGGAGCGCGGGCAGCATCGGCAGGTGCAGCGTGACGACGTCGTCCTCCTCGACGCCGACCTCCCGCAGGACCGCCGCCATCGTGTTGACCTCCCGATAGAGGTCCCGGTAGGTGATGTTGCGCTGCTGGCCGTCCTCGCCCTCCCACAGCAGGGCGGTCTGATTCTTGCGCTCGTCGAGGTGCCGGTCGATGCAGTTGTAGGAGGCGTTCAGTTTCCCGCCGACGAACCACTCGAAGAAAGGTGGGTCCGACCCGTCGAAAGTCTCGTCCCACCGCCGCTCCCAGTCGAGCAGGTCGGCGTACTCCTCGAACCCCTCGGGGAAGTCCTCGAACCGGTCGTACACCGCCGGGTCCGGGACGTTGGCCTGACCGACGAACTTCGCCGGCGGCCGGAAGTACTCCTGTTCCGTGAGCCGTGCCTCGATAGTCTCCTGATCGTTCGACATCCGGGTCACCACCTTAAAGATCAGATTCCGGCTATAAAATAAGTTAGCTTGTACGCGCCGCTGCGGCGCCGGTCGGCGGTCGGGATCTCCTGACGCTGGATCGGCCCTTAGCCGTCGCCCCGCGGCCACAGCGTCCGGCCGACGTAGCTCAACACGAGGTCGTCGCCGGCGTACTGTTTCACGCGGTTGTAGACCAGCCCGGACTCCTCGCGGAAGGGCTTTTTCTCGACGACTTCCACCTCGATCCGGAGGACGTCGCCCGGCCGAACCGGCTGTACCCACCGGAGGTCGTCGACTCCGAGCGCGGCCATCGACCCGGTCTTCGAGATGAGTCCGTCGACCAGCAGCCGCATCCCCATGGCGCAGGTGTGCCAGCCGGAGGCGACGAGACCGCCGAACATGGAGTCCTCGGCCGCCTCCGGGTCGACGTGGAACGGCTGGGGGTCCCAGCGCTCGGCGAACTCGACGATCTCCGCTTCGGTCACCTCGTAGGTCTCCTCGACGTCGAAGACGTCGCCGACCTCAACTTCATCGAAGGTCCGTGGCAGTTCATCCATGAACGATACTACCAGCTACGGCCCGTCCCCTACAAGAAAATCCCGGTGTGAACGGACTGAACAAAACGCTACCCGGGGGAAGATTCGCCGGCGAGGAGTCGAGACTAGGGAATCAGCCAGCCGTAGCCCGAGTCCATGGTCTCCCTGGGACCGCCGCCCCAGCCGGTGTCGTAGCAGACGGCCGCGGGGCCGACGCCGCCACAGAGCTGGACGCTGCCGGAACCACCGCTGACGTTCCGGGCGATTTCGTAGAGAACCCGGCCGGAGGAGTCGTCCTGGTGCAACAGCTGGAAGACGACCCTGTATTTCACGTACACGGGGCCGAACGGGTCCCGCCTGGCGATCTGGGGATCGTCGGTGAAGTAGGTCCGGGACGGGACGTCGTACTCGGTGACCCAGCCGTCGGCGTCCCCGTGGATCAGGCCGTCGCCGCTGTTGATGTCGTACTCGGTCCCGGTGCCCTCCCGTTCGTACGTGTACCCGTAGGCCGAGTCGGTCAGTTGGTCGGTGTAGACCGCGTAGGAGCCTTCGCTGACGAACTCGTAGAAGCCCCAGATGTTGTTGTCCCAGTACACGGTCAGCGTGTCGTTCCCCTTCGGACGAGTGTGGTCGGACGTGTCGTGGTCGCGGTAGGGCGTCCCCCACCCGACCTCCAGCGTTACCTCGTAGACGTCGTCGCCGTTGTACTGGTCGACCTTTTGCCAGTCGATGCCGATGTGCCCGAACTCGCCGTTGTTGTCGGACTCCCAGTCCTAGAGCGCGGACGCGGACGATGGAATGACTGCGGATCCGACGATTCCCGCACCGACGGACGTTGCACCGATCCGCTTCAGGGCGTTTCTTCGACCGACGTTCTCGAATGACTCGCTATTTTCCGATGCCATGACCATAAACATACCCCTTTTTGGAATAAACTTTCTGGTCCAAACCACATAGATAAGTTAAACAATATAATGATTACATTCTGAAATTTTATTTTACCGCCGGGAGCTACCGGGCGTTCCGGACCGGGTCACTCGTTCGTCGAGGCCAGCGACGGCTCACCGATGGTGACTGGCGTTGGGACCGACCCGGCAGGCGGTCAGTTCCCCGGAGAACCAGAAGGCCGGCGATCGAATCGGCCGGTCGGGACTCAGGCTAGCCCGACGGTCTCCTGGTAGGAGCCGTAGAGATCCTCGAACACGCCCATGATCTCGCCCATCGTCGCGTAGGCCTTCACGGCGTCGACGATGTACGGCATGGTGTTCTCGCCCTCCTCGGCAGCTTCCTGCAGCGCCGCCAGGCAGGCCTCGACCTCCTCCTCGTCGCGCGCTTCGCGGACCTCCTCCAGGCGGTTCAACTGGTGCTCGCGGGCGACCTCCTCGTCGACGTGCAGCAGGTCGGGGCTGGTGTCCTCGTCGATTTCGTACTCGTTGACGCCGACGACGGTCCAGTCGTCCTCCTCGACGCGGCGCTGATACTCGTAGGAGGCGTCCTGGATCTCCCGCTGGAAGTACCCCTGCTCGATGCCCCGCAACACCCCGTCCCGGATGGAGCCGTCGCCCAGTTCCTCCCTGACGTGCTCGATGTACTCCATGGTCTTCTCCTCGACTTCGTCGGTGAGCGCCTCGACGGCGTAGCTGCCGCCGAGCGGGTCGACGACGTCGGCGACGCCGGACTCCTCGGCGATGATCTGCTGGGTGCGCAGCGCGACCCGGACGGCCTCCTCGCTGGGCAGCGCGTGGGCCTCGTCGTAGGAGTTGGTGTGGAGGCTCTGGGTGCCGCCCATCACGGCCGCCATCGCCTGGATGGTGGTGCGGACGACGTTGTTCAGCGGCTGCTGGGCGGTCAGGGACTGCCCGGCGGTCTGGGTGTGGAACTTCAGCCGCCTGGACTCGTCGGCCTCGGCGTCGAACCACTCGTCCATCTTCCGTGCCCAGATGCGGCGGGCGGCCCGGAACTTCGCCACCTCCTCGAAAAAGGAGTTGTGGGAGTTGAAGAAGAACGAGAGGAGGGGCGCGAACTCGTCGACGTCGAGGCCGCGCTCGACGGCGTCCTCGACGTAGGCGAACCCATCAGCGAGCGTAAAGGCGAGTTCCTGCACGGCGGTCGACCCGGCCTCGCGGATGTGGTAGCCCGAGATCGAGATGGGGTGGAACCGCGGCGTCTCCTCGACGGCGAACTCGACGGTGTCGGTCACGAGCTTCAGGGAGGGCTCCGGCGGGATCACCCACTCCTTCTGGGCGATGAACTCCTTGAACATGTCGTTCTGGAGGGTCCCCCGGATCTCCCCGCGGTCGAGGCCCTGCTGGTCGGCCAGCGCGACGTACATCGCGTAGATGACCGGCGCGGAGGGGTTGATCGTGAACGAGGTCGAGATCTCGTCGAGGTCGATGCCGTCGAACAGCACCTCCATGTCTCGGAGGGTGTCGACGGCGACGCCCTCCTTGCCGACCTCGCCCAGCGCCATCGAGTCGTCCGAATCGATGCCCATCAGCGTCGGCATGTCGAAGGCCGTCGAGAGGCCGGTCTGGCCCTCGTCGATCAGGTAGTGGAAGCGCTCGTTGGTCTCCTCGGCGGTGCCGAACCCGGCGAACTGCCGCATCGTCCAGGGACGGCCGCGGTACATCGTCGGGTAGACGCCGCGGGTGTACGGCGGCTCGCCCGGGAACCCGAGGTCCTCCTCGTAGTCGAGGTCGTCGACGTCCTCGGGTGTGTACAGCCGGTCGACCTCCAGGTTCGAGACGGTGGCGAACCGGTCGTTGCGCTCGCCGTGGCGGTCGAGGAACGGATCCCGCGTGTCGGCCTCCCACTCCTCGCGGGCCTCCCTGATCTCGGCGAGCTCGTCGTCGTCGAACATGGGCGTATTTTTCGCCGGACCGGCCATTAATGGTTCGGATGACCGTTTCGGCGGCCCGGAACGGCGTTCGAGGGCCGTCACGGATCCGACGGCGGTCCCGCCGCTGGCGGGGCAACCCGAGCCGCGAGCGCCCACGTCCGGCAGGGGCGGGACCGACGCCGGACCGGTGGCGTCGCTGGCCGGGAAACGCGTGCCAAAAACGAACGCTCGACGACGTTACCGACTGCTGATCGTCGGGGGCTCCTCCGTGCCGTCCAGGGCGGGTTCGGACTCCGGGTCGACGCCGCCGTCCGGCGCGCTCGACTCCTCGTTCACGTGTTCGCTGTCCACGATGTTCGCGGCGATGTGGTATGGTACGTGTCCCACGCGGTTCAACACCAGCCGCCCATTCAAACATCGAACGTATAAATATTCCCGTTCGATAGTTTATTTACCAATACATTTCTGGGTATTGAATATCAATTTTTACGAGAGGGAGCGGCCATCGTCGCGCCGGCACGGAGTTCCCGGATTCGGGCGGGCCAGCGGCCAGCAACGGCACCGACGGCGACGACGGCCGGACCGCAAGACCGACGTCCCCCGACCGAGAGGGCCGGTACGTGACGGACGGAGCAACGCCACGAGTTCGACTGATCGGGCAGGTAACGACGGCGCTGTCGCTCCCCGCGCTGGTGGCGGCGCCCGTAGCGGCACAGGTGGTAGAGACGCCGGCGCCGGCCCAGGAGTCCGGCGTTTCCCCCGAGATCGCGTTCGCCGTCGGCCTGGTCGTCGGCGCCCTGGCGACGTACGCCCTGATCCAGTACCGGGGGAACCAGCAACCCGGGACCCCGGCCGGGACCCCCTCCGGGGGTGGCCAGCGCGCCCCGGCGCAGGGCCAGCCATCCCAGGGCCAGCGCGGCGGCGGCACCCGGCCGGGTGGGAACCGGCAGCGGCAGTCGGCGGACCGCCAGCAGGCGCCGCCGGCCGACCCGCAGGGAGCACCGACGAACGCCGAGTCGGGCGGAACGGAACGAGGCGGCGGCCGACGGGACCGCCGACCGGACGACCGGTGACGGGAAACGCGGAACCGGCGTCCCGTCACTGCAGGCGCTCGATCGTCTCGACCAGGGGGTGACGGGCGTAGTCGACGACGTCGATGTCGTCCAGCGTCTCCAGGCCTTCCTCCTCGGCGGTCCGCGCCATCCCGAGATCGACCGGTTCGTCGATCACGATGACGTAGGCGTCCATCGTGGGGACGTCGGCCTGCTGGGCGGCTTTCACACGGTGGTGGCCGTCGGCCAGGAGGAGGTCCCCGCCGTCCCGGGGCTGCCCGCCCCGGTCCTCGTCGTCCGCGAGGACCCCGCCGTTGTCGATGACGACCAGCGGTTCCGCCAGGCCCCGTTCCAGTTCGTAGCGTCGCCCCTCCAGTTCGTCGGCGTAGACCTTCCCCTGGGTCGGGGTGAGCGCGGCGAGTTCGACCTCGCGGCGCTGTTCGCGCAGGTCGACGTCGTGGATGTTCTCGAGGGTCCGCTTGAGTTTGCCCACCTTTTCGGGGGTCGCCCGCTCGATCTGGCTGCGGATCACGTCGGCGTTGCTGATGATCCCCACCAGATTGCCGGCGTCGTCGACGACCGGGAGTTTCTGGATGCCCGAGCGCAGGATAACCCTCGCGGCGTCGGTCACCCGCATCTCGGGATGGGCGACCAGGAGGTCCTTCGACATGACCGTGAAGATCGGCTCGTCGTCGTCGCGCAACAGCAGGTCCCGGGCGCTGACGAACCCCTCGACGCGGCGACGGTCGGTCACCGGGAACCCGTTGTGTTCGCTCTCGGCGATGCGACGGGCGACCTCGCCGACGGTGGCGTCGGGCGACACGGTCGCGACGTCCCGGGTCATGTACTCCTGCACGCGGGCCTTGCCCTGCCCCGGAACCATGTCTCCCGGAAGGTGGCGGCCGGGCAAAAAGTCCCCGCCTTCGCGCGCGCCGGCCAACCGCGGATCACTCCCCGTCGTCCGCGAACGGCGATCCCTGGCGGTCGCCCGGCATGACGCCCAGGTCGAACACTTCGCTGCCGAACCGGTCGGTGAGACTCGGCGGGCGGGACTCCACCGTCTCGAGGAACCGCTCGGTGATGACGGTCTCGACGACCTCGTCCGTCTCGCGTTCCGCGGGCAGTTCGGTGAACGACCGCAGCGGGATCTGGGCGCCCGCCATGTCCGCGTGGCCGCCGGCGCTGCCGATCTGGTCGAACGCGATCCGCAGGGTCTCCCCCAGGTCGAGGTCGGTGCCGCGCGCGCGTGCGGAGACGAACACGGTGTCGTCGATGGTGCCGAACACCAGCGTCGTGGCGACGTCGTTCATGCCGACCAGCAGGTCCGCCGCCTGCGCGAGGGCGTCGCGGTCGCCGACCGACCCCACGTAGCTCACCAGCACCGACCCGTGGACCTGCCGGTTGCCGACGGCCCGACCGAGCACGTCCAGCGTCTCGCCGCTCATGCTGGGGTTCTCGATCCTGGCGAGGGCGGCCAGGTCCGCGTCCGGCAACAGCGTCGCCGCCGCCTCGAAGTCCTCGGTCGAGACCTCCCGGGAGAAGTCGGCGGTGTCCACCCGGATGCCGTACAGGAGCGCCGTCGCGACCGATTCGTCGAGGTCGACGCCCAGCCGGTCGACGTAGTCGACCAGCAGCGTGCTCGTCGCGCCCACCTCGTGGCGCAGGTCGACGAACCGTCCCTCGACGGGTGCCCGCGGCGGGTGGTGGTCGATGACGACGTCGACCGCCGTCTTCGGGGGCAACTGGTCGTTGACGCCGGGCCTGGAGTGATCGACCAGCGCGAACCCGCCGAACTCCGCGAGGGAGTCGCCCGCCTGGAGGTGTCGCAGGTCCAGGTCCAGGAGGTTCACCATCGCGCGGTTCTCCTGGTGGGCGATCTCGCCGTAGTAACACGGTTCGGCCTCGACGCCGAGCGCTTCCGCGATCCCCACCAGCGCGACCGCGCTCCCGATGGCGTCCGGGTCGGGGTTGTCGTGCATCACGACGGCCAGCGGCTGTGCAGCCGCCTGCAGGGTCGTCCGGAGCTGTCGCGCCCGGAGGCCGGACTCGCTGCCGACGACGTCCAGGAGGCGGTCGACCAGCACGGCGCCGGGATCGACGACCGCGTCGACGTGGTCGGCCAGTTCGCCGTCGGCTCGCTGGCCCGGCGCGAACGCGACGAGGTGTGCCGCCGGGAAGGCCTCGCGGGCCGCCGCGGCGGCCCGCCGGTTGGTCGCGGGGTCGTCCCCCGCGACGAACGCGACCGCGGGGTCGTACGCCGACAGCGCCGCGGCGTCGGTCACGTCGACCTGCTCGGCGGTGACGCCCTCGGTCCGCAGCCCGTCGACCCGGGCTTCGTCGTCGTCGAGGACTACCAGGCCGTCGCCGTCCAGCAGTTCGACCACGCGGCGACCGACCGTCCCGCAACCCAGGACGAGCCGGGTGACCATACCGGGGGTTTCCCGCCGGGCCGGAAAAGGTTGTCCGTCGCGGGTTGACACGATTCGGGCGGGGGCGTCGTCGGTCGCTCTCGAACGTTGCTTCGTCCGCCACTGCGTCGAAAGCCCCCGGGCCGCTTCGGTCGCCGAGCGGTGATTCGACGGGTGCACGCGGAACGGTCGTGATCGAGGTGAGTCGACGGCACCCGACAACTAGGGATATCCTCGCCCTCCCCCGGCCCTCGCGCGCGGTGCTCGCGCGCGCCGTGAGCCTAACTTGGGCCCGTGGCGCGCGCTGGTGTCCCCGCGAGCGTGCGAGCGGGGACTCGTCAGCGCTTGCTCTCCCGGTGTTCCCGCGAACGGACGTGAGCGGGGGCTCGTCAGAGCTCGTCTCTGACGGGGGTGAGCGAACGAGCGCCTCCGGCGCGAGTGAGCGAATCGGCTGGGGAGGGATGTGGCTACGGCTTGCGGGGCGGGACTGAAAGGGGCCGCGGGCTCTCTGGGCGGTACCGTCCGAGATGCCGTCTACGGAGAGCGGACGAGGGAAATCGCCGTCCCGTACCGCCGCGCCCAATTCTTTACTTTCCAAAGGTTAAAACTGTAGAATCCGAAGAATCGGCCGCGGCGCCGATCACCCCTCCGGCATCCAGTGGTGGTGGGTCACGACCGTCTCGAACCCCATATCCTCGTACAGCGGCGTGCCCATCGGCGTGGACACGAGGACGCCCACCTCGTCGCCGCGGGACGCACCGCTGGCGAGCACGTGCCACGTCATGGCCGTGCCGATGCCCTGCCGGCGGTGCTCCTCCAGTACGTCGATGAAGTAGCCGCCGGCCACCTCGCCCGTCCGCAGCAGTTGCCCGCTCGCCACGGCCCGTCCGTCGATCCGCCCGAGAAAGAGATCGACCTCCGGCACCGAAAGCAGCGCGTCCGGGAACAGCGGCCGGGCCTGCCCGATGGGCACACCTACCGCGTCGGCGTACACCCTGGCGACCTCGGAGAGGTCCGCGGGGTCCTCGACCGCCGAGATTTCGGCGGGCGAGTCGGGGTCGGGAGGCTCCGCCAGCGACGACAGCGCCATCCCCGGGGAGGTTCCGTCGGTGCGGTCGAGACCGAGGTCGGCGGCCTTGACGGCGTCGACCCCTGGCCCGGCAGCGGTCACGGCGAACGGGACGTCCAGCCCGGACAGCCAGGACGCCGCCGCGTCGAGGTCCTCGCGGGCCGCGTCCTCGAAGACGGCCACCCGGTTCAGCGACGCGTTGTCAACCCCCGTCGAGGCTGCGACGGCGGGGCCGAACGCCCGGGACTCGCCGCCGGGGATGCGCTCGGCCAAAGTCCGCAGCCAGGTCGTCCAGTTGTCGTTGACGTCGGCGGCGAGGTCCCGTCCCATCGTTTCGACGTCTCTTCGAGTCGTAAAAACGGTTGTTGCCACCGGCCCTCGGGCGACCACCGAAAATCGAAGATTTTCGAGCCCGCGTTCG
>CAYTAG010000105.1:0-1823 GCA_964435625.1 uncultured Halobacteriales archaeon | reverse complement strand
CACCGAAAATCGAAGATTTTCGAGCCCGCGTTCGAGCGCCTACGGCGCTCTCACGCGAACAGCGCGAATCGGAGATTCGCTGGCTCGCCTTCGGGCCAGAGGCCCTCAGGCGAACAGCACAGCAGCGGCGTCGTAGGCCGTCTCGATGCCGATGCCGAACGCCGGCAGCAACGCGACCGTCAGCAGGCCCGCCACCATCACCGCGGCGTACAGACCGACCGGGCGACCCCGCAGGCGCAGGTCGGCAGTCTGATCCTCGATCCAGATCGCCTTGACGACCCGCGAGTAGTAGTACAGCGACAGCGCGCTCGTCACCGCACCGATGGCGGCCAGCCACCAGAACCCGGCCTGGATCGCGCCCAGGAACAGGACGTACTTGCTGAAGAACCCGCCGAACGGCGGCAGGCCGGCCAGGCTGAACATGAAGATCGCCATCGCCAGGCAGGCCATCGGCGCCTGCTTCGAGAGGCCGTTGTAGTCCTCGAAACGCCGGCCCACGCCCCAGTACTCCGCCATGCCGACGAACAGGAACGCGCCGGTGTTCATGACGCCGTACACCAGCAGGTGCATCATCGCGGCGCCCAGCACGATGCTGTTGTCGCCGGCGCCGCCGGAGGTGACCGCCGCCAGGCCGATCAACACGTAGCCGGCGTGACCCACCGAGGAGTACGCCAGCATCCGCTTGACCTTCTCCTGGACCGCCGCGGCGAAGTTGCCTACGAGCATCGTCACGACGGCGAGGATCTGGAACAGTAACGCCCAGTCGATGGCGGCCGCGACGGCGCCCAGCGGGAACGCGACGACGAACACGCGGAACGCCAACACGAACCCGGCCGCCTTCGAGGCCGACGACAGGAAGCCGCTGATCGGCGCGGGCGCGCCCTCGTAAGCCTCCGGCGCCCAGAAGTGGAACGGCACGGAGGCGGTCTTGAACGCGACCCCGCCGGTCATCAGCAGGATGCCCATCCCGAGCACCCCGTTCAGGTCGGTCCCGGCGGCCGCGGACGCCACGGCCTGCAACTGGAGCGACCCGGCGACGCCGTACACCAGCGAGACGCCGTAGACGAACACCGCCGAGGACAGCGCGCCGATCAGGAAGTACTTCGTGCCCGCCTCGACGGAGCCGCGGTTGGTCTTCAGGAACGCGACCAGCGCGTACGACGGCAGGCTCACCAGTTCCAGGCTGACGAAGGCGGTCACCAGGCTGTTGGCGCTGGCAAGCAACACCATCCCCGTCGTCGCCATCACGACCAGCGAGTAGTACTCCGCCTGGTAGGAGTGGTCGGCCAGGTAGTCGTAGCTGGCGACGGTCACCAGCGCCGCGACGGTCGTGAACACGACCGAGAAGAACAGCGCGACGCCGTCGACCACCAGTTGGCCGTCGAAGAGAGTGACCGACTCGCTGGGACCCATCCCGACGACGAGCAGCCAGGCCGTCGCTCCCAGCGCGCCCAGCGACCCGACCGTCGCGATGGCCGACAGCGCCAGGCGGTTGCGGGAGTCCGGGTCGATCATGTCGTACAGCAGCAACGCCAGCGCCGTCAGGCCGAGGATGCCGTGTGGCGAAAGCGCCAGCCACTCGGGCGACACCATCAGGCGACACCTCCGCTCAGCGCAGTGACTGCGTCAGTGATCATGTCGAAGATCAGCTCCGGGAACACGCCCAGCAGGACGATGGTCGCCACCAGGACGACCAGCGGAACCACGTCGTGCAGCGGCGCGCGACCGATCTCGTAGTCGGTCTCCAGCCGGAAGGGACCGAACAGGCTCCGCTGCATCGCGAACAGCAGGTAGCCCGCCACGATGACGATGCCGAACATCGC
>CAYTAG010000104.1:0-11712 GCA_964435625.1 uncultured Halobacteriales archaeon | reverse complement strand
CGTCGCTGGCGATCACGTTGTCGGCGGCGTCGACGGTCAGTGCGTCCCCCAGGACCGCGTTCCCGTCCCCGTCGGCCTCAAGCACCCGGGCCAGCGCGTCCCAGGAGCCGAGGTCGTCCCAGTCGAAGTCGGCGGGGACCAGGACCACGCTGGGGCCGGCCTCGCGTCCGGCGGCCCGCTCCATGACGGCGTAGTCGACGCTGACGGCCTCGACCTCGCGGAAGCCCCGGGACGGTTCGTCGGCTTCCAGAGCCTCGACCAGCGGCGCCAGCGGCGAGTCCTCGGCGGCCGAGAGGAAGGCCTCGGGCGTCCAGGCGAAGGTGCCGCTGTTCCAGTACCACCCCGCCTCGACCAGGTCGGCGGCCGTCTCGCTGTCGGGCTTCTCGTGGAACGCCTCGACGGCGTAGTGGCCGTCGCGCTCCTCGCCGGGTTTGACGTAGCCGTACGCCGTCGCCGGGCGGTCCGGGTCGACGCCGATTGTCACCAGGTCGCCGGTCTCGACGGCCACCTCGGCGGCCCGGCGGGCGGTGGTCTCGAAGCCGTCGCCGACCACGTGGTCGCTCGGGACCGCTAGGACGACGCAGTCCCCGAGCAGTTCCCGGCACCAGAAGGTGGCGTACGCGAGCGCAGGGCCGGTGTCCTTCGGCACGGGCTCGACGAGCACGTCGGCGTCGGGCGCCCGCTCGCGGACCCCCGCGAGGAGGTCCTCGGTCGTCGAGACCAGCACCTCGTCGGCGAACGAGCAGCGCGCGACGGTCCGCGCCAGCAGGGACCGCTCGCCCCCGAACGACAGGAACTGCTTGGGCCGGCCCTCCCTGCTCGCGGGGTACAGCCGCGTCCCGGTCCCGCCGGCCATCACGAGCGCGACGATGGGACGGTCCATGTCCGTCCATCGGGGCCGACCGCCAAAAGTCCGCTCCCGGGCGGAACGCCTCTGACCGGAACACGCCCGGCCGGAACGCCACCGACCGGAGCGCGCCGGCCGGAACCGGACCGCTTTTCGTGTTCGACGGCCAACGTGAATCCATGGATCGCCTCCGTAACGCGCTCGGGAACTTCGTCACGGGGTTCCTGACGGCCTTCGTCGTCGTATCGTTCGTTCGAGACCGCAAGACCGGCGTTCGCGCCGGCCTGCTGTGGGGCCTGGTGTCGGCCGTCGCGACCTGGGTCATCGCCGGCAAACTGTCACCCTCCGGCGACTTCGACGGCCCCTCGGCCGAGGACCACACGTTCGACGGGACCGAGACCGCGGACTGACCGGTGGTACGCCCGTCCGGCGTGCCGCCCGAACGGCGTGACGTCCGACCGCCGGTCCGACGTCACACGGACCGACGGTCGCTCTTCCGGACCTCCTGCCCCGACGCCGTCGCGTCTTGCGGTTTTCTCGACGGCGGGCGGCGGCCGTCCTCGACCGGCTACTGAAAAGTGCGGTCCGACGGGCCTCGCAGGGGGATTCACCACGTCTCGATGCGGCCCTCGCGGACGTCCTCGGCGCAGCCCTCGCAGTCGGGGTGGCCGGCCTCGAAGCACTCGGGACGGCCGGCGGCGTCGACCGAGACGGCGCGCTTCTCGACGTACCGCCGGCAGACGATGCGGGCGTCGCCCTCGTCGTCGGTCGGGAGGTCCTCGGGCACCTGGCCGGCGCTGCGGCCCTCCTGGTAGGCCTCCCTGGTCTCCGCGAACTTGCGGCCGGCGACCCGGGCGGCCCGCCTGACGAGGCCACCCCAACTCGTGCGGTCGGCCATGCCCGGGCTTGCGACGCCGGCATTAAAGACTCGTCGGCTGGCGGGTCGTCGTCGTGGGTCGTGGCGGTTCGTCGTGAGGTGGTTGGCGGACCGTCGTGGTTTGACGGTGGTGTGGCGTTCGAGCGTGGGACTGCTCGTCGTTTCGTGACTCGACGGCACGCAACGACCAGGGATGTCCACGCCCTCCCCAGCCGACTGCGCTCCTCGTTGCTCCCTCGCTTCGCTCGGTCGCGCCTGCGGTGCTCGTCCACCGGGAGAGCGAAGCTCTCCCGAGCCCCCGTTCGCAGGGCTCACGGGGACACCGTCAGAGACGAGTTCTGACGAGCCCCTGCTCACATGCGTTCGCGGGAACACCGGGAGAGCTTCGCTCTCCCGAGCCTCCGGCTCGCACGGCTCGCCGGAGACACGGTCGGAGCAAGCTCCGACGAGCCTCCGCTCGTTTCACTCCCGGGGACTTCGCGTGCGTTCCTCGCGCGCGCCATGATCCTAATTGGGGGCTCGTGGTAATTCGGGCCCGTGGGACGGACGTGTTCCCGCGAGCGCCGCGAGAACGACGCGGCCAGCGACCGGACCCTCGACGTGGTTTCCCTCGATGGCCGACGCGCGGCCGTCGGGTTAGTATCCCGACGCGTCCTCCTGGCTGTGGCGGCTTCCCGCCGGGCCCGACGGTCCGCGTTTCACTTTCGCTCCGCCTACGGAACTTTTTAAGTCATCAGGAACCAACGGTCGTATGTCTCCCATCGAAACCAAAGCGGAGACAGTGAAACCATGACAGATTTGCGTACCCAGGCTGAGGAGCTACACGAGCAGTTTTCGGACCACCTCGACGTGGGCGTCGAGGACGTCGAGAGCCGCCTCCGGACCCTCGTCGAGGACTACCAGGTCCCCGTCGACGAGGCGCGCCGGAGCGTCCAGAGCCACTACCTCGAGGAGGCCGGCCTCGACCGCGAGGAGGTCTACGGCGGTGGCGGCAACGAGTCGGTGCAGGTCGCCGACGTCGACGAACCCGAGCAGTGGATCGACGTCACGGCGAAGGTCGTCGACCTGTGGGACGCCCGCAGCGACGCCGTCGCCCAGGTCGGCCTGCTCGGCGACGAATCCGGGACCATCAAGTTCACCAAGTGGTCCAAATCCGACCTCCCGGAGCTGGAGGAGGACGAGGTCTACCGGCTTCGCAACGTCGTCACCGACGAGTACCAGGGGCGGTACTCGGTCAAACTCAACCGGACGACGACCATCGAGGAACTCGACGAGGACCTCGAGGTCGGCGACGACGAGGCCGAAGTCGAGGGCGCGCTGGTCGACGTCCAGTCCGGCTCCGGGCTGATCAAGCGCTGCCCCGAGGACGGCTGCACGCGCGTCCTCCAGAACGGCCGGTGTAGCGAGCACGGCGAGGTCGAGGGCGAGTTCGACCTCCGGATCAAGGGCGTGCTCGACGACGGCCGGGAGGTCCACGAGACCCTGTTCGACCGCGAGGCCACCGAGCAACTGACCGGCGTCACCCTGGAGGAGGCCAAGGACATGGCGATGGACGCGCTGGACACGACCGTCGTGGCCGACGAGATGCGCAGCAAGACCGTCGGCCAGTACTACCGGGTCGCCGGCCCCACGATGGGCCGGTACCTGCTGGTCGACGAACTGGAGGAACTGTCCGGACCGGTCGACGCCGAGGAAACCCTCATCAAGGCGAGGTCGATGTAACCATGGCCAGCGTACCCACCCGCGAAGTCGCCCGGCGCGTCTTCGCACGCGAGTTCAACGACGCGAGTTTCACGTTCAAGGAGAGCGAGGACGAACGCGCACCCGTCTACCTGTTGCTCCCGACGGGCGAGCGGGCCAACCGCGCCTTCGTCGTCGGCACCCTCACCGAGAAGGAGGACGTCGGCGACGACAGCGAGTACTGGCGTGGCCGCGTGGTCGACCCCACCGGCACGTTCTTCGTGTACGCCGGCCAGTACCAGCCCGACGCCGCCTCGATGCTGCGGGACCTCGAACCGCCCGCCTACGTGTCGGTCGTCGGCAAGCCCCGCACCTACGAGACCGACGACGGCACGGTCAACGTCTCGCTCCGTCCCGAGTCGATCACGGTGGTCGACGAGGACACCCGGGACCGCTGGGTGGTCGAGACCGCCGAGCGCACCCTGGAGCGAATCGAGCGCTTCGACGCGGAGACCAACGAGTACGCCGCGATGGCCCGCGAGGAGTACGACCTCCCCGTGGACACCTACAAGCGGGAGGCTGCAGAGGCGCTGGCGGAACTGGAAGGGGACGCCCCCGAACCCGAGGCGTAACGCCACCCGTCCCGTTCGTCACGTCTCGCGTCGTTGCTGACCGACGCGAATTTGCCCGTAGCGCAGCCGGACGGTCGGCACCAGGCCGTACGGTCGAGGGCGCGACGGTTCGTCAGCAGGACGTCACTGGCATGACGTTAACTTAATATAATTACAAAAGACTAAAAAATAACTTTTTCAATCCTCGATTAATATTATCGTCCGGAGCACGAACCCGATGACCGACGAGCACGACACGTCCGGGCAGTCGTCCGACGGAATCGCGCGCAGAGACTACCTGAAGAGCACTGCGACGGCAGTCGGTGCCGGCGCAATCGGATCGGGAATCGTCGCGACGGAGGGGTCGGCGGCCCCCAGTTCCACCGACGCGGCGACGGTGATCGAGGACTTCGAGCGGACCGATCCGCTGGCCGCGTACGGTGCGGCTACCGACAGTTTCAGCGTCACCACCTCGACCGTCTACGAGGGGAGTCGGGCGCTGGTCAACGACGGCGGCAACTACGCCAGCGTCGTCTCGACGACGGGCCTCGACGCCTACCCCTCCCGGGGTGACGAAATCACGTACTGGTTCGACAACGCGGCGGACGACAACTTCGCGGCGTTGCACTTCTTCGCCCAGTCGGAGACGGACAATCCGCAGGGCTACACCGTCGGGATCAGCGACCGTGGCGGGTGGCGGCTGTGGCGCAACGACGGATCGATCTCCCAGATCGGGCAGGCGGACCTGCCGGCGTCCGAGCAGATCGACGGCTGGTACCGCGTCGAAATCTCGACGGACGATACCACGATTTACGCGGACCTCTACGACGATTCGACCGACGAGTTGCTGGCCTCACTTCAGGTGGACGACGCCACCTTCGATTCCGGCGGGATCGGCTTCCGGTCGGCCGGAAGCGGCGAAGTATGGGATTACGCGGTCCAGCAGCGCCAGGTCGACGGAACGGTCGTCGAGGACTTCGAGCGGACCGACCCGCTGGCCGCGTACGGCGCCGCGACGGATCTCTACGGCACCACGTCCGCGACCGTCTACGAGGGCGGTCAGGCGCTGGTCAACGACGGCGGCAACTACGCCAGCGTCGTCTCGACGACGGGCCTCGACGCCTACCCCTCCCGGGGTGACGAAATCACGTACTGGTTCGACAACGCGGCGGACGACAACTTCGCGGCGTTGCACTTCTTCGCCCAGTCGGAGACGGACAATCCGCAGGGCTACACCGTCGGGATCAGCGACCGTGGCGGGTGGCGGCTGTGGCGCAACGACGGATCGATCTCCCAGATCGGGCAGGCGGACCTGCCGGCGTCCGACCAGATCGACGGCTGGTACCGCGTCGAGATCTCGACGGACGCCACCACCATCTACGCGGACCTGTACGACGATTCGACCGACGAACTGCTGGCCTCACTCCAGGTGGATGACGCGACGTTCGATTCGGGCGGCATCGGCTTCCGGAGCGCGGGCAACGGCGAGGTCTGGGACTACGTCGTCGAAGAGTCCAGTTCGGATTCGACCGGGCCGGCCATCGAGGACTTCGAGCGGTCGACCCCGCTGGCCGACTACGGCGGCGTCGAGAGCCTCTACAGCGTCACCACCGGGACGGTCTACGAGGGCGAACGGGCCCTGGTGAACGACGGCGGTGACTCCGGCAGCGTCGTTACGATGACCGGACTGGACGCGTACCCGAGCAGGGGCGACGAGATCACCTACCGGTTCAACAACGCCGGCGACGACAACTTCGTGGCGCTGCACTTCTTCGCGCAGTCGGCGACGGACAATCCCGAGGGCTACACCGTCGGGATCAGCGGCCAGGGCGCCTGGCGCATGTGGCGCAACGAGGGCGGGTCGATCTCGCAGATCGCCAGCACCGACCTCCCTGCCTCCGAGCAGATCGACGGCTGGTACCGCGCGGAGGTGTGGACGGACGACCTGACCGTCTACGCGGATCTGTACGACGATTCGACCGACGAGTTGCTGGCGTCGGTCCGGGCCGACGACGTGACCTGGGCCTCCGGCGGCATCGGGTTCCGCTCGGCCGGCAACGGCGAGGTCTGGGATCAGGTCGAGCACGACCCCGACCGCGATCCGGACGTCATCGGCGGCGGCGCCGGCTACCCCCGGACGGTGCCCCAGTCCGAGGCCGACTACGTCGCCTCGACGCTCTCGGAACTGGAATCGGCGTTCGACAGCGCCTCGTCGGGCGACGTCGTGTACGTCGATCCGGATGCCGACATCTACACGGGCACCACCGAACTGGTCGTTCCGGGCGGCATCACGCTGGCGTCGGACCGCGGGATCGACGGCTCCGACGGCGGCCTCCTCCACACCGACACCTCGCCGTGGTCGGTGCTGGAGGTGCGGAACCCGGACGTCCGCATCACCGGTTTGCGGCTCCAGGGCCGTGTCTGGGACTGGAGGGAGAACGACGACAACGCCGGCCAGGGCATCGACGTCCAGGCGACCGGCGTCGAGATCGACAACTGCGAACTGTACGGCTTCACGTTCGCCGCGATCCGCGCGTACACCGACACGCACGTCCACCACAACGCGATCCACCACAACTCGATGGACGGGTGGGGCTACGGCGTCAACACCGTCACCGGCCACCCGCTGATCGAGTACAACGAGTTCTGGCACAACCGCCACAGCATCAGCGGCGGCGGCAGCAACGGCTACACCGCCCGGTACAACCACGTCAAGTTCGACGACGCCCTCTCGCACGTCTTCGACATGCACCGCTCGGGCGGCCGGACGATCCTCATCCACAACAACACGTTCGAGCCGGTCACCCACGACTGGAAGGACAAGAACGCCCCCGGCGTCGCCATCCGCGGCGTCCCGGACGACCGCGCGGACGTCTGGAACAACTGGTTCCACAACCCCAAGGAACCGCGGGACACGCCGAACGACTGGACCGACGAGGCCATCATCCAGGTCCACACCGATAGCTGGCAGAACGTGAACTACTGGGACAACCACTACGGTTCCGACCAGGAACCGGCTCACTACATCGGCGCGCCGCGGTAGCGACACCCCCCGTCGTCGCGTTTCGCGTTATTCCAGCGGCTCCCCCAGCGCCCGTTCGACGGCGTCGTCGATCACGCCGCTGGCCACGAGCGCCGCGGCGCGGTCGATCTCCTCGGACAGCGGCCGGTCGTCCTCCAGCGGCGGGACCACCTCGCGGACGGCCTCGTAGACCGCCCCGGTCCCGGCGCCGTGGGACGCCTCGCCGTCCAGCTCCTCGACCTCCGGCGCTCGCTCGACGAACTCGGCGGCCTGGGCGGCACACAGCAGTTCGATCCCGACGACCGTCCCGAGGTTCTCGACCGCCCGGCGGGCGTCCAGCGCGGCCTGGGCGCTCATGCTGACGTGGTCCTCCTGGTTGCCGGAGACGGGCGTGTTGTCGGCGGCTGCCCGCCCGATGGCGCGGTTCTCGTTGACCAGCGCCGCGGCGGCGTAGTGGGGGATCATCAGCCCCGACTGGAGGCCGCTGCCGTCGACGAGGAACGGCGGCAGGTGCGGTTCCTGGACGTTCGGGTTGACCATCCGGTCGATCCGGCGCTCGCAGATGGCCGCCAGTTCGGTCGCGGCGGTCACGAGGTAGTCCAGCCGCAGCGCCAGCGGTTCGCCGTGGAAGTTCCCGCCCGACAGCACCGCCGCCTCGTCGGTGCCGCTGGCGCGGTCGGCGACGCGGTCCGCGTCGAACACCAGCGGGTTGTCCGTCGCGCTGTTCAACTCGACCTCGACCGCCTCCCGGAGGTGGGAGACGGCGTCGCGGACGGCGCCGTGGACCTGCGGCAGACACCGGATCGAGTAGGCGTCCTGCACCCGGTCGCAGTTGCGGTGGGCCTCCACGATTTCGGAGTCCTCGGTGAGCCGTTTGACGTTCCGGGCGCTGGCCTGCTGGCCGTCGTGCGGGCGGACCTCGTGTAGCGCCGGGTCCGAGGTCGCAGTCGTGCCCATCGTCACCTCGGTCGTGAGCGCCCCGGCGGCGTCGGCGGCCCGGAACGCCCGGCCGGCGTCGTGGACTAGCAAGGCGGCCAGCCCCACGGTAAGCTGGGTGCCGTTGATCAGCGCCAGTCCCTCCTTGGCCTTCAGTTCGACCGGCTCCAGACCCGCTCGTCCGAGGGCCTCGGCGCCGTCGAGGGGTTCGCCGCGAGCACCGGAGGGGTCCGGTTCGACGCGGGCCTCGCCCTCGCCGACCAGCACCAGCGCGACGTGGGCCAGCGGCGCGAGGTCGCCGCTGGCGCCGAGGCTTCCCTGGGCGGGGACGACGGGGTGGACGCCCGCCTCCAGCATCCCCACCAGCAGGTCCACGACCCGCTCGCGGGCGCCAGAGTAGCCCTTCGTCAGTGCGTTGATCCGGGTCGCCAGCATCGCGCGGACGGCCTCCCGCGGCAGTTCGTCGCCCACGCCCGAGGCGTGGCTCCGGACGAGGTTCAACTGGAGCTGATCGATGTCCTCTCGGGGGATGCGCTGGTCGACCAGTTCGCCGAAGCCGGTGTTTACGCCGTAGACCGTCTCGCCGCTGTCCAGCACGTCCTCGACGCGCTCGCGGGAGCGCCGGACGCGTTCGCGGGCCCCCTCCGGGACCGCGACGGACTCGTCCGCCCGGGCGACCGACACGACGTCCTCGACGGTCAGCGTCTCGCCGTCGAGTTCGACCGTCATCGTGGAACGCCTCCCTGGACGGTCATCGCGTGCCACCTCCCGCCGCGCGCGGACGCCGGCGCCTCATCGGCGGACCGCCCCCTCGTCGTAGACCACCTCGCCGTCCTTCAGGACGGTCTCCACGAGGTTCTCCCCGAACGTGTAGGGGACGTGGACGTGCGAAGGTGCATCCACCACGGCGAGGTCGGCCGGGGCGCTTTCCTGCAACGTCCCCCGCTCCGGCCGGTCGACCGCGAGGGCGGCGTTGCGCGTGGCCGCCTGGATGGCCTGCGCGGGCGCCAGCCCCATCTCGACGCAGGTCAGCGCGACGGCGAAGTTCATGCTCCGGGAGTGGCAGTTGGGGTTGAAGTCCGTGGCGACGGCGACGGGTGCGCCCGCCTCCAGGAACGGCTCCGGGTCGGCGTACTCCGCGCCCAGCGAGAACGCCGTCCCGGGCAGGAACACGGGCACGACGCCCGCGTCCGCGAGCGCCTCGGCGTCCTCGTCGGTGGCGTACAGCAAGTGGTCGGCGCTGGTCGCACCCACCTCGGCCGCGAGTTGGCTGCCCCCGAGGTGGGACAGTTCCTCGGCGTGGACCTTCGGCGTGAGGCCGTGGTCCTCGCCGGCTTCCAGCACCCGGCGGGACTGCTCGACGTCGAAGACGCCCTCCTCGCAGAAGACGTCGCAGTACTCGGCGACGTCCTGCTCGGCCACGGCCGGGAGTTGCTCCTCGACCACCTCGTCGACGTACTCGTCCGCCTCGCGGTCCTCGGGGACCGCGTGGGCGCCCATGAACGTCGGCACCACGTCGACGGGGTGAACGGCGTCGGCGCGGGCGATCACGTCCAGCATCCGCAGTTCGGTTTCCACGTCCAGGCCGTAGCCGGACTTCACCTCGACGGTCGTGGTCCCGTAGGCGAGCATCCGGTCGAGGTGCGAGAGGAGGTTCTCCAGCAACTCCCGGTCGCTAGCCTGGCGGGTCGCCCGGACGGTCCGGAGGATGCCGCCGCCCTCCTCCAGGATCTCCTGGTAGGTCTTGCCCCGGAGTTTGGCGGCGAACTCGTCGGAGCGGTCGCCCGCGAACAGTGCGTGGGTGTGCGGGTCGACGAACCCCGGCAGGACGGCCTTCCCGTGGGCGTCGACGGCGTGGTCGGCCTCGGTCGGCGGGAACTCGCGGGTCACCGCGCCGGAGTCCCCCACGCGGGCTACCTCGCCGTCGACGACGGCGACGGCGGCGTCCTCGTAGGTTTCGAGGCCGTCCGCGCCGACGGTGACGACCTCGCTGGCGCCGTGGATTACTGCATTCAAACTCATCGTCCACCCCCGTAGCCCGCGAGGAAGTGCGCGACCGCCCGGGCGCCGGCGCGGGCGGTGCGGTCGCCGTCGTCCAGCCGCGGCGCGCACTCGACCACTTCGAAGCCGGCGACGCGGTCGTCTTCGGCCAGCAGCCTGAGAACCCGGTAAAGTTCCCGCGTCGTGAGGCCGCCGGGCGTCGGCGCGCTCACGCCGGGTGCCGCGGCGGCGTCCAGCACGTCGAGGTCGACGCTCACGTAGACCGCCTCGACGCCATCCATCGCGTCGAGCGCGCGATCCGCGGCCGCGACGGGGTCCTCGCCGACTTCCTCGCTCGTGACGACCTCGCCCTCCCGCTCGCGCACGAAGTCGTGGTAGGCCGTGGAGGTCTCGAAGTGCCGCGCCCCCAGGCAGGCGTAGGCGTCCAGTCCGTCCGCGAACAGTTGGCGGTACGGCGTCCCGCTGGTCGGGCCGTCGCGCACCTCGCGGACGTCGAGGTGGGCGTCGAGGTTGATCACGCCGAGGCCCCGCTCCAGCAGGGGCGCGGCGTTGGGGTAGGTCAGGGAGTTGTCCCCGCCCAGGAACACCGGGAGCGTGCTGCCGGTGCCTGCCGTCTCGCCGTCCGGCGTCCCGCCTGCCGCTGCTCGCTCGTAGACCTGCTCGGTCGCCTCCCGGACCCGTCGCTGGACGCCAGCGACCCCCGAGGTCGCGTCGCCGGCCATGCGGTTGGCGAGCCAGGCGACGTCACCGAGGTCGCCCACGCGGCCGACCGGACCGGCGTCGAAGTGGTGGGTCTTCGTGCCCGCCAGCGCCTCGCGCAGCGCCGCGGGGCCGCGGCGGGCGCCCTTGCGGCCGATAACCGCGCCGTCGTACGGTTCGCCGACCAGTATCGCGTCGTACTCGCCCACTGCGTCCGGGGCCGTGCGCTCGACCACGTCACCGAACTGTTCGTCGTTGGGGTCGCCCGAGGGACCGGACCACCCGAAGGTGTGTCTGAACGTCATGGGTCGGTGGTCACCGCCCCTCGTCCAGCCGGTCGCGCATCGGGATGGGGACGTCCGCCGCCTCGGCCTGGTCGAGGGCGGTCTCGTAGCCAGCGTCGGCGTGCCGGACGACGCCCATGCCCGGGTCCGTGGTGAACACGCGGCGGGCCTTCTCGGCGGCGAGGTCGGTCCCGTCCAGCACCACGTGGTTGTTGGCGTGCAGGGCGTTGCCGATGCCGACGCCGCCGCCGTCGTGGACCGACACGACGTCCGCGCCCGCCGCGCAGTTCAGCAGGGCGTTCAGGATCGGCCAGTCCGCGATGGGGTCGCTGTCGTCCTTCATGGCCTCGGTCTCGCGGTTCGGGGAGGCGACCGACCCGGCGTCGAGGTGGTCGCGGGTGACGACGACGGGCGCCGAAATCTCGCCGTCGCGGACCATCTCGTTGATCCGCAGCGCGAACCGGGCGCGCTCGGTGAGGCCGTCCTGATCGTGGCCCTCGCGCGGGTCGGGACCGGTCTCGTAGCCGAGCCAGCAGACCCGCGAGGGCAGTCCCTGGAACTGGATGCGCTCCTGGGCCAGGTCGATCCAGCGGTGCAGGGCGTCCTTCTCGGGGAACAGTTCCTTCACCGCCTCGTCGGTGCGGTGAATGTCCTCGGGGTCGCCCGAGAGGGCCAGCCACCGGAACGGCCCCTTGCCCTCGCAGAACAGCGGCCGGACGTACGCGGGGACGAACCCCGGGTAGTCGAACGGCGAG
>CAYTAG010000103.1:0-11801 GCA_964435625.1 uncultured Halobacteriales archaeon | reverse complement strand
CCTCGCACTTGCTGGAGCAGTAGTGGATGGTCGTGCCGTCGGTCCGGACGAACATCACGCCCGTCCCCGGCTCGATGTCACTGCCGCAGTAGTCGCACTCGCGGGTCTGGGGCATTATTGACCTCCGATGGAGTCGGCCTCGCGGGCCGTCTCGCGCAGCTGGAGCACGTCGCCCTCGCGGACGGGGCCCAGGACGTTGCGCGTGATGATCCGGCCCTTGTTCTCGCCCTCGCGGATGCGGCACTTCACCTGCATCGCCTCGCCGTGCATGCCGGTCTTGCCGACGATCTCGATCACTTCGGCGGGCGTCGATCCGCCCTCGGATTCCTCTGCGCTCATGGACTTACCGGAGTTCCTCGACCTTGTCGGCGACGTCCTCGACGTCGCCTTCGGCCTCGCCGGCGTCGACGATTGCGGCCGCGGCGCTGCCCACTTCGAGACCGGCGGCGTGGCCGACCTCGTCCTGGGACTCGACGAAGACGTACGGGATGCCCTTCTCGTCGGCGAGTTCGGGGAGGTGCATCACGATCTCCTCGGGCTGGACGTCCTCGGCGACGAAGATCAGGTCCGCGTTGCCGCGCTCGACGGCTTTGGTCGTTTCGTTCGTTCCTTTCTTCACGGTTCCCGTATCCCGGGCTACCTCGAGGGCCTCGAGGGCTCGCTCCGCGAGGTCGGCCGGGACGTCGAAGTCTACGTACACTGGCATTGTTGTCTCCTCCCGTGCGCAGGCTCGCGCTCCCCCGCCGTCGCGAGGTGTCACCCTCACTGGCCGGCTCACACCGGCCCGCCCGGACTGCCCGGGGCCGCCACGTGGCGGCAGGAGATCCTGTGTGGCTAGGAGCCTCATCAACCCCGCACGGGTTGTACCAGTCTGTAGCGCACCACCCATTAAAAGCGCTTTCAATGCGACGGGGCCGTGCCAAAGCGAATCACACGGGGCGGCCGGTCGGCGCCCCCGGGAAGCACGCACCGACCGCGGCGAGCAACCGGAACGCCGATTACGGCCGACCACGCAGGCGGAGTCATGACGGAGGACCAGGAATCGACGCCGACGGCCGTCGTCGACCGCCAGGTCGACGCCTACAACGCCGGCGACCCGGACGCGTTCGCGGCCTGCTACGGCGAGAACGCCGTCGTCGCCAGCCTGGGCGACGGCGAGCGCCTCGCCGAGGGCCGCGAGGGGATTCGCCAGCAGTGGGGCCAACTGTTCGAGGCCAACCCCGACCTGCACTGCGAGGTGACCGACGAACTGGCCATCGGCGAGTTCGTCGCCTGCCGCGAGCGGGTGACGGGGATGGGCGACCCCGTCGAGGCGCTGGCGGTGTACCGGGTCTCGGAGGGCACCATCCAGCGGGTCTGGCTCGGCTACGACGACTGACCGGGAGGGAAACGCCGATTGTGGCCCGCCGACAACGACCGCCATGAACCTCCACGCGCTCGGCCGCGACCTGCTGGCGGAGGCCCGGCGGGCCGACGAGCGCCGGATGCTCGTCCTCGCTGGCGACCGCGACGTCGGGTACGAGCGCGTACGTGGGTTGCTCGCGGAACTGGACCTCCCGCGGGCGGGGACGACGCTGGTCGAGCCGCCGGACGGCGGGGATGCCGACGGTGGGGGATTGCCCGTCGACCTCCCCTGCGAGCGCCTGTCCCAGCACCACACCGGGGAGTTGCTCGGCACCACGCGCGAAGCCGTCATCGTGGACGCCCACGGCGGCCTCCGCCCGAACGCCCTCGGGCGTGTCGTCGGCGCCGTCGACGGTGGCGGCCTCCTGGTTTTGCTAACGCCCTCGCTCGGGGAGTGGCCGGACCGCCGCGGCGAGTTCGACGGGACCCTCGCGGTCCCGCCGTACGACCTCGCGGACGTGACCGGCCGGTTCCGCAGGCGGCTGGTCGAGACGCTGCTTGCCCACCCCGGCATCGCCGTCGTCGACGTCGACTCGGGGACCGTCCGCCGCGACGGCCTGACCGACCCGCCGCCGCGTATCCGCGAGGCGCCAACTACGCCGCCCGGGGACCGCACTTCCCCCACGGGACCTCCCACCGGGCACGCTTTCCCGGCGGCGGCCTACGAGGCGTGTCTCACCGACGACCAGGTCGAGGTCGTCCACGCGCTGGAGGCGCTCCGGGACCGGGGCGACGCGGTGGTCGTCGAGGCCGACCGCGGCCGCGGGAAGTCCGCCGCCGCCGGCCTGGCCGCTGGCTCGCTGGCCGCCGAGGGACGGGACGTCCTCGTGACCGCGCCCGAGTTCCGGGGTGCAAAGGAGGTGTTCGTCCGCGCCGAGGCGTTGCTCTCGGAGGTGGACGCGCTGGCCGGAACCGACGGCGACCGGTCGGAATACCGCGGCGACCCGCCGGAGCAAGGCGACGACCCGCCGAAGCGCGTCGACGCGGCCGGCGGTGGCCGCGTCCGTTTCGAGCGCCCGGTCTACGCCCGCGAGTTGCCCGACGACCCGGACGTCGTCCTCGTCGACGAGGCGGCGGCCCTGCCGGTCCGGGTCCTCCAGTCGTTCCTGGGCGCGCCGAGCGTCGCATTCACGACGACCATCCACGGCTACGAGGGTGCGGGTCGGGGGTTCTCCGTGCGCTTCCGGGACCGGCTGGCCGGGAGCGACCTCGACGTCCGGGAGGTCGGGATGGCCGAACCGATCCGGTACGCCGCTGGCGACCCCGTGGAAGTGTGGGCGTTCCGGGCGCTGCTGCTGGACGCTTCGCCGGCGGTCGACCAGCTGGTTGCCGACGCCCGCCCCGACGACGTGGAGTACCGCGCGCTGGCTCCCGGGGAGTTACTGGACGACGAGCACCTGCTCCGGGAGGCGTTCGGGCTGCTGGTGCTGGCGCACTACCGGACGGAGCCGAACGACCTCGCGCGACTGCTGGACGCGCCGAACCTCTCGGCGCGGGCGCTGCTGTACGAGGGCCACGTCGTCTCGGTGGCGCTTCTGGCCCGCGAGGGCGACCTCTCCGTGGACCTGCGGGCCGAGATGTACGACGGCGCGCGCGTGCCCGGGAACATGATCCCGGACGTGCTGACCAGCCAGTTGCGCGACGAGGAGGCAGGCGAACCGGCGGGCCTGCGGGTGATGCGGATCGCCACCCACCCCGCGGTCCGCTCGCGGGGTCTCGGGTCGCGGCTGCTCTCGGCCGTCCGGCGGGAGTTCGACGACCTCGACTGGCTCGGGACGGGCTTCGGCGCGACCCCGGAACTCGTGCGGTTCTGGGAGCGAAACGGCTTCTCGACGGTCCACCTGGCGACGACCCGCAACGAGGCCAGCGGCGAGTACTCCATCCTCATGCTGGACCCCCGTTCGGACGCCGGCCGGGACCTGCAGGACCGCCACGCGGGGTGGTTCCTCGACCGGGTGCGGGACGTGCTCTCGGACCCGCTTTCCGACGCGGACCCGAACGTCGTGCGGGCGGCGCTGCGGGCGACGGACGTCCCGGCCGACCCCGACCTCTCGGCGCGGGAGTGGACCGTCGTCGCGGACACGGCCTACGGTCCCGGCCTGTACACGACCGCGGTCGGCGCGTGCCGGCGCCTCGCGGTCGCGCACCTCGTCGATCCGGCCGATCCGGACCTGCTGGACGCACGCCAGGAACGGTTGCTGGTGCTGAAAGTGCTACAGGGTCGGCCCTGGAGCGAGGTGATCGAACGACTGGGCTATCACTCCCACGGGCAAGCGATGCGCGCGCTCGGCCGGGCGTACCAGCCGCTGGTCGACGCCTACGGCGACGAGGCAGCACACCGCCAGCGCGAGCGGTACGAGTGACTCACAGGAACTGGC
Organism: uncultured Halobacteriales archaeon; assembly: GCA_964435625.1. GTDB lineage: Archaea > Halobacteriota > Halobacteria > Halobacteriales > PXRE01 > PXRE01. The sequence continues at coordinate 8,019 of CAYTAG010000103.1, read as the reverse complement.
CGACACGGAGCCGTTCCGTCCGCCCGCCAGGACCGACCTGACGGGGCAGTTCGCCTTTATAAGTCTGCGAATTTACTTAAAGGATTACACAACTGGGCCCGGCACCGCGATACCGGCAATCGTCCCCTCGGCCAGGAACCGTTTACCCGACCGACACCTACGGGCGGGCAATGACCCTCGAACTGTTCACCGAACTCCAGTTACGAGAGACGTCGATTCCCAACCGGGTGATGGTGTCGCCGATGTGCCAGTACTCCTGTGAGGACCACGACGGTCTGGCGACCGACTGGCACCTCGTCCACCTGGGGAGTCGGGCCGTCGGCGGCGCAGGCATCGTCATGACGGAGGCGACGGCGGTCGAACCACGCGGGCGAATCGCACCCGAGGGCCTGGGCATCTGGAGCGACGAGCACGCCGAGGCGCTGGCGCCGGTCGCGGAGTTCGTCCGCGGGCAGGGCTCGGTCCCGGCGATCCAGCTCGCTCATTCCGGCCGCAAGGGATCGAAGACCCGCCCCTGGGAGGGCAGCGACCCGCTCCAGCCGGACCAGGGCGGCTGGGAGACGGTCGCGCCGACGGACGAACCGTACCCCTACGACGGGATTCCGCCGGCCCAGCGCCGCATGGACCAGGCCGACGTCAAGGCAGTGGTCGAGTCGTTCGCGGTGGCCGCCGAGCGGGCCCGCTCGGCGGGCTTCGAGATCGCGGAGGTCCACGCCGCCCACGGCTACCTGCTGCACGAGTTCCTCTCGCCGGTCACCAACGACCGCGAGGACGACTACGGCGGGAGCTTCGAGGACCGGACTCGCATCGTCCGGGAGGTCACCCGGGCGGTGCGCGAGGTCTGGCCCGACGGCAAACCGGTGTTCGTCCGCATTTCCGCGACCGACTGGTTGCCCGACCGCGAATCGTGGACCGTCGAGCAGTCCGTCAGGCTGGCGGACCGCCTCGCCGAGGACGGCACGGACCTGATCGACGTGAGCGCCGGGGGCATCCACCCCGACCAGCAACTCCCCCGGACCGGGCCGAACTACCAGGTCAAGTACGCCGAGCGCATCCGCGAGGAGGTGGAGTCCGACGTCGCCGTCGGCGCGGTCGGCGGCATCACCACGCCCGAGCAGGCCGCGGCCGTCGTCGGCAACGGCCGCGCCGACCTGGCCATCCTCGGCCGCCAGCACCTCCGGGACCCGTACTTCACGCTGCACGCCGCCGACGAACTCGGCGAGGGGGAGGCCGCGAAGCCGCCGATCCAGTACCGTCGGGCGTTCTGAGCCGGACGGCGCCGCCGTCCGGCGACGGCCGGGTGGGTTCCTGCGGTTTTATCCCCAAGTCGCGCGCAGTACCGGTATGGACCGCGGCTTCCTCGTTCCGGACACGCGGGCGGTCGACGGCCCCGAAGTCGCCGAGCGCGCCGACGACCTCGGGTACGACTCCGTCTGGATGCCCGAACTGTGGGGCGACGACGCGCTCGTCCGACTGGCGGATTTCGCGCACCGCCTGGACTGTGACCTCGGAACCGCCATCGTGAACGTCTACTCCCGGTCGCCGGCCGTGCTGGCGGCGGCGGCCGCCACGCTGGACGACGTCGCGCCCGGGCGGGTCACCCTGGGGCTGGGCGTCTCGACGCCGAAGGCCATCGAGGACCTCCACGGCCTGGAGTTCGAGCGCCCCGCCAGACGGGGTCACGAGACGATAGAACTCCTCAAGCGATTCACCTCGGGCGAGGGGCGGGTGGACTACGACGGCGAACTGATCGACGTCCAGGACTTCCCCGCCCAGTTGGCCGACGTGCCGGTCTACTACGCCGCGCTCGGGCCGGCCAACCGCCGGGTGGTCGGCCGCCTGGCCGACGGCTGGATTCCCCACAACGTCCCGTTCCGGCGGCTGGACGTCGCCTTCGAGACCGTCGCGGAGGCGGCCGAGGACGCCGGCCGCAACCCCGACGAGATCACGGTCGCGCCGTACGTCCCCTGCGCGGTAGGTGAGGACCCCGACGAGGCGAGGGACGCCATCCGTGGCCACGTCGCCTACTACGTCGGCAGCGCCGAGGGCTACCGGAAGGCCGTGGCCGCCGCGTTCCCCGACGCGGCCGACGCCGTCGCGGACGCCTGGCGCTCCGGGGACCGGTCGGCGGCTGCCGGCCACGTCACCGACGAGATGGTCGACGCGCTCGGGGTGGCGGGGACGCCCGAAGGGGCGCGCGAGCGCCTCCGGGACCTCGTCGCGGAGACGCCCATCGACTACCCCATTCTGGTCGTGCCGGCCCAGGCCGCCGACGAGTTCGGCGAGTCGACCCTGGAGGCGCTGGCCCCCCGCTAACCCGGGGCGGAAACGGGAATCAGGTGGAACGTGATGGACCGAACGCGCGGGAACCCACTCGTCGTGGCGGCCGCCGTGTTCCTGGCCGCATTCGTGACCGTGCTCGCACTGGAAACGCTGGTGTTCGGCGACCCCCTCGGCCGGTCGCTCGTGAGGGGAATCGTCCTCGGCCTGGCGTACGCCGTGCCGTTTTACGTCCTCTGGGAGCGATCCGCCGGGGGAACCCGGTAGATGGATTTGACCGGGGCACGAAGGACCGGCCATGACCGCGTGCGCCGAGGAGGGTTGTGACCGCGAGGTCGCCGTGCGGCTCCACGTCGCCTGGGCCGAGGATCGGGAGGTCTGTACCGCACACGCCCGGGTGTGGGCGCAAAAGGACGGCGTCGTCGCCGAGCCGCTGGAGGACACCGACTGGCCCTAGAACAGCGAGACGCCGTCCTGGCCCGCGTGGAAGTAGACGACGCACTCGCCGCGGGACCGCTTGCTGTCGGACTCGACGTCGTACTGGCTCGTGCACCGGCGCTGGTACCGCCTGAAGAACGAGAGCGGCGTCCCGGCGAACACGTCCGACCAGCCGTCGCCGCGCTCGACGACCACGCGCTGGTCGTACTCCTGGCCGCAGACCGGACAGACGTCGCCGTCGGGGGACCGGTGAGCCATCGAAAAGTCCCTAGGAACCCGAGGCGCTTGAATCCGTTGCCGACGACGACCGTGGCTACACGAACCGGCGTCCGATCCTCACTCCCCACCGGTACTCGCCGGCGGCGAGTCGACGCCAAGGTCGAACTGCGCCGGGTCGACGTCGTCGATCGCCGGAAGCCGACGCAGCGGCCGCCGCACCGCGAAGTACAGGCCCACGAACCCGAAGCCGGACGCGGCCAGCCCCATCGTCGTCGTCGTTCCCAGTTGCCCGGCGACGAACCCACCGACCAGTGACCCGACCGGCAACGTCGCCGTGGCCGCCGTGCCCTTGATCGCGGACACGCGGCCGAGGAGGTCGGCCGGGAACACCTTCTGGTCCAGCGTCGTGAGCAACACGCCATCGATCCCGGCCGAGATCCACGCGAGACAGAACAGCCCGACGGCGGGCCCCACCGACGGCGAGTGGGCCGATCCGAACCAGAGCAGCGCGGAGGTCAGGTAGGTGCCCGCCTTCAACCGGCCGTAGGCCACGCCGTTCAGGTACGAGGCGGCCACCGAGCCCAGCAGCCGTCCGACGCCGAGCGCACCGAGCATCAGTCCGTAGGTCGCCGCCCCGCCGCGGGCTTGCCCGAACGCCGGCAGGATCGCGAGGGTCACGCCGACGGCGAAGTTGAAGGCCGCCGAGGTGAACAGCATCTCCACGAACACGGTCCCCCGGAGGACGTCGATCCCCGTGCGCAGATCGGCGACGTACTCGGCGACGGCCGACCCCTCGGTCCCGTCACCCCCGCCGTCCACCGTCGGTATCGCCATCCCGGCGAACAGCAGCGCCGCGACCGCGAACGTGGCCGAGTCCAGGACGAACAGCGCCGTCGCTCCGAAAACGGCGACGAACAGGCCCCCGAGCGCGTCGAAGATCATGTCCAATCCCAGCGTGACGGTCGCGAGCGCCGAGTTGCTCCGCGACAGCTGATCCTCGGCGACGATCCGTGGCACCAGGGTGGCCTGTACCGGCGACATCATCGTGGTCATCAGCGCGAGGGCCGGGATCGTCACGAGGATGAGTTCGACGGTCAGGTTCCCCGTGGACGCGGCGGCCGGGAACACGAGGACGACGACCCCCTGGACGACCTGGGTCCCGACCAGGACGGGTTTGACCGGGAACCGATCGACGATCGGCCCGGCGGCGATCTGTAGCACGAACGGGAGGAGCAACAAGGCGTTCGCCACGCCCGTGAGGGCGGTCGAACCGCTGAGTTCGAAGACCAGCCACAGGGTCGCGACGGTGTAGAGGCTGTCCCCGGCGTTCGTGACGAACTGCCCGACGAAGAACCGCAGGAAGTTCCGGTTCTTCCAGAGCGACGGGTGCCCCTCGTCCGTCGCCCGCGCTGGCTCCCCATAGTCGCTCACGTCCGTGCCCCCCGACGGGTGTCCGTGGACGGTGACGATCCGCACGGCGATCGTGGTGACTGCGCGCTATGCGACGTCCGGCGTCGGTCCGTGCGCTGGACCGACGAGTCTCGAAGTGCATCCCGGCCACTGGTGACCAGGAACCCGGTTTCGGTCGGCATTTGCGTGCGTGTGTTCTGGAGAAGTTGCAACTACGGAACACGTAGTGAGGCGACCCGAGTGCTGCGGCTATCCGACCTAGTTCGCGGCGGGGCGCGCGATGGGGGCAAAAACCGGGCGAAGTGCGAGCCTGCGGGTCATCGGCCTCTACGCTCCTCACCTCGGACGATCAGGGCAAATATCTGTCGGTCGTTTACCAGCGAACGACACTCGATCGAGCCGAACGGCGTCCGGACGGCAGCTACCCGTGCCGTCTGTTACTCCATTTTCCGAAGTTAATTATTTCTTGAATAAAATCGATATAGTTCTGAAATCGAAGCGTTGGCGGAGAGCGGCCGATGAGCCTCACTCGTGCGCGAAGTACGCGAGCATCTCGTCGCCCGCAGTTCCGTCTCGCGGCTCGCCGCTCGACCGTTCCGTGGCGCTTCGCGCCACGCGGTCGACCCGCGCGTACCCGACCCGCTCGAACTGGACCATTTCGTCGACATCGACGTCAGCGAACGCGGGTTCGGCCACCCCCTCGACGTCGCCGTCCATCGTCCGCAGGCGGACGGGGACGGTCTCTTCGGCGGGGACCCAGTGGACGACGGGGACGCCCTCCTCGCGGATCGCCGCGACGTCGTCGCCGACGTACTGCAGCGCCTCGCGGGTGTGCCGGAAACAGCCCAGGCCCTTCAGCCAGATCCGGTCCTCGCGGTCGGGGACGTCGCCGCCCTCCAGCAACACGCTCCCGCCGACGGGGACGTCCCGGGTACCTCGCTCCTCGTGTTCGGGGTGGACCGGCGGGTGGCCGGCCTCCGGAGCGCCCACGACGGGGAACTCGCGGGCGCCGTGGTCGACGTCGCCCTCGGCGTCCGTCCGCACGAGGAAGTAGCGGTCGGCCTCGTCGTCGATCAGTTCGCGGTTGCGGGCGTAGACGCTGGACATCGCCAGGTCGACGTTGCTGGTGGAGGTGCCGAGTTCGACCATCGCGTCGACGATGGCCTGCCCGCGGATGCCCCGACGCCGGAGGCTGACGATGGTCGGCGCCCGGGGGTCGTCCCAGCCGTCGAGTTCGCCGGCCTCGATCAGTTCCTTGATCGTCGAGGTTGACATCGTCACGTCGTAGGCGTCGATCTGGACGTGGCCCCAGTGGATCACCTCGGGGTACTCCCAGTCGAAGTAGTCGTAGACGAACCGCTGGCGCTTCGCCGAATCCTGCAGGTCGATGCCGCGGACGATGTGGGTGATCCCGGTGAGGTGGTCGTCGATCCCCGACTGGAAGTCCAGCATCGGCCAGCAACGGTACTCGGCGGCCTCCGGCCGGGGATGTGGCGTATCGACCATCCGGAACGCCACCCAGTCCCGGAGCGCGGGGTTCTTGTGCTCGATGTCGGTCTTCACCCGCAGGACCATCTCGCCGGCGTCGTAGTCGCCCTCGACCATCCGCTCGAACTCCGCCGCCACCGTCTCGGGGTCCCTGTCGCGGTGCGGGCAGGCCTCCGCGTCTGCCTTCAACCCCCGGAACTCCTCGGCGGGACACGAGCAGGTGTAGGCGCCGCCCAGTTCGATCAACTCGCGGGCGTGCTCGTAGTAGGTCTCGACGCGGTCGCTGGCGCGGATCACCTCGTCGGGTTCGAACCCGAGGTACTCGATGGCGTCCAGAATCTGGTCGTAGGCGTCCAGATCGGGCCGTTTGGTCTCGGGGTCGGTGTCGTCGAACCGGCAGAGCATCCAGCCGTCGTAGCGCTCCTTGTAGGTGCCGATCACCGACGGCATCCGGGCGTTGCCGAGGTGCCACGGGCCGTTGGGGTTCGGCGCAAGCCGCATCCGGACCTGGTCGTCGGCGTCCTGACGAGCTTGCGAGTCAGGACTCGTGGAGTTCGGCTCCACGGCGTTCGGGAGTTCCGGCAGCGGGTGCTCCTCGCCTTCGTCCTCGCTCTCGATGTCTTCCAGCAGGTCGGGCGCGAGTTCGCCCAGGCGCTCGCGGCGCTGCTCGCGGTCCATGTCGTTGACCCGGCCGACCGCCGGGGCCGCGACGCCGGCGACCGCGTCGCCGTGCTCGCGGAACTCGGGGTTCTCGCCCATTAGCGGGCCCATGATGGCGCCCACGTCGGCCTCGCCCCCGTGTTTGACCGCGTTCGCGAGGGCGTGCTTCTCGGCCTCCCGCTCGATCCGCTCGCGCAGGTCCTCGTCCATCACCGGATCGTTCGCCGGCGCACCTAAAAACCCCGACGATAGGCCGTCGGCGCGACGGTGCACGGCCACGACCGTGGACGGTCCCGCTCAGTACTCCCGCTCGATCAGGTAGTCCGCGATGCCCGAGAGGTATCGGCGGATCTCGTTGTCGGGCAACGTCCGCAGGTGGGCCTTCCCGTTCACGACGAGTTCCTGGGCCATGTCGCGGGCGTAGTCGATGCTGCCGGCCTCCTCCAGGGTGGCGACGGCCTCGTCGACGTCGGCTTCGGTCACCTCGCCCTCGTCGGGCAACAGCGAGTCGACGTCGACGCCCTGGTCGCGGGCGTGGACGGTGATGATGGTCTGTTTGCCCTCGATGAGATCGCTACCGCGGCGCTTGCCGAGTTTCTCGCTGGGGGTCGTCAGGTCCAGCACGTCGTCCTGGATCTGGAAGGCCTGGCCGATCTGGCGGCCGAACCGGTAGACCGACTCGACGACGTCGTCGTCGGCGCCCATGAGGATCGCGGGGATGCCCGCGGAGGCGCCGTACAGCACCGCCGTCTTGTGGTCGATCATCTCGAGGTACTCGTCCGGCAGGACGTCAGTCCGGGTCTCGAAGTCGACGTCCAGCGCCTGGCCCACGCAGATCTTGGTGCAGGTCTCGGTCAGCAGTTCGACCGCACGGTTGGTGCGTTCCGGGGTTGCCCCGGTGTCCAGCAGTAGTTCGAACGCGGCCGCGTACAGCGTGTCGCCGGCGATGATCGCCATCTCCGTGTCGAAGGCGCTGTGGACCGCCTCGACCCCCCGCCGGAGGTCGTCGTCGTCCATGATGTCGTCGTGGATCAGCGTGAACGTGTGTACGATCTCGACGCTGACCGCGGCGCGGACGAGGTCGACCTCCTCGCCCGTCAGGGCGGGGAACGAGCGGTAGTCGACCTCCCGGGGGTCGGCTTCGGTCAGCGCCTCGGCGACCATCATCAACACGGTGGGTCGCAGCCGCTTGCCGCCGGCGTCCAGCAGGTGCCGCGCGGCCGACCAGAGCCGCTCGGGATCGTCGACGGGGATCTCCTCGGGAATAGCGGCGTTGACGACCTCCCGGCGCCGCCGGACCGCCGCCATCAGTTGTTCGTCGAACGCCTCGCTCATGCTCACTCCACCAGCTGGATGAGGTTGCCGTTGCGCGTGACGTGGAGGTCCCGGTCGAGTTCGTAGCCCTCGCTCTCACAGAGGTTGACGTAGTCGGAGTACCCGCTCATGTCCTGGTGGGCCGGGATGACGTTCTGGGGTTGGAGCGCGTCGAGCATCTCGTAGTGGCCCTCCTGACAGAGGTGGCCC
>CAYTAG010000102.1:0-11908 GCA_964435625.1 uncultured Halobacteriales archaeon | reverse complement strand
AACTTCCTGTCGGTGGCCGACGGCGCCCTCGACCGGTCGGGCTACGCCCGCGAGGACGTCGACTTCGTGGCGCTGACCCACATGAAACGGTCGTTCCACGAGTACCTGCTGGACGAACTGGGCGTCGGCCCCGAGGGCAGTTACTACCTCAACGAGTACGGCCACGTCCAGAGCGTCGACCAGGTGCTCGCGCTGGACGAGGGCCTCCAGCGCGGCCGGGTCGAACCTGGCGACGTCGTGTTGTTGCTGGCGGCCGGCACCGGCTATACCTGGGCCGCCACTGTGCTGGACTGGGGCGGGTGACTGCGCGGCATCGCCGGGCGACCGCGGCCGGTCACCCGGACCGTCGGAGAACGCGGGACGGCCCGTTACTCCTTCTCGACGTACCAGTCGGGCGTCGAGATGTCGACGCTCCGGTAGTCGTACGTGTAGGTCATCGAGGTTTCGAGGGTCGTGCCGTCGGCGGTGTAGGTGGCCTCGTACACGAACTTCTCCAGCAGCCCCGTCTGCGGGTCGAAAAACAGCGCCATGTGGAACGACTCGAAGTCGGCCGAGGTGACGTCGTCCGAGAGGGCGCCGGTCCCGTCGGCGACGAACTTGCGGAGTTGCCCCTGCTCCGTCGCCACGACGCCCCGGTCCTCGAAGCCGGGCAATCCGGCGATCTCACCCTGCTGGGTGACCGGATCGATGGCAGTGCGACGCGGATCCTGCGTCGAGTTGCTCAGGCTGACGCACTCCCCGGAGATGTACGAACAGGACTGGATCCGGTCGACGCCCGGTGGGCTGTACTGTTTGAGGAGGAACTGGTCGTCGGCCGTCGCCACCGTCACGTTGGCGTACGCCTCCCCGGTGTCGAGATCGATGGACAACGTCCCGGTGTTCGTCATGTTCTGGATGTCCGTCTTCGTCCACTGGTCGACCGTCACGACCACGCCGTCCCGGTCGGCCAGTTCGTCCTGGTGCGTGCTCAGCGCCGCACCGGCGGCGTCGGCGGACGGCGACGGCGTCGCGGTCGGTGTCGACGTGGGAGTCGCGGTCGGCGTCGAGGCCTCGGTCGGGGTCCCCGCCGCCGGCGTCGGCGTGTCGGTCTCGGTGTCGCCACCGTCGGCCGGGCCGGTACCCCCGCCACACCCGGCGAGCGCCACCATGGCTACCAACAGGAGCGTTATGGCAACTCGTCGTCTCGTCATGATCACTGCTAATTTCTCGGCCACCCTACATTAAAATTGATGACACGCACCTGCCGTCCGCCAGCGTGGCGACGACCCCAGTTCGCCGTCTACCGAGAGCTATTGTCCACTACGTTGTTGTACTGTCACGAAAACGGCGGTCTATATACCTATTCGTCCAGATATATAATTCATAGCACAGTATTTGTGCCGTCTCGGGATACCATCGCTCGATGGCATCCAGCCAACCCGACCCGACCCGGCGGACCTCACGGAGAAACGCGCTCGCGGCTATCGGCACGACCGGCGCGCTCGGACTTGCAGGCTGCATCGGACTGGGCCAGGAGAGCGACGGCGACGACGGCGAACTGTCCGGCGACGTCAACATCGCGGGCAGCAGTACGGTGTACCCGCTGATGTTCGCAATCGCGGAGAAGTTCAAGGAAGACCACTCCGGGGTGAACGTCGACGTCAGCCGGACCGGCTCAGGCGGCGGCTTCCAGAACCACTTCTGTCCGGGCGAAACGGACTTCAACAACGCGAGCCGGCCGATCAAGGACGAAGAGGAGCAGCTCTGCCGGGACAACGGCGTCGAGTGGGTCGAACTCGTGGTCGCGACGGACGCGCTGACGGTGGTCGTCAACAACGACGCCGACTTCGTCGACTGCCTGACCGTCGACGAACTGGCGCGGATCTGGCAGCCCGACGCCGCCGAGACCTGGGACGAGGTCCGCGACGGGTTCCCGAACGAGGAGATCGAACGCTACGGCGCCGCCGAAACCTCCGGCACGTTCGACTACTTCACCGAGAACGTCGTCGGCGAGGAGGGCGCGCACACGGACGACTACCAGGCGACCGAGCAGGACAACACCATCGTCCAGGGCGTCCAGGGCGACGAGTACGCCATCGGCTACTTCGGGTTCTCGTACTACTACAACAACCCCGACGCCGTGAAGGCCCTGAGGATCGACGACGGCAACGGCTGCGTCGAACCGTCGCTTGACACGGCGGCCTCCGGCGAGTACACGCCGCTATCCCGACCGCTGTTTACCTACCCCGCCAGGTCGTCGCTGGCCGACGAACACGTGGCCGAGTTCGCCCGCTTCGTCGTCGAGCAGGCCACCAACGAGGACCTCGTGGCCGGCGACGTCGGCTACGTCCCCCTGACCGACGACCAGCAGTCCGAGATGGGGAGCCGCCTCGAAGACGCCATCGAACAAGCGCAGGGTTGAGCCCACGATGAGCGGCGCTCCCGACGAGCCGAACCTCGGACGGTCGGACGGCATCCAGCGGCTCAGGGGCCACGCCTACGGCGGGCTGTTCGCCGTCTCCGCGCTCGTCTCGGTGCTCACAACCGTCGCCATCCTCCTTACCTTGCTGTCGGACGCGGTGAACTTCTTCGCCGCCTACCCCATCGAGGAGTTCCTGACCGGGACGGTCTGGAGCCCGGGGAACTTCGGGGGCGGTGCCGAGTTCGGGATCGTTCCCCTGTTGATCGGCACTGTTGTCGTGACGGTCGTGGCCGGACTCGTCGCGATCCCGGTCGGCACGCTGACGGCAGTGTACCTCAGCGAGTACGCCAGCACCCGCGCCCGGGCGATCCTCAAGCCGATGCTGGAGGTGCTGGCGGGCGTCCCGACGGTCGTCTACGGGTACTTCGCGCTCGTGTACGTGACCCCGGCGCTGAAGGCCACGCTGTTTCCCTCGACGTCGACGTTCAACGCGCTGTCGGCGTCGCTGATGGTCGGGATCATGACGATCCCCATGGTCTCCTCGATCAGCGAGGACGCGATGAGCGCCGTCCCCGACGAACTCCGGCAGGCCGGCTACGGCCTCGGCGCGACGAAGTACGACGTCTCGACGGGCGTGGTCGTCCCGGCCGCCCTCTCGGGGATCGTCTCCTCGTACGTCCTGGCGCTGTCCCGCGCCGTCGGCGAGACGATGATCGTCGTCGTCGCCATGGGCGCCCAGGCGGAGATGCCCCCGGTCCGGGAGGCCCTCGGGGTCGTCCCGTACCTCCATCCCGGCGACGTCCTGCTGGAACCCGGCCAGACGATCACCGTCGCCATGGTCCAGGTGGCCGGCGGCGACCTGGCCGGCGGGTCGCTGGCCTACGACGCGCTGTTCGCGCTCGGCCTCGCCCTGTTCGTGGTCACGCTGGCGATGAACGTGGTCGGCGACCTGGTCGCCGAACGGTACCGGGAGGTGTACTGAGATGGGCGAGCAGCGACGACCGACGTTCGAGGAGGTCGCCCGCCTGAAGGGTGCCCTCCTGGAGTACCTCTCGCTGGGGGCCTCCCTGGTCGGAATCGCCGCCCTGGCCGTCCTCCTGGTGTACGTCTCCGTCGACGCCTTCGACCTCGCCAGCGCCAGCCCCGAGTGGGTGTTCACCTACGTCGGGACGCTCGTCGTCCCGGTCGTGGCCCTCTGGCTGTACAGCGCGGACGACCCCGCGTTGACAGTGCGGGCCACCCTCGCGCTCGGTGGGGGACCCATCGCCTCGTTCGCGGCGTTCCGCCTCCTGGAGGCCGCCGGCGTCCAGATTCCGGGACTCACCTGGTCGGCGTTCTACCTGTTCGCGGTCGTGATTCCCACCGTGAGCTACGTCCTCTACGCCGGCAGCCAGCAACCGGTCGGGGCCACGGCCATCGGCCTGCTCGGCCGCCTGGTCGGGGGCACTGCGGCCGGCCTCGCGTTGATCGTCCTGTTCGTGGTGTTCGACCCGCAACTGTGGGTGCTGGCGTACACGCTCGGCGTGCTCCCCGCCGGCGCGCTGGCCGCGTACGCCCGCCGCCGAGGATCAACGCTGGCCGGCCGACTGGCCCTCCCGGTCGGAGTCCTGGGGTTCGTCGCCGCGGCCGTCGTCGACGGCCTGCTCGTCTTCTACGTCCGGACCTGGGTGCTGTACGTCTGGTCGGTCGCCGCGCCGGTCACACTGGGGGTCGGGGTGTTGACCTCCCGCGAGCGCGGCCGCCGCGAGGCGACGGTCACCGCCGGCCTCGCGTTCGCGGTGCCCGTCGCCGGGAGCCTGGCGGCGAGCCCCTTCGGCGTCGCGCCCCGGCACGCGATTCTGATTCTGGTCACGCTCTCGGTGCCGACCGGGCGGTTCGTCCGGCGCGCACTCGCGGCCGAGGAAGGGACCCTCGGCCTGGTCGCGCCGCTCCTGATCGCCGCTGGCGCGGTCCTAGGGACCGTCGTCGTCCAGGCGGGGGGGTTCCCCGCGCCGGACCCCTGGCTGGACTGGTCGTACGTGACGAGCCCGCCGTCCCGACACCCGGCGGAGGCGGGGCTGTACCCGGCTATCGTCGGGTCGGTCTTCGTCATCGGCCTCGTCGCGGCGCTGTCGTTCGTCCTCGGCGTCGGGACCGCCGTGTTCCTCGAGGACTACGCGTCCGACGAGGGGCTCTCCGGGGCGCTCACACGGGTCATCCAGGTCAACGTCGCCAACCTGGCGGCGGTCCCCTCGGTCGTCTACGGCCTGCTGGGCCTGGGCCTGTTCGCCAACATGCTGGGGATGGGGTTCGGGACGGTGGTGACTGCCTCGCTCACGCTGTCGCTGTTGATCCTCCCGATCACGATCATCTCCGCCCAGGAGGCCATCAGGGCCGTGCCGGACCACCTCCGGCAGGGGGCGTACGCCATGGGCGCGACCCGCTGGCAGACCACGAAGAACGTGGTCCTGCCGGAGGCGATGCCCGGCATCCTCACCGGCACCATCCTCGCGCTGGGACGGGCCATCGGCGAGACGGCGCCGCTGATCATGATCGGCGCGCCGACGACCGTCTTCAGCCCCCCGGAGGGGTTCGCCAGTCGCGTCAGCGCCATGCCGATGCAGATTTACGCATGGGCGGACGCCCCCCAGCCCGAGTTCCGTTACGGCGTCGTCGCCGCCGGCGTCGTGGCGCTGCTGGCGGTGCTGCTGGCGCTGAACGGCACGGCCATCCTGATCCGGAACCGCTACGAGACGGAGGTCTGACGGCGCCCCACCGACCGCGTCGAGGGACCGGCGAACCGGGCAACGTCGGCGGCAAACGAACGGCGCACGTTTTCACGCGCCGAAGCCGTCCCGACCCTTATACGGGGGTGGCCCGCGTACGACCGCACATGACGCTCGTCTCCGAGAACCGACGCACCCTGGCCGGGCTGACGATAGTGGCCGTCGCCACGCTCGCGAGCGCGCTGGCGGCGCCCGAACTACCCGAGCAGGTGACGACCCACTGGAACGCGGCCGGCGAACCGGACGACACGATGGGCAAGTCGACCGTGCTGGTCGGCGGCCCGGCGCTTGTGCTCGGCGTCGTCGCGCTGTTCGAGGCCATCCCGCGGATCGATCCCCTCGGGGAGAACGTCCGGGAGTTCCAGACCGCCTACGACGCGCTGGCGGTGCTGACCGCCGGCTTCCTGGCGTACACGTACGGCTTCGTCCTCGCCTGGAACCTGGGCTACGAGTTCGACGTGCTGCAGGCGCTGGCGCCGGCGATGGCGGTGCTGTACGTCGCCGTCGGCTACCTGCTGGAGCGGGCCGAGCGCAACTGGTTCGTCGGCATCCGGACGCCGTGGACGCTCTCGTCGGACGCCGTGTGGCGACACACCCACGACCACGTGGCCCCGCTGTTCAAACTCGCTGGCGTCCTCGCGCTCGGGGCGCTGGCGGTTCCCGACTACGCCATCTACTTCCTCGTCGGCCCGGCCGTCGCCGTCGCCGTCTACGCGACGGTCTACTCCTACGTCGACTACCGGCGGGTGGGCGACGGCGACGTCGCGGACGCAGCGGAGTAGCCGTCCCTAGAGGCGGCGGTCGAGGAACTCGTCGAGCAGTTCGAGCGAGCGGATCCGGTGGTCGACGCTCGACGTGAGGTGACCCTGCTCGTCGAGTTCGTGGTACTCGAAGTCGCCGTCGGGCCCCTCCTCGCGGCCGTGGTCGATCAGTGCGTCGCGGAAGCGACGCGCCTGCGAAACGGGGACGCGACGGTCCTCGACGCCGTGTATCATCAACAACGGCGCCGAGAGGTTCTCGACGTGTTCGACGGGACTCCGCCGGCGGTACAGGTCCGGGTTCTCCCCGGGTGTGCCGAGGTGTTTCTCCAGGAACCCGGTCTTGAGCTGCGGGATGGTGTTCTCGTAGAAGTTCACGAGGTCGGTGAACCCGACCACGGCGGCGCCGGCGTCGTAGAGGTCGGGGTACTGGACGAGCTGCCAGTACGCCGAGTAGCCGCCGTAGGACCCGCCGTAGACGGCGACGCGGTCCCCGTCGAGGCAGTCGTACGCGTCGAGGACGTGCTCGACCGCGGTGGCGACGTCGCCCTGTTCGGCGCCGCCCCAGTCGCCGTAGAGGCGGTCCGCGAACTCGCGGCCGCGACCGGTCGAACCGCGGTAGTTCACCTGCAGCACCGCGTAGCCGCGCTCGACCAGGAACTGCGTCCAGTAGTCGAAGGACTTCCTGTCGGACGTCCGCGGGCCACCGTGGGGTTTGACGACCAGCGGCGAGGGACGCTCGCCGGAGTCGTACAGCAATGCACCGATCTCCAGCATCTCGTAGGGGGCGTGGTCGACGGCCGCCGCGGGCGTCTCCGGAACGCCGTCGGACTCGACGGTGAGGTACTCCGCGTCCGCGAAGTCCCCGGGCGAGAACCCGCCGTAGTCGCACTCGAAGCGCCGCTCGTACTCGTCGGTGGCGAGGTCGTAGACCAGGAGTTGCGCCCGTCGCGTCGGCGTCGAGTAGGTCACGAGTACGCGGTCCCGGTCGAGGACGCGTTCGCCCGCCATCCCGAAGTCCACCACGCCGTCCCGGAGCGCGAGTTCCCGGCCGTCGCCGGTCTCGACGTCGTAGACGACCGCCGTGGTGACGGCGTCGCGCTTGCGGGTCGCCACGAACCGCTCGCCCCCGGGCAGGAAGAATTCGGGGGACTCCTCGTATTCGAGGTCGCCGTACCACTGCACCTCGTCGGCGTCGAAGTCGTAGACGCCACAGCGCGCGAGGTCCGTCGCGTCGTCGGAGACGAGCAACCTGTCGCCGTCCGGCCCCCAGTCCGCCGGGGCGGTGACCGCGTCCGCCCCGCCGACGTCGAGGCGCCGGACGTCCGTCCCGTCCACGTCTACGACGTACGCGTCGCGGGCGGCGGGGTCGTCCGGTGCCCTGGCGGCGTAGGCGACGCGGTCGCAGTCGGGCGCGAAGTGTGACGCCCAGATCGGGTGGTCGTAGTCGGTCAGCTTCGTGGTCTCCCCGGTCGGGAGGTCGTGCCGGTAGACGTTCGTCTCGCCGTCGTGGTTCGACCCGACCAGCAGCGTCTCCCCGTCGGCGCCGACGTCCCGGAGGTTGGTCATGCCGTCGGTCTCGACGAGCGCGTCGGTGCTCCCGTCGGGCGCGATGGCGTAGACGTCGTTTCGCTCGCTGCCGTCCTCGTCACGGTGGAACAGGATCCGCTCGCCGTCGGCCGTCCAGGCAATCGGCCAGAAGTTGTTCTCGGGGACCTCCCCGTCGCTCCACCGTTCGCGCTCCCCGGTCGCCAGGTCGAGCACGTGGAGTTCGTTGCGGCCGGTGCCGCTGTAGTAGAACGCGACCCGGTCGCCGTCGGGGGCGACCGCCGGGTTGGCGAGTTCCGGGAGGCGCGCGAACTCCGCCAGGACTGACGCCCCATCCTCGGAGTCGGCACGTCCCTCAGTCATCGTCGTCCTCCGGGTCGGCCGCCCCCCGGCCGGCTCCGAGCGGGCGGGCGTTCTCGGCGAGCCATCGGGCGTTCCAGACCTGCTGGTCGTACTTCTGGAGGTGGGTCGAGACGTCGCCGCGGTGGTTCGGTCCCCCGGGGCCGGTCGCGTCCACGATCTCGCTGTAGGTCAACCCCTCCTCGCGGAGCGCCGCGATCTCCGCGCGACGCTCCGGGACGCCGTGGGCCTGCAGTTCCATCGCGCGCTCCCGCGGGCGCTGTTCGTGCACGTCCAGCGTGTGCGTGGCGTCCGTCCCGACTCCGGTCTGGACGTGGACGACGGTGTACCCCTCGAGGAACCACGTGTTGACGTACACGTCCTCGTCCGGGTCGTGTCGCTCGTGTTCGGCACCGTAGTCCTCGACGGGGAGGACCTCGAACGCCAGCCACCCGGCGGGCGTATCCACGCTGACGCAGTCGGACGCCACCTCGGCGTCCGGCCGCGACGGATCGATCTCGAACTCCCCGTGGTCGACCAGCGCGCCGAGCACCTCTGCGGGATCGGGGGCGGATTCCCGGTCCGTCATCGTGGTGTTGGCCTATTCACCCCAACGCCAAAGGTGTTGGGGTCGCAGGGCCAACGCGGAGCGTCGAGGAAACCGCTATCCGGGACGACGGAGCGAACGCACCGGCGGCGCCGGGGCTATCCGGAGTCGGTCGCCAAAAAACGGGTGTTGTTTTTCAGAAAGGTTCAGTCGCGGACCAGGTTGGTCGCGCGCGGGCCCTTGGGGGCCTGTTCGATGTCGAACTCCACTTCCTGTCCCTCCTCGAGATCCGGGCCGCCCACGTCTTCCATGTGGAAAAAGACGTCGTCGTCCGCGTCCTCAGTCGAGATGAAACCGTAACCGCCTGTGTCGTTGAAGAAGTCAACGTTACCTTCTGCCATTGCGACTAGAGACAGACCCCGCCCACGGATAACCCTTGCGTGGGTCGCGGTACCACGAGGGTCGGCCCGTCCACGCGTCGGTCGCCCCGGTTTGGCGTCGGTCGGCCGCCCCCCGCGAGTAACGCAGCGACGGCGCGGACGGCCACCGAAACGCCGGGATAAGTCGCCCCCCTGCGTTCCTACCGTCGGACGAAGTCCCAGACCTCGCCGTTGCCGGCCGAGCGGAATCCGATGCCGCCCGAGGAGAACGTCGTATCGTCGGCCTGGATCGACGCCAGTAGCGCGTCGGTGGCGTCGTCGTAGAGGTCGGCGTACACCGTCGAGGAATCGCTGCGGATCTCGGCGCGGTACCAGCCCGAAATCTGGTCCGACGTGGGCAGGTCCTGGTTGGCGATGGTGGTCAGCGAGCCGTCGACCTGCCGCCACAGCCGCCAGGCCCCGTCGTTGCTGATCCCGACCGAGTACCCGTCCGGGCTATCTACCTCGGACTGCGCGAACAGGTGGAGGGCAACGAAGTTGTCGTCCGCGGCGTTGCTGAAGAAGCAGTGGACCTCGTCGCCGCGTTCGGGGTAGTCGCCGAGTCCGACGGTGGAGACGGCGCTCCCGAAGTTCCCGCCGTCGTTGACCAGCGCCTGGGTGCCCTCGTACACCGTCGACGTCTCGACGCCGAAGCCGTCCGTGGCGCCGCCGTACTCGGCCAGCGGGTCCGACCGCTCGAAGTCCTCGACGACGTCCCGGACCACGTAATCCCACGTCTCGCCGTTGCCGGCCGAGCGGAAGCCGATGCCGCCGGAGGCGTAGGTGGTGTCGTCGGCCTGGATCGACGCCAGCAGCGCGTCGGTGGCGTCGTCGTAGAGGTCCGCGTAGACGGTCGTGTCGTCGGTCCAGATCTCGGCGCGGTACCAGCCGTCGATCTGGTCGGCGGCGGGCAGGTCCTGGTTGGCGATGGTCGTCAGGTCGCCGTCGACCTGCCGCCACAACCGCCAGGCCCCATCGTTGCTGATCCCGACCGAGTAGCCGTCGGGGCTGTCCACTTCCGATTGAGCGAACAGGTGGACGGCGACGAAGTTATCGTCCGCGGCGTTGTCGAAGTAGTACTCGATGCGGTCGCCACGTTCGGGGTAATCACCGAGTCCGACGGTAGAGACGGCGCTCCCGAAGGCCCCACCGTCGTTGACCAGCGCCTGGGTGCCCTCGTACACGGGGGCGGTGGTGACGCCGAAGCCGTCCGTGGCGCCGCCGTACTCGGCGAGTGGGTCCGACCGCTCGAAGTCCTCGACGACCGCCGCGCTGTCGACGTCGTCGTCGACCAGTTCCTCGAAGGTGGTCTCGGTGCCGTCGCGCCAGACGGTGACGGTACCGTCGTCGTCGTAGGGTTTGTCGATGGCGTAGTCGACGACCGACCCGTCGTACTCCCAGGAGTCCCGGTAGTCGTTGCCGAGGTGTTCGCTGAACACGGTCCAGGTCCCATCGCCGTTGTCGGTGATCGTGTCGCCGCTGTCGGCGTGATCCCCGCGGACGGGTTCACCGTCGAAGGTCACGGAGACGTCCGCGTACCCGTTCGACACCTCGTAGACCAGATGGTGGTCGTAGCTGTCACCGCTACCGCCCCGGGGCGCTCCGATGGTGTCGGCGGGTTCGCTGCTACCGTAGTGGTTCTCGCGGACCTCGACGGCGTCACAGGCGCTCCCTTCGAGGTTCCAGGCCAGGGGGTTGTCGCCACAGCCGCCCGGCTCGTCGTCGTGGTAGAACCAGTTGTGGGCGATGACGCCCCGGTCGGAGGGGCCGTCGTTGAACTCCACGGCGGTGGAGTCGGTCGACTCGAAGGTGTTGTGGTGGACGATGACCCGCCGGCCGCCCGGATCGTGGACGTCGAACATGTGGTGGGTGTCGTACGCTTCCGGGCCGTGGACGTTGTAGCGGGCCGTGTAGTCGTCGTCGTAGGTGACGGTGCTGTGTCGGTTGCGCTCGAAGTAGTTGAACTCGATCAGGGCGTCGCCGCCGGTGACCTGGACGCCGTAGCCGTACCCGTCGCCGGCGTTGTCGGTGATGGTGTTGTGGTGGACGTGCGTGTTCGCCGCCTGCACCTGGATGGCGACGATAGTGAACCCGCGGATGCGGACGTTGTCGATCTCGACGTCTGACTCGGCCACCTGGATCCCGTAGGAGATGTACTCCCCCGAATCGCGATCCAGCCAGCCGACGTGGGGGCCGCGGATCCGGAGCCCGGTGACCCGGGCACCGCCGTACGCCACGAAGAGGGGGTCGCCCTCGAAGGAGTCGATTACGACCTCGCCACCGGGGGCGCCGTCGACGCCGCGGTCGCTCGCGAGGGTCACGCCGTCCGGGATCGAGACGTTCTCGTGGCCGGTCAGATCGATGGTCGCGCCGCCCTCGACGAACACGACGTCGCCGCTGCTTGCCGCGCCGAGCGCGTCGACGAGTCCGGCGTCCGTGGAGACGACGGAGTCAGCGTCCGACGCCGTGACCGTGTCCGGATAGGCGTCGCCGCCGCCGATAGCCGAGCCGTCGGCGTCCGCCTGCGTGAACTCGTGGGCGTCCACGGTCCCGACGCCGACCGGCAGGGCCGCCCCGGCGAGACCGCCTGCCCCCACCTGCATCAATCGTCGTCTGGTCACTTCGTCGTTCGATGCGCTACCGTCGGCTTGACTGCCGGTTGACTGATCTCGTGTCATGGTGATTCTCGAAACCGATCCTCCAAATTTGTTTATCGTACGTATACGAAACTATTATAGTGAATCAATAGGTAATAAATGTCGGTGTTTCGACGGCGCGTCGCCCGTCGACTTGCGTCCGGGGAGCGGACTGACGTCCTACCGGTCCACGCTCCGAATCTCGTCGAAGGTGGTTCGGTCGCCGTCGAGTTCCACGTACAGCGAGACGCCGACGGAGTCGGCGGTGGCCCATCGTCGCGGAGACGGCGGCCCGTCGTCCTCAGCGAGGTCGTCGCCCGGCGGACCGATCAGCCGCTCGTTTCGGGCCGGGGGGTGCCGACGGGGATTCGGTTGCCTAGAGTTCGTCCCAGGAGTCGACGTGCCAGTCGGCGGCCGCGAACCAGTTGTAGAAGCCGAAACCACCGGCGTCGTAGGCGGTGTCGTCCAGCGAGACGCTGGCGACTTCCGCGTCGC
>CAYTAG010000101.1:0-11917 GCA_964435625.1 uncultured Halobacteriales archaeon | reverse complement strand
CCTCCCCAGCCGACTGCGTTACTCGGGGTGCTCACGTCCGTTCGCACCACCTGCGTTACTCGTCCCTCGCGCGCGTTCCTCGCGCGCGCCGTGGTCCAACTCTAACTGCGAGAAACCTCAGAGCGGCTCCCAGGTTCGCGGCGAGTCGTTCAACCGCTCGGCACCGTCCTCGGTCACGACCACCAGATCTTCGATGCGGACGCCGAACTCGCCCTCCAGGTAGACGCCGGGTTCGACGCTGAAGGCCATCCCGGGTTCCAGTTCCAGGTCGTTGCCCTCCACGACGTAGGGCGCCTCGTGGACCTCCAGGCCGATGCCGTGGCCGGTCCGGTGGACGAACGCGTCGCCGTAGCCGCGCTGCTCGATCACCTCACGGGCCGCACGGTCGACGGCCTGGGCCTGGACGCCCGGTTCGACGGCCTCGACGCCGGCCTGCTGGGCCGCCCGGACCGCTTCGAAGACGTCCCGGAACCCCTCCGGCGGGTCGCCGGCGAACACCACCGTCCGGGTCTGGTCGCCCGGGTAGCCGTCGACGAACGCGCCGAAGTCGAGTACGACGGGGTCGCCCCGCCGAATCTCGCGGTCGCCGTGGCGGTGGTGGGGTTTGGCGCCGTTCGGCCCCGACCCGACCACGGTGTCGAACGACACCTCCTCGCCGCCGCCGTCGGTGAGTCGGCGTTCGATCTCGACGGCGAGTTCGCGCTCGGTCAACCCGACGGCGTCCTCGCCCATCCGCCGAATTTCGACGCTCACATCGTCGGCCAACTCGCCGGCCCGCCGGAGCGCGTCCAGTTCGGTTTCGTCCTTGCGCATCCGGAGGTCGTCGAACACCTCGCTGGCCAGCCCCCAGTCGGCGTCCGGGAGCGCGTCCCGGAGGTCCCGGACGAACAGCGCCCACATCCGGTCGTCAAGCAGGACCCGGCCGTTCCGGAGGCCGAGGTCGGCCGCCACCTCCTCGATCACTTCGGCGGGGTCGTCGCCGTCGTCCCAGAGCCGCAGGTCCTCGATCCAGGTCGCCTCCGCGATCTGTTCGCGGTACATCGTCGGCGCGACGAACGCGGGGTGGCCCTCCCGCGGGAGGAACAGCAGCAGGTGGCGCTCGCCCGGTTCCTCGCGGAAGCCCGAGACGTAGTACTGGTTCGACCCCGGGAAGAGTACGGCGGCATCGGCGCCCGCCTCGCGGAGCGCGGCCTGGGCGTCGCGGGTTCGGCGTTCGAATTCGGCGGTCATACCGCTCCCTTCGAGGGGTGTCCTCAAAGAATTCCCGAACGACGGTCGGCCGGCCGTCGGCGACCCGGGGGTCGCGGCGACTCAGTCCGGCCGGTGGATCAGGTCAACACTCGACGCCACAGCACTCCCACGCGCAACAGGAACAGTGGCACCTGTCCGGATCGTACCGGTACTTGCAGACGGCACAGCAGGCCGCCGGGTTGATCGTCTCGGTCTCCGGCGCGATAGTGACGCCCAGCCGGGACGGATCCACGTCGTCGGACAGCTGCGCGAGCTGCGCGTCGTCCAGCAGCGACGCAAGCGTCACGTCCCCCGCGACGTCCGAAACGTCGACCTCCACGTCGAGGTCCGGCCCCTCCGAGAGGGACGCGGAAGCTGCCCCCGAGAAGGCGGCAGTAGCTGCGCTAGCGGTACCGAGCTTCTTGAGTAGGTCGCGTCGTTGCATCTCCGACACCAGATAATTATGCAAGGACCCGATATTTATTTCTATTCGATGGTATACTTGTATTGTATTTCTTATTTATTCTAATTACCAGCTGGGCGTGGTTTCGACGATGAATCGATCAGTGGTCGTCCTCGCGGCACCCGCGTCGGACCCCACGTAGACGGGGATGCAATGAACCTCAGTGATCGACGAGAACCTGATCGTGATTCCCAGCGCCAACTCATCTCGTATATCTGTGTCTCATCCCAAGATATAACAGAGAAGGGGGCTTACGGACCGGTATGACCGACCGCGGCATCGAATCGTGGGCCGACGGACTGACGGCCCGCGAACGGATCAGGGAGATCGCGACGACGCTCACCCGGCCCCGGTCCGTCCAGTGGGTCAAAGAACAGGCGGGGATCTCCTCCTGGGGGACCGCGAAGGACGAACTGGAGATGCTCGTGGAGTTCGGACAGGTACAGACCGTCGAGGGCAACGACGGGAACGTGAAGTACGCCCCGAACTACCAGCGCCGGTATTTCGACCAGATCGCCGAGTTGATCAACGACCACACCCGGGACGAACTCCGCGAGGAGATCGCGGCCCTCCAGGAACGGATCGACGAGTGGAAAGCCGAGTTCGACGTCGACTCGCGGACCGACCTCGAATCGACGCTGGCCGACGAGGGGCTGTCCGGCGAGGAGGTTCGCCGACGGAACGAGGTCCTCCGGCGGTGGGAACGCCACGAGGACGACAAGCGACTCTTGAAGCACGCGTTGCAGTTGTACGACGACGCCCGGTCGCTTCATCCCGGCCGGGGCGGATCGACCGACTCCTCGATTCCGCTCTCCCAGTAGGATGGTCTTCTTCGCCAACCGCGCGAACCTCGACAGGCGAACGCTCCTCGGTCGGATACACAAGCGGCTTCAGACCCAGGTCGACGTCGAGGACGCCCCTATCGAGCAGGTCTGGTACCACACGTCGGCCGGCAACAAGGTCGGCGTCCGGGCTACGGTCGACGCACCGACGTTTCTCGGGCGCCCGTACCCGGTCGAGGAGGCCGAGTTGCAGGTCCGGTTCGATTTTCCACCGGATCACGAATACGACTACTACCGGATCCAGTGGGTCGAGTCCGAACGGCAGTTGATGGTCGGCTGGCACCAGGACGGGACGCACCCAGCCCTCGACGAGTGTCACTTCCAGGTCGATTACCGGGGCGAAACCGTCCAGCGGACGGGAGCGACCTTCCTCGACGCGCACCCGTTGAACGTCTTCGACCGACGAACCGACCAGCTGCTGGAGGTCCTCGACTCGATGACCTGGGAGGATGGGCGTCCGACCGTTCCGGGGCAGGCGATTCGCTAACTGGGGACGTTGGACCGCCGGTGGGATAGACGGGCAAGGCTACCGACGTTCGATCCGTCACGCCGGGAGACAGGCTAATGAATCGATCAGTGGTCGTCTTCGCGCCACTTGTGTTCGCACTGGGTGCAGACGAAAAAGCGCGTCTCGCTCTCGTCGGCGGCCCGGATCTGTTGCATGTACCAGTAGGCCTCGCCGTTGCCGCACTCGGGACAGTGGGCGTCGGTGGTAGGGAGGCCGCTTTCGCCCTCGCCGGTCGTCTCGATGATCTCGCTGGCCTCCTGGCCCTCCGTGAGGACGTAGCTGGCGCTCTCGTCGCGCGGCTTGCGGTGCCCATCGGAACAGACCCACATCTCGACGCCGTCGACGTCCTCCGATTTCATCATCGAACCGCACTCGTCGCAGAACTCCATCGTTGCCCTACGTAGGCCACGGCCCGGTTAAAAAGACCGCGGTCTCGGGTCGGGGGCCGCCCGATACCCGCCCACCTCTTTAGTATCTAAAGCATTATTATGTAGATTCCAAAGTATTGGCACGGCGTGCGAGCGGGCGACCGTCGCGTACCGCGTCACCTCTCGCCCTCGGACTGGCCGGGTGTCATCCCTCACCCTCGGATTGGCCGGGTGTCACCCCTCGCCTTCGGACTGGCCGGGTTCGCCGACGGCCTCTACCGGCAGGACGTTGTACAGTTCCGATTCGAGTTCGTCGGCCGAGTCGAAGCGGTCGCTGCCCGTCCCCGAGACGATGCCGCCCAGATTCGACTCGCCGTCGGCGTACGTCAGCGTCACGTCGTCCAGTTCCTCGACCGCCTCCTCGCGTGTGATGGGGTATTCGAGGTCCTCGAGGAGGGCGTACACGTTGCTGAGTTTGACGCGTCTCGTCATGCGTAACCCTAGCACGCCGCTGGCCTTCTACCTGCCGCTGACGTACGCCGACGGTCGTCGCGGCTCGCGGCCGCTGGCCGCGAGCCGTAGCCGGGGCTGGACGGTCGTGATCCGTCGGCGGAGGTGGGGCGGCCAGGAGTCGTCGGCGGAGGTGGGACGGTCGTGACCCGTCGGCGGAGGTGGGACGGCCGCGACCCGCCCGGGGGGACCGGACGGCGAGGACCGAGTCCCATATAACCCGGCCCGTCGTAGCGGCCGGCGATGACGCTCTCGGAGACGGCCCGCGAGCGACTCGCGGACATCGTCGCCCTGCAACCGACGAAGAACAAGGAACTTCAGGACCGGTGGGGGTTAGACAGCGGCAGCGAGGTCCACTCGTACCTGGAGTCCGAACTGGGCGAGTACTACTACCGGGACGACGACAGCCTCATCCGGGCGACCGACGACGCGGCCGACCTCGTGGACGTCGAACCGGGCGTCGAGGACGACGACGGCGACGGCGTCCCCGAGCGGATCCGGGTCCCGGAACTACAGGCGCGGGCGTTCGAGGTGCTGGCCGGCCCCGACGAGCGCTCCCAGAGCGTCGTCTCCGTCCTGCAGGCGCTCCGCTCGGCGTACGACGTCGACCCGAGCGCCGACGAGGTCCGGTCGGCGCTGCGGAGCCTCCGGCGCAAGGGCGTCGTCGAGACGGTCTACCGGACCGTCCCCACCTACCGCCGGACGGTCCCCGACGGCGCCGTGACCGTCGACGTCGTCGACGGGTGACCGGCCGGTTCCCGGTCGTCAGGTCCGTCGGCGGTCGTCCCTGCGGCCCGCGTCGCCCCCGCGTCGGGCGTACCCGTACCCGACGCCGGCCAGCACGACGCCGAGGCCGAGGTGCAGCCAGTTGTCCGCCCAGTTGATGTTGATGACGTTCAGCGCCTCCAGCCCGAACAGCAACAGCGCGACGCCGACGACGAACACCAGCAGGTACAGCAGGCCGAAGTACCGGTTGTACGACCCCGAGGACCTGCTGCCGGCGTAGACGCCGGCCCCCAGCCCGGCCAGCCCCGTCACGATATGGATGGCGTCGTGGAGGTAGTTGCGCCCGAAGATCCCGAACAGCGGATCGTTCGCGCCAGCGAGCAACGGCCCCAGGACGCCGACCAGCGTCAACACCCCCCCGATCAACAGCGCCACCAGTACCTGTGGGCGGTTGGCGTACCCCTCACCAGTCTCGGTTTCGGTTTCGGCTGACATGCGGTTCTATATTATCTTTAGTGATAGAAGGAGTTTTCGTCGTCTTCCGGGCGGTCTGTCAGGTTTGCCCCGCCCCTACTGCCGGGTCGGACGACCGGGCAGCCCGGCCGCCGGGACGTCTCAGCCCGGCCGCCGGCGGGACCGTCGCCGTTCGAGCAACCGGCGGACGCCCTTGCCCGGTCCGCCCTCGATGGGCCAGTCGCCGCTGCGCCAGGTCGGGGGTTCCGGCTCGAAGGCGGAACAGGAGCCGGAACACTCCGCGCCGGTCTGGCAGCGGCCGTGGGCGTCACACCAGGGCAACAGCGTCCGGCCGTCCCGCCGCAGCCGGAAGTGCCGGCAGTCCGGCCGCATGGTATCGACGTACGAGCGCCAGCCGCGCTCGTATGCCCGTTCGGCGATCTCCAGGCGCTTGTCGCGTTTTTCCTCCGATGGGACGTACTCGAAGCGGGCGGCCGAGCGGTCCCGGCGACCGCCGGACGGGCGTTCGAGGATGCGCGTCCCCGGGTCCTCGACGGCCAGCGACCGGGGATGCCAGAGCACGTCGGCGGCGTCAGCCTCCGCGTCGGCGACGCCGGCAGCCGCGCCGTCGCTGCTGGCGGCCGGTTCGTCGCCCCCGACGGCCGGACCTCCGGCCCCGGCGTCGTGGTCGAGGACGAGGATGCCGGCCTCGGGCGGGACGTCCTCCAGAAGCGCCGGTTCGACCCGATCGCCGGTCGCGGTCGTCGCCAGCCACACCTCGTCGGCCAGCCCCAGCGCGACGTCGCGCTCCAGTTGATCGGCCAGCGCCCGCGCCGCACTGGCGTCCAGGTCCGGCTTGTTCTCGACGGCGACGATCCGCTCGACCCAGTCGGGGTATGCCCACTTCCGTCTGATCTCGATCCGGTTGCCGTCGCGGCGCGTCTCGATGATTCCCCGGTCGGCCGCCCGGTGGACCGCCTCGCGGACGTACCGCCAGGGGTATTCGGGTTCGGGAAGCCCGTCCCGGTACCAGGCCCACTCCGCCGGGGCGTGCCGGACGACGTGCAACAGGTCCGAATCGAGGCGGCGCTGCCCGAAGTTCGCGCGTTCGGCGAGGCTCTCCGGATCGACCTCGACGATCACGGTGTCCCACCGCCGGTCGCGGGTGCCGAGTTGCCGCCCGACGATTGCGGGTCGGGACTCGCCGTCCGGCGGCCAGGCCCGCTCGGCCCACCCGCAGGTTCGCAACTCGAAGACGAACTCCGGCTCGTCGGTCACGGCGGAACCCTCGTCGGCGGGACCCAAAGAGGTTCGCCCTCGGGCGTCGACGCGGTGGACCGACGGCTCCCCGGGGGGAGTCCGTCGCCGGGACGACGAACCCTAGTAGCCGTTGTCGTCGAGGAAGTCGTCGGCCTCCTCGAGGATGTCGCGCGGTCCGTCCTGGGTGATCGTGTTGATCGCCTGGTCGTAGTCGCGCCACTGGTGGTCGCGGTGCTCGTTGGAGAGTTCGGCGCTGGTCTCGAAGGATTCGGCGATGAACAGGTGGACCGTCTTGTGGATCGTGTTGCCGCTGGCCTCGAACACGTAGTCGTAGTCCTTGCGAAATCCGTCCAGGAGCCGGAAGTCCTCGATGCCGGCCTCCTCCTGGACCTCCCGGATCGCCGTCTGTTGCAACTCCTCGTCGCCCTCGACCCCACCTTTGGGAAACTCCCAGTCGCCGGGCCGGCTCTTGAGCAGCAGGTATTCCCGCTTGCCACGGGTGTCCCGGAAGAGGATGGCTCCGGCGCTCGTGGCCTCCATCATTACCGGGAGATAATCGACCGGACATTAAGAGAATATCGGACTGCGCTGGCCCTGCCGCGCGATTTCCGGTACCAGCGTCATGATACGTCGGTCCCCGATCACCTGCTCGCCGGCCGGGACCGCCCGACGGCGAGGCGCATCACAGCCCTTTTGCCCTCGGCGCGTCATCGTTCGGAGGCAATGACGTTCGTGACGCGGCTGACCCTTCAGAGCGGCGACCGGGCGATGCTGGACGACGTGGTCGCCGAGATCAAGGCGACCGCCCGGCGGAAGGGCGCCGAACTGAAGGGACCGCACCCGCGCCCGCCGCAGGAACTGCGGGTCCCCCAGTACAGGACGGTCGCGGGCGAGGCCGCGTTCGACCCCTGGCCGTACACCGTCTACACCCGCGAACTGGAGATAGTCGGCCACGACGAGTTCGCCCGGGACGTCGCCGGCCAGGGGTTCCCGGCCGGCGTCCACGTCTCCGTCGAGGTCGAGCGCATCCGCGGCGTCGGGTCGTCCTGACGGTCGCCGTTTGCTGGGACGGCCCCGCTTAAGTGAGCGTGCCCCCTGCGAGCACACATGCAGCGACCGGAACGCGACCGGCTGGTCGACCTCCGTCGGGACCTCCACCGGCACCCCGAGCCGGCCTGGTGCGAATTCTACACCACCGCCCGGGTCGTCGAGGAACTGGAACGGATCGGCGTCGACGAACTGCACCTCGGCCCGGACGCGGTCGCCGGCGACGAGCGGATGGCCGTCCCTGACGAGGACGAACTCGACGAGTGGTACGAACGGGCGCGCGAGGAGGGCGCCGACCCCGACGTCCTCGAACGGATGGAGGGCGGCTACACCGGCGCCGTGGCCGTCCTCCGCCAGGGCGAGGGGCCGACCGTCGGTTTGCGGGTCGACGTCGACGGCCTGCGGCGCGAGGAGGCGACCGACGACGAGCACCACCCCGCCGCCGAGGGGTTCCGCTCGAAGCACGACGGGATGATGCACGCCTGCGGCCACGACGCCCACGCGACCTTCGGCATCGGCGTCCTGGAGACGATCAAAGACAACGACTTCGCGGGGACGCTGAAGGTGTTCTTCCAGCCCGCGGAGGAACGGATCGGCGGCGGCAAGGCGGTGGCCGAGAGCGGCCACCTCGACGACGTCGACTACCTGCTGGCGGTCCACGTCGGCCTGGACCACCCGACCGGCGAGGTCGTCACCGGTATCGACGGTTTCCTGGCGGTGAGCCACCTCGAAGCCACTTTCCGGGGTGAACCGGCCCACGCCGGCGGCCGCCCCAACGAGGGGAAAAACGCCGTCCAGGCGCTGGCGACGGCCGTCCAGAACCTCTACGCCATCCCGCGCCACGAGGACGGCGCCACCCGGGTCAACGCCGGCCGGGTCGAGGGCGGGACCGCCTCCAACATCATCCCCGAGGAGGCGTCGCTGGTCGCGGAGGTCCGCGGCCGGACGACCGACCTCAAGGAGTACATGGCCGAGCGCGCCCGGCAGGTGATCGACAGCGCCGCCGAGATGCACGGCTGCGAGGTCGAGGTCACCGTCGACGGCGACGCGCCCAGCGCAGAGAGCGACCAGGCCCTCGTGGAAGCCGCCTACGACGTCGCCGGCGACGTTTCGGGCGTCGAGGTACGCATCGAGCGCGACGAACTCGGCGGCAGCGAGGACGCCACCTACCTGATGCAGCGGGTTCAGGATGGCGGCGGCCTGGCCGCCTACGTCGGCGTCGGCACCGACCACCCCGGCGGCCACCACACCGCGACCTTCGACGTCGACGAGGACTCCATCCCGGTCGGCGTCGAGTGGCTCTCGCGGACGATCCAGCGGGTCGCCGCCGAGCGACCCTAGGCCGCTGCCGAGCGGCCCCAGGTCCCCGCGGTCTGCGCCGCGGCGGACGGTTCGGTCGGGCCGTCACTCGCCGGTCCCGGCGACGAGCGTGCAGATGTACCTGACGTCTTCGTGGGGGATGTCGGGGCCGACGGGGCCGTGACCGTGGAAGTAGTCGTCCCAGGGACACCGGCCCTCGGCGTCCTTCGGAGCCATGACGACGCCGCGTCGCCGCCTCGTCTGGCTGCTGTCGTACTCCTTGAACCCGGGCTGGTAGTTGTCGACGGCCAGTATCCAGGCGGTCCGCATCTTCCGGGCCGGGAAGAAGAACGATCCGTGGACGTACCGCCCGAAGGCTTCCGGGAAGCCGTCCACCACCCAGCCGAGCGTCTGGAAGCCGTGCAACTGGTGGAGCCCGTCGAACTCCTGCCACCACCGGTGGATGCGGCTCTCCCCGTTGCAGCCCCCGCAGTTGCCGTCGTCCGGGGCCAGCACCTTGCAGGACATCAGCGAGTGCCACTCCAGGTCGTGGTTGCCCCAGGCCTCGTCGGCGTCGCCGTGACCGACCCAGCCGTCGTAACAGCAGCCGTTCGGGATGGCGTACCCCTGCGGGTTGCCGTGGGCGACCGTGAAGAAGTGGTCGGCCGTGTCGACCCCGATGTCGTCGTCGTGTGGCTGCTTGTAGTCGATCTCCCACACGTCGTCGCCACGCCAGGAGGAACTGACGCTGACCCCCCGCCGCCGCGCCACGCGTTCGTACCCGTAGGCCCACCCGGTGAAGTCAGTCGCCCGGTGGCCGACGTCGTTCGTGCCGGGCACGCTCGTGGCGGCCGGGGTCCCGCCGGTCATTCCGCCGTAGGCGGCCGACCGCAACGCGGGCTGGACCTCCACGTCGACGTACTGGCGTGCGCTGACCGACACGCCGTTGGCGTCGGTCACCCGCACCGTCAGGGTCGTCCCCTGGACCTCCTCGCGGGAGGAGACCGTGCTCGAAATCTCCGTCGGGTGGCCGTTCGCCAGCGGGTCAAGGTCCGCGAGCTCCCCGTCGTCGACGGACCACGTCACTTTGTACGGCGACTGGCCGCCCTGGATGTCGACGGCCGCGTCGATCTGGTCGCCGGACGCGTCGGCGCTCAGTTCGACCGAGTGGACGAACTCGGGGTCGTCGACCGCCGGCACGAACTCCCTGGGCGCTTCCGCCGGCTCTCCCTCGATCTCCAGGGTCCCGCCGACCGCGTAGTGGGGGATCAGCGCCTGGACCTCGTTGGGGCCGTCACCGACGGGTTCGTCGTTCTCCCGGTCCGGTTCCGGGGCGAGGTACACCAGTTTCGGTTCGTCTACCTCGATGATCTCGGCGCCGTGTTTCTCCTCCAGCGCGTAGTGGTACCGTTCCTGGACCGTCGCCTTCGGGAGGAGGTCGACGGTCGGCCCCTCCGCGAGGCCCCGGAACGAGTGGCGGACGTCGCTGACGACCGTCTCGCCGTCGCGGTTGCTGAACCGCGCCCGGACCTTCGATCCCGGGCCGTCCACGGGCACGCCGTCGATGGTGCCGCGCTTGTAGATCGCCGTGTCGAGGTCCCGCTGGATCTCCGTGGTACCGTCGTCGGCGTTGGCGACCTCGAACGCCGCGTGGCTCGTCCGGGTCTGGACCGTCCCCGGGAACTCGAACGCCGGATGGAGTTCCGCGTTCGCCAGCACGTCGTCGAATACCTCCGCCATCTGGTCGGGGTCCGGCGGTTCCGGCATCTCCGCGATCGCGTCCGGGTCGAGGCCCTGTGGGACCTCGCGGTCGCCGTCCTCGTCCTCGACGTACTCGGTTTCGTCCAGCGTCGGGACGTGCATGTACGCCCGTTCGTCGAGGTGCTGGATCACGCCCCAGTCGTCGACGGCGTACGATTCCTCGTCGAACGCCACGTCCGGGTGCGCCGCGAACTCCTCGGCCAGCGCGTAGGCCTGTTCCTCGGTCGCACCCCTGGAGGTGACCTCGTACACGGGCACGGCGCCCGTCTCCGTGGTCGAGGCCGAGTCGAAGTCCTCGCCGCGCACGAGTCCGGCCGCCAGCGCGGCCGCCCCTACCGACTTCATCATTCGGCGTCGATTCCACCCGTCAGTCGTGTCCTGTTCTGGACTTGTCATGGTTTCTTCCGCCCCTTTTACCCCGGAGCGGACATTTATTCGTCGATATAGAGGTCGATAAAACGGGGCGCTACGTGCTTAGTGCCAGGGTCGGCTGCCGAACGGCTATCCGGTCGACACCACCGTCACGAAGAGAGGCCGTGCGGGCCAGGGGCCGGCCCCGTCACCCGGGCGCTCAACCGGCGACCTCGTCGACGAGCGCGTCGGTGTCGAGTTCGTCGAGGAACGGGCGGGCGTCGTCGAGGTCCTCGTAGTCGCGGGCGTCGGCGTAACACTCCCGGCACAGCGGGATCACGGCGGTCCCGACCGGAGCGGTGGCGTCCCGCTCGGCAACGAGGTAGTCGACCCACTCGCCCGGCGGCTGCATCGACCGCCGGGGGTTGAACTCGCCGCAGTGTGCACAGCGTTTGCTCATGGGACCCCAGAGGGCGGCACGGCCCTTGAATCCTACCGCTCGGGAGCACGAGGCCGACACCGGGGCGCCGAATCCCGCCGTCGGTCGCCGCTCCGCCGCCGGGCGGGCGTCTCCGACAGCACCCACCGGAACCGCGGGTGGACCCACGCGAAGTCCCCGGCGCGCTCGCGGACGAACCGCTCGGCGTACCGGCGGTGGCGACAGGACTCGACCGTCCGGGACGCCGCGAAGTCGGCGACGCCGTCCTCGTCGAACGCGACGAACCGGATGCCCCAGTTCGTGCCGTCGTAGTAGACCGCCCGCTCGGCGCCGTCGGTCAGTCCGACCAGCAGGCCCGGGCCGCTGTCGCGGCCCAGCAGGTCGCGGGCGGTCGCCCGCGGTGCTACGTCGTCGCGGGCGGCCGCGATGGCGGCCGCCAGGTCCGCCTCGACGGCGCCGGCGAGGGAGGAAGCGCTCATGGTTTCGGGATCGATCAGACGGGAAATAAAGGTCCGCCGGGGACGCGGAGTGAAAGTGAAAGTGACAGCGAGCAGAAGTCAGTACTTCGGGTCGGCGCCGGTCGTCTCGTAGACCCCCGCCATGATCTCGTCGCGTTCGGCCTGCCAGGCGTCGAATTCGCCCGGCCGGGACGGGTAGTCC
>CAYTAG010000100.1:0-11988 GCA_964435625.1 uncultured Halobacteriales archaeon | reverse complement strand
CGTCGACCGCCGGTTTACCGGGTCACGCTTCTCAGAACCGTCCGTACTCGTCGACCAGGTCGTCGACCAGCCGGATCGCCTCGTCTGCGGCGTCTCGATCCACGCCGTCGCCGTATCGCGCCCGCTCGTAGATCCTCGCCACCCGGTACGCCCGGTCGTCGACGCCCTCCGCTTCCAGCGACCTGAGGTAGTTCCGAGGGGTCTCGCCGTCGACGCGCTTGCGGAACCGTTCGGACAACAGCAGCTCCAGGCGCTCGAACGCCCGGATCGCGTCGTGGTCCGGGTCCTCCGACGGGAGCTGGACGCGCAACCGGACCGCGTCGTAGCCCCACCGCACGAGACCGAACCGGTACGCGCCGATGGCCACGCCCGCGGCGCCAGCGAGCACGGTCAGCCGGTCGCGGTCGCCGGTGACCTCCTCTATCGTTCCCGCCAGACCGTCGCCGCCGGCCGGCCCGGATGCGGGACCCGTGCCGTTCGTCTCGCCGTCGTAGCCCGCGGCGAGCCGGTCCTCCGATTCCGGTGGCGTCGCGGGGAGTTCCCCGTCGCTGACGTTCTGGTCCACGCCGGGGTCGGGATTGAGGCCGTTCTGCGGCGGCGGCGTGGTGCTGCCGTCCGGATCGCTCGGCGTCGGGGTGGGCGTGGGCGTCGGGGTCGGAGTGGGCGTCTCCGTCCGCTCCGGGGTCCCGCCGGCGGTCCCGTCGGGATCGACGCCGTCGGTTCCCGCGTCGCGGGCCTGGTCGAGCCTCGCCCGTTCGGTCTCGTTGCGTGCACCCGCTGGCGTCGGGTCGAACGGCACCCAGCCGATGCCGGGGAAGTACACTTCGGTCCAGGCGTGCGAATCGAGGCCGCGGACGACCCAGCGGCCGTCCTCGACCTCCTCGCCCGGCGCGTACCCGACGGCGAGGCGGGCCGGGACCCCCTGGGTGCGCAACATCACGGCCATCGCGGTGGCGAAGTAGGTGCAGTAGCCCGCCGACATGTCGAAGACGAAGCCGGCGGCGACGTCGCCGTCCGGCCGGTCGACGGTCAGCGAGTACGCCTTGTTCTCGGCGAGCCACCCCTCGATGGCGACCGCCGCGTCGTACGGCGTCCGGGCGTCGGCGGTGACCTCGGCGGCGTGGTCCGCGAGGCGGTCCGGCGTACTCTCGGGAACCTGGCGGTACCGGTCGGCGACGTCGTCCGGGTAGTCGGTCCCCGCCTCGCGGAGTCGCTCGCGGCTCCACCTCGGCACGTCGCTGACCACGGTGTAGGAGTCGCCGTCCTCCAGGGATCCGGTGGGGACCACGGCGCCCGTGCTGGTCACCTCCAGCCCCGTCGACGGTTCCGCGCGGAGTTCCCGCGGTCGCCAGGCGGCGGGCAACGATCCGAGCGACGAGCGGACCTCGTAGGTCTGGGTCAGTTCGTCGGCCGGGCCGGGCGGCGACGCCAGCGGTCCCCGGTACGGCCCCGACTGCCCCGACCGGAGCCACGTGTCGCCCGCGTAACGGTCGTAGGCGCCGGCGTGCCAGAACGCCGGCCGGTCGGCGGCCACCTCGAAGCGGACCGTCGGCGACAGCGAGACGCTGCCGACGACCGGCAGTTCCTCGTCGACGGTGACGAGCGTTCCCTCCATGGTCGGCGTCCCCAGCCCGCTCCCGGTCGGGGAGGGCCCGGCGGCCAGCCCCCGGTCGGGCACCAGTCGCAACAGCCGGGCGGCGATGACAGTTCCGGCGAGCACCAGCCCGAGGTCCTGGAGCTGTCGCCAGTCGCCCTCCATGTCCTCGATTGCGCCGAACCCGAGCACTGCGAGCGCGCTCGTGGCGCCGATCAGCGTCGTCGCCCCCGGGGCGTCCCCCGTCAACACGAACAGGCCGAGCGCCGCCATCCCGACCAGGGCGGTCAGTTCGTACCGGCGTCGCAACGCCAGGTACCACGTCAGAAACACCGGCGCGGGGGCCACGGTGATCGCCCAGACGTCCGCCTCGACGATCCGCACGATGGAGAGGTTGCCGGTCACCAGTACGAACGCGTCGCCGACGACGGTGCTGACGGTGGCGACCGCGAGGTACGCGGAGGGCACCGACAGCGAGTAGACGCCGACGCCGACGACGACGGCGCCGGCGCCGAGCAACAGTCCCGTACGCTCGTCGAGGTACCGCGCTGCGGCCGTTCCCGCGGCCAGCGCGGCGACGACGACCAGGGTCAGCGTCCCCCGTCCCCCGACTATCGTCGTCACGGTCCAGAGGACGCTGACGAACGACCACAGGAGGACGGCCGCCGCGAGAACGGCCAGCCGGCGGGCGACCCACCGGACGGTCGCCGGCTCACCCCCCTCGGCCGTCGATCCCACGGATGTCGCACTCATGGCGCTGGCTGCGGGAGGCGGTCGGTCGTCGGTTCGTCCGGCGTCACGGACGGTCTCGGCGGGACGGGAGGACCGACGGGGCGTCCCGCCGCCGGGCCGGTGACGACACCGGACCTCGGGCCCGATGGCGCGTGGCCGCCCTCGGTCATACCTCGCCCGTAAGCACCGGCCCCCTAACAACTTACCGCTCCTCGGGGTCCCGGGTGCAACCCGGACGGCCTACGCGGGCACCCAGTCGTAGACGTGGTTCAACAGGAGGTAGGTGACCACGCCCAGCGCGAGGCTCACCGCCCAGGACGCCGCCGCGACCCGGCCGACGCGGGCGTGGCTCGTGTCTGCTAGCTCCGCCGGGGTGTACGACAGCCCCAGCACGACTGCGTGGACGACGACGGGGACGGCGACGACCGAGAGGACGACGTGGACGAACAGCATGACGTAGTAGGCCGCCGAGACCACGCCCGCGTACGCCGCCAGCGGCGCGCCCTCCGGGACGACGAACTCCTTGGTGAACCCGCCCGAGAGCTTCCAGACGTACAGCACCAGAAAGAGGAGGATGAGCGCGAACGCAACCAGCATGGCCGCGCGGTGGCGCCCGACCTGCCGGCGGCGGATCCAGCGCCACCCCAGCAGGATCGACGTGAGCGCGACCGTGTTGACGACCGCGATGAGCGTCGAGAACAGTTCGACGCCCGCGTCGGTCAACGACGGGAACGGGAGGACGCCTGCGAACCCGGCGCCGACGACCGCGTACCCCACGACGCTGAGGACGGCGGTGACTGCGCGGGGGTTCGCGCGCGAGCGCTCGCGGACGGCTTCGGCAATCGCCATGGTCGAGGTGGCGGGACGGGCGACCTTTACCGTTGTGGACCGGCCGTGTCAGACCTCCGTGGCCCACAGCCGGTAGTCCTCGGGGAGTCCGTAGACCTCCTGGAACGCGCGGTCGACGAACTGGGCGGTTCGGGCGGCGTCGGCCAGCGCCCCGATCCGGACGTTGGTCCCCTCGGCCGTCTCGGGCTGCTCCAGTTGTCTGACCTTGAACGCCGGGAACTCCGAGAGCAGCGCGTCCAGTCGCTCGCGCTCCTCGTCGGTCACGTCCAGGTTCAGGACGTCCTCGCTGAACTGGATCCACGGGGACGGTTTCTCCGGATCGTCGTCGGCCGTCCCGTCGGGTCCGTCGCTCGCCCCGCCCGTCACGTCCGCGGGATCGGCCTCCAGCGTGACGTAGGGGCTGGCCCGTTCGCGGTGGGCACGGATCGCCTCGGCGGCGAGTTTCCGGCGGCCGGCCGGATCGTCCTCGTCGAATCGCGTCATGGCGGTGAATAGCGACGCGGCGACAATAAGTGCCACCGGTCCGGTCCCGCGGACGGGATTCGGCGGTTCCCGGCCGGACCTCGCCTCGACCGGCCGCTGGACGGTTTCTTTAACTCTTTATGCTGCGGCTACCCAGGACCGTCCATGAGCGAGCCCAAGATACTGATCCTGGGGGCGCCAGGTGCCGGAAAGGGGACCCAGAGCGACCGCATCGCCGAGACGTTCGACGTCGAGCACGTCACGACCGGCGACGCGCTCCGGGCGAACAAGGGGATGGACATCGGCCACCTCGACCTGGAGTACGACACGCCGGGCGAGTACATGGACCGGGGCGAACTCGTCCCGGACCCGGTGGTCAACGAGATCGTCAAGACCGCGCTCGACGACGCCGACGGGTTCGTCCTCGACGGCTACCCGCGTAACCTCGACCAGGCGGAGTACCTCGACGAGGTGACCGACCTGGACGCCGTGCTGTACCTCGACGTCGGCGAGGACGAACTGCTCCGGCGGCTGACCGGCCGGCGGGTCGACCCCGAGACGGGCGAGAACTACCACGTCGAGTTCGACATGCCCGACGACGAGGAGGTCCGCGAGCGACTCGTCCAGCGCGAGGACGACACCGAGGATGTTGCCCGCGAGCGCATCCGCGTGTACGAGGACAACACCGCGCCCGTCGTCGAACGGTACGACGAGTCCGGCGACCTGGTCCGGATCGACGGCGAACGGCCGCCCGACGAGGTCTGGGCGGACGTCCGGACGGCAATCGAGGAGGCGACGTGACGCCCGCCCCGTCCCGGCGGCCGCGATGTAAAAGGTTGATTACGGCCCGTTTCCAACTGCCGGTAGAATGGCCCTGACAGAGGACAAGGTTCGGTCGCTCGTCGAGGGTGACGAGGGCATGGCCGAGTCGCTGTCGGCCGTCTATCGGGCGGCCGATTCCGGCCCGGTCGAGTGGGCCGACGTTCGCGACGAGATATCGAGCGGCCACTGGGGGCGACTCATCGAGACCGGGGTCCTGGTCGACGGCGGCGACGGGTTCCGTCTGGAGAACCCCGACACGGTCGAGCAGGTCCTCCGGGACGTCGACGCAGGCGACCTCGAACCCGCCGACGAGGACGACGAGATCGAGAGTTCGGGCTGGTCGACCTACGACAAACTGGCCGGCCTGGCGTCGCTCGGCCTGTTCGCCGCCTACTCGGTGCAGTCGCTCCGCGCCGTCATCGGCGGGACCGTGGACGTGATCCTGGGCCCCCTGGACAGCGTGTTGCCGTTCCACGTGGTCGTGCTTCTGGTCGCGGTGCTGACGGGCCTGGTCTCGGCGCTGGTCCAGAGCAGCCTCATCAACACCGAGAAGATGAAGAAGTACCAGAACCGGATGAAGGAGTTCCAGGAACGCCGGAAGAAGGCCAAAGAGCGTGGCGACGAGGAGGAGATGAAGCGCATCCAGCAGGAGCAGATGGACGCGATGAGCGACCAGGCCGGGATGCTCAAAGAGCAGTTCCGCCCGACCGTCTGGATCATGCTGTTCACGATCCCGATGTTCCTGTGGATCTACTGGCGGGCGCTCGACCCGGGACCCAGCGGCGTCCCGCCGGCGATCACTGCGCCCCTGCTCGGCGAGACCGGTTGGCGCCAGGGCGTCCTCGGGCCGATGCAGCTGTGGATCGTCTGGTACTTCCTGTGCTCGATGGCGTTCACGAACATCCTGCGGAAGTCCCTGGACCTCTCGGTGATGCCGACCAGCTGATCGGGTTCACAACTTATTTCTCCGGACGCCGCCCAGGTGAGGTATGCTGATCACCGTCTCCGGACCGCCTGGCAGCGGCAAGAGCACCACCGCGAGCGGGCTGGCGGCGGCGTTCGGGTTCGAGTACATCAGCGGCGGGGACATCTTCCGCGAACTCGCCGACGAACGGGGGTACACGCCGCTGGAGTTCAACCGCCTCGCCGAGGAGGACGAGGACATCGACCGTGATCTGGACCGTCGACTCCGCGAACTCGCGGTCGAACGCGACGACCTCGTCCTGGAGTCGCGGCTGGCCGGCTGGCTGGCCGGCGATCACGCCGACTTCCGGGTCTGGCTGGACGCGCCGCTGTCCGTCCGGGCCGAGCGCATCGCCGAGCGTGAGGACCGGGCCGTCTCGGATGCCCGCACCGAGACGACCGCCCGGGCCGAGAGCGAGGCCAAACGCTACCTGGAGTACTACGACATCGACATCCACGACCGGTCGATCTACGACCTGACGCTCAACACCGCGCGCTGGGGTCCGGACGGGATCGTCGACGTCCTCGTCGACGCCATCGAGGCGTACGACCCCGACGACGACGAAGGCAAGTTCCCGGTCGAGGGCGTCTCCTACGACTTCTGATGGCACTGCGTGGCCCACCCGACGAACGCAGCCCCGCCGAACTGCTGTCGTTCGGCGTCGTCAACCTCGACAAGCCGCCCGGCCCGTCGGCCCACCAGGTCACCGGTTGGGTCCGGGACGCCGTCGGCGACGCGCTCGAAGCCCGGACGGGGGACCGCGGCGTCGAGAAGGCCGCCCACGGCGGGACGCTGGACCCGAAGGTGACGGGCTGTCTGCCGGTCCTGCTCGGACAGGCGCCGCGGCTGGCGCAGGTGTTCCTCGAAGGCCACAAGGAGTACGTGGCCGTCCTCGAGTTGCACGGCCCTCCCCCGTCCTCGCTGGCGGAGGTGATCGCGGAGTTCGAGGCGCCGCTGTACCAGACGCCGCCGCGGAAGAGCGCCGTCGCTCGGCGCCGTCGGGTCCGGGAGGTGTACGAACTCGAGGCCCTAGACGTCCGGGAGCGGCAGATCCTGCTCCGCATCCGCTGTGAGTCCGGTACCTACGTCCGGAAGCTGTGTCACCACCTCGGGCTGGCGCTGGGGACGGGCGCGCACATGGGCGACCTCCGGCGGACGGCGACCGACCCGTTCGACGACCGTGACCTGGTCACGATGCACGACCTCGTGGACGCGCTGGCGGCCTGGCGCGAGGACGGTGACCAGGGGCCGCTGCGGCGGGTAGTCGACCCGGCCGAGCGGGCGCTTTCGCACCTCCCGTCGGTGACCATCGCGCCGAGCGCCGCCCGCGAGGTGGCGGAGGGGGCGCCGGTCTACGCACCTGGCGTCATCGAGGTTGACGTCGAGGAGACGGGTGGGGACGGAGCCGATACCGGTGACTCAGCGGCTGATGGGACCGGGGACGACTCGCCGCTGGTCGCCTGCTACACCCCGGACGGAGCGGCGGTCTGTCTCGGACGGCTGATCGGTGACCCGGACGCCGACGAGGGGACGGTCGTGGACCTGGAGCGGGTGCTGGTTTGACCGCTCGGAGGGCAGTGGCGGACCGGCCGGCCGGAGGTCGACCCGGCTTGTGGGGCGAACAGGCGACGCCGTGACGACGAAGGACGCGGAGCGGCGGCGTCGCGCACCCGCAGACCGCTCCGCGGCGACGGTCAGATCACGGCGGGCGTGGTCCCGGCATCACATTTGAACCTTCGCGTGGGTGTGCGGGTAGTGTTTAGTTAAGCCGGATTCTGTGTGGGCCACCTCGAAAGCCCCCGGGCGCTCGACCCGCCGGGGCTGGCGAGAGACGAGCTCTCGCTGCGTCCCGCTCGCACGCTCGCGGGACCCTCGCTGCGCTCCTCGGCCGCTGGCCTGCGGTGCTTGCGTCGTCCGGGCGGAATCGAGCGCCCGGCCCCTTTCAGTCCCGCCCGGCGTGGATCGTGCCGGCCACCAACGCTTTGCCGGGTGTGCCGGCTACCTTCGCCAGGCAGTTGTGCCGGCCACCGTCGACCGGCGGCTGTGCCGGCCACCACCGATCCGGTGGCTGTGCCGGTCACCACCGCGTATCTGAACAGTCCCGGTGCGCAGGGTGCGACGTCGCCGTCTCCTAAAGACACTTCCCGCGGGCCGTCGAATCGGCAGCCATGACCGACTTCCCGAGCGAACTCCGGGACGGCGATCCGGTGGTCGGGACCTGGCTCTCCATCGGCGATCCGGCGGTCGCGGAAATCCTCGCGGGCGCCGACTTCGATTTCGTCGTCGTAGACACCGAGCACGCGGCCACGGGCCTGGAGACGGTGGAGAACGTCCTCCGGGCCGTCGGGGCCGCCGACGGCGACGCCGCGGCCCTGGCGCGGGTCCCCTGGAACGACCCCGTTCGCATCAAGCGGTTGCTCGACACCGGGCCGGCCGGCCTGGTCGTGCCGATGGTCGAG
This sequence comes from uncultured Halobacteriales archaeon, assembly GCA_964435625.1. Taxonomy (GTDB): domain Archaea; phylum Halobacteriota; class Halobacteria; order Halobacteriales; family PXRE01; genus PXRE01. The sequence goes on along the minus strand of CAYTAG010000100.1, from coordinate 4,106 downwards.
ACTGCCGAGGAGGCGCGCGAGGCCGTCCGTGCGATGCGGTACCCACCGGAAGGTGATCGGGGAATCGCCGCCACGCGGGCGTCGAACTACACCCACGACTTCCTGGAATACGTCGAGACGGCCAACGACCGCCTGCTCACCGTCGTCCAGGTCGAAACCGAACGGGGCCTCTCGAATGCAGCGGACATCGCCGCCGTCGAGGGCGTCGACGCGCTGTTCGTCGGGCCCTCTGATCTCTCGGCGGCGCTGGGCGCGTTCCCCGACACCGGCGCCCCCGAGGTGGTCGACGCCGTCGAACGGATCGCGGCGGCTGGCGAGGACGTAGGCGTTCCGGTGGGGACGCTCGCGGTCGACCCCGACGCGGTCGAGGACTGGCTCGACCGGGGCATGGACTTCCTCGTGGTCGGCCTGGACGCGGCGTTCCTCGCGGAAGGCGCCGAGGCGGCGCTAGCGGCCTACGAGGACGCGCTGTAGCCGGGGCCGCCTCAGAGCCACCCTTCGTCGGCGCGGTCGACCAGCGTCGACCTCGCGGCCCGCCAGTCGTCGGCTCCCTCCTCGAAAACCCGTTCGGCGCGGTCCTGGGCCGCCGCGATCACAGCCTGTTCGTCGACGTCGACGAACTCGCCGTCCCTGAGGAGAACTTTGCCGTCCACGACCACCGTGTCGACCGCGGCCCGCGTGGCGGCGTAGGCCAGGTTCGGGACGGCCGTCGAGAACGGTTCGTCGACCACCGGCGCGACGCCCGGATCGGCGGCGTCCACGAGCACGAGGTCCGCGCGCTTGCCGACTTCCAGCGACCCGATCCGGTCGTCCAGTCCGAGGGCCCCAGCGCCGCCGAGGGTCGCCAGTCGGAGTGCGTGCCAGGCCGGCAGCGCGGTCGGGTCGGCGTGGACGGTCTTCGAGAGGAGCGCCGCGGTGCGGACCTCCCGGAGCATGTCGTGGCCGCCGGGGCCGGGCGCCTGGTCGGTGCCCAGGCCGACGGGGATGCCCCGCCGCCGGAACCACTCGACCGGCGGCGTCACGCCGTCGATGGCGGCGATGGAACTCGGACACCCGACGTAGGCGGCCCCCGAGTCCGCGAGGCGTTCGCGCTCGTCCGGCGTCGCGTCGTGACAGTGGACCGCGATCAACTGCTCGTCCAGGAGGTCGTTCTCGTCCAGCACGCCGACGGTCGAGGCGTCGGCTCCGTACCGGGCCTCGATCTGGCGGCGCTCGCGGCGCCCCTGGGCGACGTGGACGTGAACGCGCCGGTCCCGCTCGGCGGCCTGGGCGAACGTCTCCTCCAGGAGTTCCAGCGGAACCATGTCCAGCGCCTGCGGGCCGTAGGTCGGGAGCACGAGGTCGGCGTCGTCGTAGTCGTCCGCCAGCGCGTCGGCGCGTTCCAGCGCCGCCCGACCCTTCCGTCGGTCGAAGGGGTAGGGTGTATCCGGATCGAGTTCCGCGTCGTCGGGGATGGCGTTGATCGTTTCCGTGGCCGCCACGCGCACGCCCCAGGGCTCGTAGACCTCCTCGACGAGTCGGCCGACGTCGCTGGCGAATTCCCCGAAGGTCGTGACTCCCGACCGCAACCCCTCCAGGACGCCGAGCTTTGCGCCGGCTACCCTGTCGTCGTCGGTCAGGTGGCCCGCCAGCGGTCCGAGCGCGCGGTTCATCCATTCGATCTCGTGGACGTCCTGGGCGGCTCCGCGCAGGAGGGTGAGGCCGGTGTGGACGTGCGCGTCCACGAGTCCCGGCATCGTCACGTACCCCGATCCGTCGATCTCGCGGTCGGCACCCCCTTCGAAGCCGGCGTCCGGCCCCACGTAGACGATCTGGCCGTCGCGGACGCCGACCGTGCCGCCCTCGACGACGTTCGGCCGGCCCTCCCTGAACGTCAGCAGTCTGGATCCCCGGATGGCCAGGTCCATACCCGTCGGTGCGTCCGACGGACGGAAATAGGTTCACCAGACGACGCCGGACTCGACGGCTGTCACGATCACTCCCCCGACCCGGCCGATCCCCTGTCCGCGAGTCGGTCCTCGTACTTCGCCAGCGCCTCGTCCAGCGCCTCGCCGGCGTCGACGTCCAGCGATTCGGCCAGCGCGAGCACCGCGAACAGCACGTCGCCCACCTCGTCGGCGTTCACGTCCAGTTCCGCCGGGGTCGCGCCGTAGTCGGTCGACGTCGCGGCGTCTTTCGCGACTTCCCCCACTTCGGAGACGAGGTCCAGGATCCGGTGGGCCGGATCGGCTTCGAGGTCGTGCTCGTCGACGAACGTCGCGACCTGCTGCTGTCGGTCCATAGCGAGTGCGACGCCGACGTGCCACTAAGCGGTTCCGCTCGGGTTCGGGGACCCATCCGACGGAGAAAGCGGTGGGACTGGGATTCGAACCCAGGAGGCCTTCCGGCCACCTGCTCTCAAGGCAGGCGCGATGGTCCGCTCCGCCATCCCACCACGGCTGGAGGTACCGCGCCGCGGTTCTAAGTCCCTTCGGTCCCGACTGCGACGGTCCCGTCGACGACCGCCAGGTCCAGGTCCTCGACGAACTCGGCGGTGTGGTCCGGGACGGCGCGGCCGGCGGCCATCCGCGCCCGGAGGGCGGAGACGAGCGTCACCAGGTCCGCGCCCGTCTCGACGACGGGGGAGAACTCCACGAAGTCGACGCCGAGGCCCGCCGACGCGGCCCGCTCGGCCACGGTCGACAGCGGCGCCGAGAGGAATGCGTCCTCGAAGTCGATGGGTTCGGTGAAACCCGCGAGGTGGACCCGACCGCCCGGTGCTGGACCGAGGACGACCTCGCTACGGCGGGACTTCATGGCCGCGGCGTCGACGACCGTGCGACCCGCAAGCACGGCCGTCGGATCGACGACGAGCACCGCTCCGGGGACCTCCTGCTCCAGCAGGTGGGTGACGGTGTTGCCGACCCGCGCCGAGTACGTCGAACCGACCTGCTCCTCGAAGCGGACCTCCTCCAGGTCGCCCAGGGCGGTCGCCACCGTGGCCCTGACCGCGGCCTCCGCGGACTCCTCGGCCCGGTGGCGGTCGGGCAGCAGGTCGTCCGGCCGGTAGTTGACGAGCAGGTCGCCGCCGCTGTCCTCGACGGCGACGGCGACGTCCTTCAACGCCGCCGCGTACAGGTCGGCGGCCTGGCGGGGCGACAGCGGCGACGTCTCCGGGAGTTCCGGGAGGACGAGTCCCTCGCGGGGCGGGTCGGCGGGCACGACGACGACGGACATGCCCGGGCGTCGGGTCCGCGGCGACTTGAATGCGGCCATTCGGCGACGCCGGAGGGGCCGGATTTTTACCGGTCGCCCGCGCACTCCGTGCCATGGCGAGGCTCAGGCTCACCGGACTCGCGGGAACGCTGCTGGTCGCACTGCTCGTCCTCGGATCGCTGGCGGTCCTCGGGCGGTCGCTGGTCGACGACGTCGCGTCGATGGCCGTGCTGGTGCTGGTGGTGGTCGTGTTCTTCGGACTCGGGATTTACGGCGAACGATTCGCCGGAGGGGACACGTCCTACTGGTAGAAAGTCGCGGTCAGGCGAACGTCTTCGAGATCTCGCCGTCCTCGTTTTCCTGCTGGAGTTTCTCCCAGGCGTCCCGGAAGTCCTCCATCGTGATCTCCGTGCGGTCGTCGCGGATGGCGAACATGCCGGCCTCGGTACAGGCTGCCTTGATGTCCGCGCCGCTGGAGTCCTCGGCCTCGGCAGCGAGCATCGAGAAGTCGACGTCGTCGGAGACGTTCATCTCGCGGGTGTGGATCCGGAAGATCTTCTCGCGACCCTCCAGGTTGGGCTTGGGGACCTCGATGAGGCGGTCGAACCGCCCCGGCCGGAGGATCGCGCGGTCCAGCATGTCGAAGCGGTTGGTGGCGGCGATGATCCGGATCTCGCCGCGGTCCTCGAAGCCGTCCATCTCCGAGAGCAGTTGCATCATGGTCCGCTGGACCTCGGCGTCGCCGGAGGTCTTCGATTCGGTTCGCTTGCTGGCGATGGCGTCGATCTCGTCGATGAACAGCACGGAGGGTTCGTGCTGGCGGGCCACGTCGAAGAGGTCCCGGACGAGCTTGGCACCCTCGCCGATGAACTTGTGGACCAGTTCGGAGCCGGCCATCTTGATGAAGGTGG
>CAYTAG010000099.1:8518-12023 GCA_964435625.1 uncultured Halobacteriales archaeon | reverse complement strand
TCCGGGAGGAACTCGACGAGTCCGGCCGCGTCCACGAGGCGACCTTCGACGCCGTGTTGCGCCGCGTGCGGGGGTTCGGCGCCGTCTTCGACCAGGACGCCCCGCCGATCACCGACCTGGTCCACGAGTTCGTTCGCCCCGGCGGCCTCACGGTCGTCCCGACCTACCACGTCACCGACAGCAGAGCGACGGAGGTCGTGGTCCTGGCGCTGTCCAGCCTCCTGGTCGACCAGAAACTCAGCAACGACCCCTTCCACGAGCGGATCAAGGAGACCCCACTCGTTGTCGGCATGGACGAGGCCCACAACTTCCTCACCGACGCCGACACCGTCCAGGCCGGCCAGGTCATCCGCAAGTTCACCGAGGCCGCAAAGCAGGGCCGCAAGGAGCGACTCGGCCTGTTCCTCATCACCCAGGACCCCCAGGACGTCGCGGACCCGGTGTTCAAGCAGGTCAACACCCGGGTCGTCCTCAACCTCGGCGACGAGGACGCCATCAGCGCGGTCAACATCCCCTCGAACCTGGAGGGGCGGGTCCCTTACATGGAGAAGGGGGGGATGGTCGTCTACTCGCCGGACAACTCCGAACCCGTCGAACTGATCGGCCTCTCGAAGTGCCTGACGCGACACGGCGGACGGTAGAACTCGGCAGTCACCGGCGGGTTTCTCGCAGTTGGCCTGACTCCACGGCGCGCGCGAGCAACGCGCGCGAGGGTCGCGGGAGGCGCGGCGGCCCCCTTGCGGGCCGCCGGGCCGAGCACACCGGTTGGGGAGGGTGAGGCTGACCCCTAGTCCCCGGATGCCGCGGGACGCCAGTCCATCACACCACCACCGAACGCACGCCGAGATTCTCTGATGGTTTCCGATATCACCCCTCACAGACGACGACCTCGCCGTACTCGAAGTCCGGTTCCTCGGCGCTCGGGTTGGCGTACCGGATCGCGTAGCGGTCAGCGAGGTAGAACCAGGCCGTGAAGGAGTCCCTCCCGGCCGGCCGCGCCGTTCCGGTCGCCGATTCGGGTGGCTCCGAATCCCCGTGGACCAGTTCCCCGTCGACCCTGACGACGTCCTCCCCACCGCGCTCGTCCACTAGCTCGGGTTCCTCGACGTACACAGTCAACTCGTCGGACCACGTGTCCTCGTAGCGCTGGACGAACTCGTTGCGGCGGTACGCGTGTTCGAAGTCACGTGCAAACGAGCGGGCGGTTTCGGCGGTCACCTCCTCGGGGTACGCCGGATACTCGACCGGCTCCAGGCCACCCTCGGTCGGCCCGGACTTCCGGAGGTCGACGGCCTCGCACTCTCCAGGAGGAGGTGTATCGAACTCTGGCTGACGTTCTGTGGAGGTGCCGAAATAGGACGTACAACCCGCCAGGGCGGCCGCCAGCGTCAGACTGCCCGCCCGGAGGACGTCTCGACGGGCGCTCGGTGACATCGTCTCCGGGCACGGACGACGAAATAATGGGTTTTGGGGTCCGGTCGCGCACCCCTGTGCCGAACGTATCTGGGGGCAGGGTGTCGGCGCCGGCCCGGTTAGACGCCGGGTACTTTTCCGCCGTGGCACGTACGTTAGCGCGTGACGAACCGCGTCCTCGTCCCGCTGGACGGGTCCAGCCAGTCGTGGGCGGCCCTGGAGTACGCCATCGAGGAGCGCCGGGGGATCGACGTCACGGCGTTGCACGTCATCGACCCGGTGGAGGGCGGCTACGAGGTCCAGGTCGGCGATCCGTTCGCCAGCGAGGAGTGGTACCGGCGGGCCCGCGAGGAGGCCGATGACCTGCTCGCGGAGGCCCGGGACCGCGCCGAGGCGGCCGGGGTCGAACTGGATACCGCGACCGAGGTCGGCCGACCCCCCGAGACCATCGTCGAGTACGCCGAACGCGAGGGCCTCGACGAGATCGTCGTCGGGAGCCACGGCCGCTCGGGCGTCTCGCGCATCTTGCTCGGCAGCGTCGCCGAGGCCGTCGTCCGCCGCTCGTCGATCCCCGTCACCGTCGTCCGCTGAGTCGACGCCCTCGGCGGACCGTTCGCCCCTCGACGGTCCGGTCGGTCACTCCTCGCCGGGCGGACCGCTCACTTCTCGTCCGGGGAGTCGAACGACGAGTCACCTTCCCCGCCATCGAACGTTTCCTCGAAGTCCTCGGCCCCATCGTCGTAGTCGCCACCGTCGCCGTCGGGCGCCAGCGGCCCCGTGGTCGCCCCCGGATCGTCGGACTCCGGGAGGTCGAACCTGGGGAACATCGTCTCCTCCCAGTTGCCCTCGACGCTGTAGTAGTAGACGGCGTTGTCGCTGATGACGGCGAACAGGTCCCGGCGGGTGTCGTGGATCACCCGCTCGTTCGTGTCGATTGCCACGTCGACGACGTCCTCCAGGGACTCGACGCTCACGACCGCCTGGGAGAGCCCGTCCGGGATGGTTCCCGGGGAGATCCACTCGGCGTACTGCCGGCGGTACGTCTCGTTGCGGGCCGCGTCGACGTCGATGGTGTCCGGCCGCTGGGAGACGATGCCGGCGGCGCCGGCCAGCGCGAGCAGGCCGAGGCCGCCCAGGCCGAAGACGAGGCCGCGGTCGGCCGGCCGGGTGACCTCGGTCCGGACCGGCGTCGAGTGCTGGCTGCGGTCCGAGAGGTCCGCGGGCAGGGCGTAGGCGTCACCCCGGAACTCGACGGGCGTCGAGAGGGTCGCCGTTCCGTCGTAGCGGTCGGTCTCGTACGCGACGGTCAGCCTGAGCACCGCCCTGACCGTCCCCGCGTCCCCGACCTTGCGCTGCTGGCGCTGCACCCGCTCGCGGAGTTCGGCCGCGTCGATGGTCGTGTTCGTCTGGCCGACCGTCCTCTCGTGGGTCTCGGCCGCCAGCGTCTCCGTCTCGGTCCAGAACACCTCGCCGTCGTTCTCGGCCAGCAGCGTCAGTTGCCACTCGTGGTCGACGGCGGCCCGCTGGGCGCCCTCGATCTCGGTCCGGGCGGTCACCGTCACCTCCGGCGTGGCGTTGAACAGGTACACCGGCTTCTCCCGCAGTTCGGTGCCCTCGGGCCACAGCGAACCCTGCGTCGAGACGACCGCGCTCGTGGCCGTCGTGGTGACGACCTCCTGCTGGTGGCCCTGCTGGGTCACCGTCTCGGTCGGCGGGGCGAACGCCAGCCATCCCGCCGAGAGGATCGCCAGCGCGGCGACTACCACGAGCGCGGCGGCGAGGCGCAACCCGTGCGTGCCAACCAGTAGTCTGAGTCGGGGGCTGTCGATCATGCTCGTCTCCGACGCCGGGTGGCCCTCGACGGACCGGTCCCCCGCGGTCGGACCCGACCACGGGTCCGACCGCCGGCCTCGTCCCGGCGTCTCTCCTCCCACTCCGCTTTCGCGGCGTCTATCAATCTGCCGACCCGAGGGGCTAAAAGCTTTGCTCGTTTTTCCTCCCCGGGAGAACGCCCCCGTCCCCGCGGGCGGTCGATCACGCACGGCCGACGACGTCGACCGGCGGGGCTACCGGAACCGCCGTCCCAGGGCGG
>CAYTAG010000099.1:0-8418 GCA_964435625.1 uncultured Halobacteriales archaeon | reverse complement strand
AACCGCCGTCCCAGGGCGGGGTCACCGCAACCGCCGTCGCAGCCGCGTCGCCAGCGACCGATCCCCCCTCGACCGCAACCGGAGGTGGCCGGTGCCGAAGACGGCCACCGACGCCGAGACGACGAACGCCCCCACGACGGCGTCGACGGCCAGCAGCGCGAGCAGCGGGTGGATCGAGTGCAGGGCCGCGACGACCCGCGGCGGCAACAAAAGCAGGTACCGGGACTCCCGGACGTGTCGGAACTGCGCGTCCGGTTGCGAGGGCGCCGCCATCGTCACCGTCGTCTCGACCCGTTCGCCGCCGCCGAGCACGGCGTCTCTCGGCTCCACGGCGGTTCCCCCGCTGGCCGGTTCGGTGATCACGAGCACCGGCAGGAGGCCGCCGTTGTGGGTCTCGTAGGTGACCGTCGCCGTCCCGCCCGGTTCGACGACGTGTGGTTCCCCGGTCGGGTCCTCGCTGGCGACGACGCCGAACTCGTGGACGCCCGCGGGCAGCACCATCGCGGCGGTCGCCGCCCCCGCGACGACGACGACCGCGACCAGCACGACCGTCCGGATCGCCACGACGTCCGGCCGGTTCCGCGAGCGGCGGGTGTCCCGGCGTCCCCGTTCGCCGACCGTGCCCGCCAGCAGGAACAGCGCGATCCCGAGTGCGACCAGCACCGTCCCCGCGCGCCGCTGGTCGAGTACCCCGAACGGCGCGGCGACCGTCGCCTGGACGGTCTCGACGGCCGTCCCGAGGTGGGGGATGGTGATCACGCCGCCGTCGACCTGCAGCGCGTGGGCCACGATCTGCCCGTCCGTGACCGGCGGTTCCTCGTCGTCCTGGTCGGTGAACGGGTTGGCGTCGCCCTTCGTGACGTAGCCGCCCTCCGTCTCGCCGACGATCCGGTGGGTCGTCAGCCCGCTGTCGTGCAGCTCCCTGGCGTCGTACACGACGACGTCGCCGACCTCCGGCTCGCCGGCGAGAAAGGAGGGGACGGCCACGAACCCGTCGCCCGCGTCGATGGTCGGCTCCATGCTGTCGGTGGTCACGTACCCGACCAGCACCGGCTGTCCGAGCACCTGGCCCGCGAGCAGGCCGACGACCAGCGCGACCAGGATCGCCGTCGCCGCGGTCCCCAGCAGCGACCGGCCGCTCACCGGCCCAGCCCCCCGTGACGAACCGTGCGCGGACGAGCCATCCACACCGTCGTTCCGCTCAACGACGAATATACCTGACGGTCACCCGACCCTTCTCAGGTGCCGCCCCGGCGGTATCGCCACGCCAGCACCAGCAACACCAGCACCAGCACCGGCCCCGCCGCCGCGGTCTGGAGGCTGCTGGCGAGCCTGCGGCCGTCGGCCTCGGACCCGGACAGCACGGTGACTTCCCCGGCGTCGAGACCGCCGATCCCGACCCGGAAGACGCCCGGCTGGCGGAACGACCGCTCGAAGGTCACGGTCGTTCGCTCGCCCGGCGCCAGTTCGACGGTCTTCCGGTCGACGACCGTCCCGCCGACCACGAGTTCGACGGTCGTCTCGCCGTCGGCGTCGCCGACGTTCACGACGGTGACGGCGATTTCGGCGGTCTCGCCGGCCCGAATCTCGCCGTCGACGACCTGTGCGTCGGACGTCTCGAACGCGGCGGCCGGCCCACGCGGCTCGGCCACCGTGATCGTCCGGGATCGGTCCCCGACCCCGAGTTCGTGCTCGCCCCCCCGGTCGAACGCCCGTTCGAAGGTGACCGTCCGAGTCTCCCCGGCGGGCACCGTCACCGTCCGCCGGTCGACGACGGTCCCGTCGACGACCAGCCTGGCCACGTACTCGCCGTCCCCGTCGCCGACGTTCTCGACGGTGGCGACGATCCGGGCCGGTTCCTCGACGGCGGTCTCGTCCGGCGCCGACAGGTCCGTGACGACGAACTCGGCGTCGCCGTCGTCGGGTTGCTCCGGCCCGGACGGCTCCTCGACGGGATCGGCGTGGACGGTGACGGCGCTCGATCCGGGTGCCGACTCGCCGGTGTCGACCTCGAAGCCGACGGAGACCGACTCGCCGGGCTGTAGCGTCACGGCGTGGTCGCGGCCGTCGAGCGCCCGTCCGGGGTCGTTGCCCCGGTAGACGTCGACGCTCTCGTCGGCGACGGTCACCCACACGACGACCGCCGCGTCACTGGGGGCGGTGATCGCGGCAACGTCGTCGGCGGTCGTCCGCCCCCGGTCGTTCAGCCGGTCGAAGTCGACCGCCAGTTCGCCGTCCTTGACCGTGGCGTAGGCCCCGTTCGGCTCCTCGTGGGGTGACAGCGTCACCCCGGCCGGCCCGACGTCTGCCGGGTCGTCGCTCCCGGTGACGGTCACGGCGGCGGCCGGCACCGCGACCGCCAGCAGCACCGCGACGGCGCCGACGAGGAGCCGGGAGTCCATGGAACGCCCATCGGCCCGATCCCCCATTGTATTAGGTTACTTGACGGGGCCGAACGCCTAGCTTGAGTGCGCCTCCGCGGGTGAACGGTCGGCTTGAGGTGGCCGAACGGTCGGCTTGAGGTGGTCCATTCCCCGTTCTGCGCGGCTCTTCAGAGCGCCAGCAGTTCGGCCAGCGTCCGGGCCACCGGCAGCGCGAACTGCTCGCCGTAGGGGAAATACGAGAACGCGGCCAGCAGGACGAACGCCGTCGTCGTCGCCCCGGCGAACGCCAGGGAGACGGCTCCCAGCCGTTCGTAGCCGTCGGTGAGCGTCGCGACCACGCTCCAGTAGCAGAGGGCTGCCGCCGCGGCCAGCGCGACCCTGGCGTTGAACTGGACCGCCTCGCCCAGGTCGCCGGCCCACGACGCCAGCGCGAGGGCGAACACCGCCCCGCCGGCGAGCAGAACCGCGGCGTAGGCACCGCCGAGCAGCCGCCACTCGCGGTCGACGGTCGCGCGGACGAACGCCAGTCGGACGAGCAGGTACGCACAGAGCGGGTACAGCGGGTGGAGGTACCGCACCGTCAACATCATGTAGGTCAGCGACCGCGGCAGGTACGCCAGCACCAGCACGGCCAGGTACGCCAGCGCCAGGGCGTCCGTCGCCCGTTCCGGGTTCGTCCGGAGCGACCGCAGGGCGTCTCTGGCCCGCCATCGGCGACCGCGTCCCTCTCTCGCGCGCTGGCCGTCTCCCGCTCGCATCCGCCGGACCAGGACGACGGGCGCCGCGAGGAGGGCGCCGGCCAGCGGCATCGCTTCGAGCACCGCGAGGTTCACCGGCAGGGTGCCGTACCGGTGCAACCCGAGTTCCAGGTTACCCCGGACGAAGACGTGAAAGAGGTGTCCGGGGTCCAGCAACGTCGCCACGCCGGCGAGCAACTTGCCGACGAACTGTACGGCGAGGCCGACGACGACGCCCGTGACCCCAGCACCGCCGATGGACCCGCCGGCCCCGTCCGCTGCGGCGACCGTCTTCGCCGGTCCCGCGTAGGTGGGCAAGGCGACCGGCGGCTGCAGCGGGTTCCCCGAAACGAGCGCGTTCGTCGCCATGGCGGGCGCCAGCGAGACCAGGAAGACGGCCCCGACCAGCGCGATCCGGCGCGGGTGGTTCGACCGCGCGGTGGGGAGGTCGACGGCCACGAGCGCGACGAACAGCACCGCGGCGTCGGGGACGAACACCCAGGCGGTGAGGCCGACTGGCACGTAGGCCAGCGCCCTGTACCGGGTCGCCGCTCGCAGGTCGGTGGCCTCCCGGCTCCGGTAGAACCAGTACAGCGTCGTCAGGGCCAGCAGCGCGACGACGGTGTGTCGCTTGGGGATCGTCGCCCAGAACCCGACGGGCGACCCCAGGGCCGCGACGACCCCGGCGAATGCACCCACCCGGCGCCCGTGCATCCGGGCGACCAGTCGGTAGACGACGACGCCGATCAGCGCCGCCGCGACCATCGTCGAAAGTTGCAACGCCATCAGCGGCCGCCACCGGGGGTCGACCGGGCGCGCGTACGCGAGGTTCACGACGAGGAGGGTCGCCGCGAGCGCGCCGCCGCCGACGGCGGCCGCGCGCGGCCGATCCACGGATCGGCCGACGCTCACTGCGAACGCGAACAGCAGGGCGGACCAGCAAAGCGGGAGGACGACCCCGAGGTCGGCGGCCCGGGCCGCAGCAGCGAGCGCCCACAGGAACGGCAGCGAGGCGACGATCTGGCCGTAGTTTCGGCCGTACAGCCGCCCGTGCAGGAAGTGCATCCGCGGGGTGTCGCCCGTCCCGGTGGGGTCGTAGACCACCTCGTCGACGTACAGGTGGCCATCGGCCACCGCGACCATCGCGTCCGCGACGGTGTAGGTGTCACTGACGAAGACGCCGATCCGCCAGGTCAGCCCGAACAGGACGAGCGAGCCGAGGAAGATGGCCGCGCCGGTACGGTCGCCGACGGTCCCGCGGAGGGCTCTCCGGCCCCAGGTCCGGAGTCGTTCGAGCAAGCGGTCGATCACGGTGTCGGGAACTCCGGGCGTCGTTCGGCCGTCGTCTCGGTCCGGCGATCGGTCGGTTCCTGCCCCCACTCGTTCTCCGCCGGGCGTCGGTGGTGACCCCCGGGAGGGAACGCGACGCTCGACGGCGTCGATTTATTCGCCCACGATGGTAATCGTGCCGACGGACGAGGGGTCGCCAGCGGTCGTGTCGATCACGATGTCGCAGGTGATGCTGCCGGACGCCGCCAGCGTCGCCGAGTTGGCGGTCCCCACGATGGAGCCCTCGGTCCCCGCCGAGTCGACGAAGTCGATCACGCCGTCCTGCGTGACCGTCCCGTCGTCCTGGACGTAGACGTTCTTGCTGGCACCGTCCTGGGTGTTGTTCGTGATCGTCAGCACGGAGCCGAACGTCGACGTGGCGTTGTCGTTCAGGTTGGTGAACTGGAACTCGATGGTGTTCTGGCTCGCCGGCCCGGTGGCCGTCTCGGTCACGTAACTGCCGTCGCCGCTGAGTCCGAGCAGGGCGTTCTGGTCGTTCGTGACCGAGAACGACGCCGTCCGGTCGGCCTGCACCTGGCTGAACGCGCCGGAGCCGAACAGGGCCCCGCCGCCGACCGCGAGCGATCCGAGTCCGATCAGTGCGTTCCTGCGATTCATTCTCATTGTATCATCGAGCGTCCCGTCGCTCGTAGGTCCCCCATATCCTCTTCCTACCTTGTATTGGGGGGCTTGAGGTGGCGAAAGACGGATTTGAGACGGCGAAAGCCCGGCTTTCTAGGGTGGCATTATGTCAACTTTTCTTTCATTCTCCGAGCGAGAAACCGGGCGAAACCGTTATCTGGGGGAAACGGTACGTTCTATGTACACGGTCGAATGGCGACGAGCAACGACGGCTCGCCGGACCAGGGGGAGGTGTTCGATTTGCTGAGCAACCACCGCCGGCGGTACGCGATCCACTTCTGCAAGCAGGAGGAGCGGCCCGTGAGCCTGTCGGACCTGGCCGAACAGGTCGCCGCCTGGGAGCAGGACAAGGAGGTCGACGAACTGGAGTGGGCCGAGCGCAAGCGCGTGTACACGTCGCTACAGCAGACCCACCTTCCGACGCTGGACGACGCGGGGATGATCCACTACGAGGACGGCGAGGTCGAACTCACCGACCGCGCCGAACAGCTGGAGGTGTACCTGGACGTCGTCCCGAGCGATTCGATCCCCTGGGGCGTCTACTACCTCGGGCTGTCGGCGGTCGCGTACGTCGTCCTCGGCACAGTGTGGGCAGGCATTCTGCCGACGGGACCGGTGCCGGCGCTGGGCTGGGCCGCGCTGGCCGTGGCCCCGTTCGCGGTCTCGGCGGCCGTCCACGTCTACCAGAGCCGCAAGTACAGACTCGGCGAGGTCGACACCCCACCCTGACCATGGTCGACGGCAAACGGATCACGCGCCGGGCCGCCCTCGGGCTCGTAGCGACGGGCACGTTCGCCGCCGCCTCGGAGACGTTCGGGTTCTCGAACACGACGGCGACCCGCGGATCGAGCGTCGACGTGGTCGGCGACTCCAGCGCGTACGTCGCGATGCTGGTCAGCGACCAGGTGCAGAAGAACCAGCAGGCCCCGCTGGTCGACCTGACGAACAACGTCGACCAGACGGTCGACGTCACCGTCTCGCTGAACGACTGCGCCCAAGGGACCCTCTACGCCCCCGGCGGCACCTCCGGGTGCTCTGTCACGGTGACGCTGTCGCCCGGCGGTTCGGCGACGGTCGACCTGGAGGCCGGCGTCGGCGGCGTCGAGGTCCCCTTCACGGTCGACGCCGTCGGCCCGGACTTCTCCATGCAGGCGACGCGTTCGACGTCGGCCGTCAGCGGCAACACCGAGGGCGCGGTCACCATCGACAAGGTCCAGAAGTTCAGCGCGAACGCCAACCAGAACGACTGGACCATCCAGACCGTCGAGGCGACGTTCAACGACTACGTCGGCGACCGCGTGGAGTACGAGGTCACCGACAGCGCCGGGAACGTGGTCGGCACGCTCACCGACGGCGTCGGGAACACGCAAACGTACTCCCGGAAGGGCCAGGGCAACAACCCGGCGATCACGATCCAGCCGAACGACGGCTACACCGTCCAGGGCGGCGAGACCTACGAACTCTCGGTCACCGCCTGGGACGTCCAGGACAACTTCGCGACGGACACTGCCACGGCCTGAGCGGGCCAATCGGGTGTCCGCCGGGACCGATCCCGTCGACTACCGGTCATCGACGTCGATCTCGGGCGGCCGTTCGCCCCCACCCAGCCGCATGTTCCGCTCGCGGTACACCTGGGCGACGGCCGAGACGGTCACGGCTCCGGCGATCAGCCCCGCCAGGGCGACGTCCGGGAGGGCCGCGAAGGGTCCGACGTCCGTCCAGGCGACGAACGACAGCGCCGAGGAGACGGCGCCCAGCGCGAGGTAGTACTCCCGCCAGGGGAACTCCCGTTCGGGGACGACCTCCAGGTACACCTCCAGTTCCTCGGCAGCAGGGGTCGCCTCGACCCGCCCGGCCTCGTGATCGTACTCGACGATGCCCGCCTCGTCGAACTTCCGGAGGTGGGTCTGCTGCAGCGAGGTGTACACCTTCTTGCGCTGGTCGGAGGTGAGTCCCTCGACTGTACTGCCGACCTCCCAGGCGGCGACGTGGTCCGCGAGTTCCCGCAACTCCGCGGTGCCGCCGGCCCGCCGGAGGTAATGCAGCACGTAGCGCCGACGCGCGTTCGCCAGCAACGTGAATATCTGCCCTCTCGTCAGGTCTCCGACGCGTTCGGCGGTGGCGTGGGTGCTCATTCCGGTACCTGTCCGGTACCGGGTGCACTCCCCAAAAACGGTTCGGCCGCCGGGGGCGGCCCGCGTCGCAGCCGTTTTGGGGGGGCGGCTCCAACCGGGGGGCGATGAGGTTCGGCATCGTCGCCCAGCGGGGCAACCCGCGGGCGGTGTCCCTGGCCGACGAACTCCGGGAGACCCTCGACGTGGCCGTCGACGTCGACGAAGCGACGGCGGCGGCGCTCGGCGGGGAGGGCGTCCCCGTCGAGTCGCTGTCGGCCTGCGATCTGGTCGTGAGCATCGGCGGCGACGGGACCTTCCTGTTCGCCGCGAGGGGGGTCGGCGCCACGCCGATCGTCGGGGTCAACCTCGGCGAGGTCGGCTTCCTGAACGCCGTCCAGCCGGACGAGGCCGTCGCGGTCGTCGCCGAGGAGGTCGCTCGGTTCCGCGAGACCGGGGCGGTCCGGTCGCGCACGCTGGATCGCATCCGGGCCGCCGGCGACGGCTGGGCGCTCCCGCCGGCGCTCAACGAGGTCGTCGTCCAGGGGGCGCGGCGAGGCCACGGTGGCGGCGTCGAGTACGTGGTCCGGGTCGACGGCTCGCTGTACGCCAGCGGCCGTGGCGACGGCGTGTTGATCGCCACGCCGACGGGCAGCACCGCCTACAACCTCAGCGAGGGCGGGCCACTGGTCCACCCGGACGTGGACGTGCTCGTCGTCAACGAGATGGCCGGCGAGGAGCCGATGCCCCCGCTTGCCGTCCCGGTCGACGCCACGGTGACCGTCCAGGTCGAGGCGCCCGCGGACGCGCTGGCGATCAGCGACGGCCGCGAGCGCCGGGAACTGTCCCCGCCCGAGCGGGTGACCGTCGAGCGCGCGGACGAACCGGTCCGGGTCGCCGGGCCGGCGGTCGACTTTTTCCAGGCCATCGGGAAGCTGGACTGAGGTTCGCCGGAAAACCGGCCTTTTAATCACGTCCCGGCCCAACGCGGGGGAGATGACCGAGCAACTGCCGGACGTACAGGCCGACCGGCCGGACGTGACGGTCGGGCTGAGCCAGGTCGGCGTGACCGGTGTCGAGAAACTGGTCGAGGTCGCCCGCGAGGGCAAACGGCCCATCGTCCTGATGGCCGAGTTCGAGGTGTTCGTCGACCTCCCCTCCTGGCGGAAGGGCGCGGACATGAGCCGCAACATGGAGGTCATCGACGAGGTGCTG
>CAYTAG010000098.1:0-12107 GCA_964435625.1 uncultured Halobacteriales archaeon | reverse complement strand
CAGCCGATTGCGCTCCTCGCTTCGTTGTCGCGCGAGAGCGAAGCTCTCGCTGGATCTCGCAGGAGCTTCGCTCCTGCGGACTCGTCGAAAATCTCTGATTTCCGAGATGCCAAAAATCTCCGATTTTTGAGCACGGTGCTCATCCGCCGTCAGAGGCAAGCTCTGAGGAGCCCCCGTTCGCAGGCTCACGGGGACCTCGCGCGCAAAGCGGTTCGCGGTCGCCCACGGGGCGACACGCTCACCAGCGCGCGCCACGCAGCCCAAATTAGGCTCTCGGCGCGCGCGAGCAACGCGCGCGAGGGCCGGGGGCGGGCCGGCGACCTTGGCTGGCGGTCGCCGGCCCAACCCCGCGGCTGGGGAGGGCGAGGACATCCCTAGTCGTCGGCTGCCGTCGAATCGCGTTGTAATACACCGACGCGAACGGTGCGGTCGCCGGCTACCGTGGAATCCCATCAGAAGCAAACGGTGCACACGGAAACCTCACACGTCGTCGGCGCGCCCCCACTGAGACAGAGGGTTATATGAATATATGTGCATATATTCATATACACTCCCGAGATGGTTCCGCCAGTGACGCGGGCGGAGATCCGCGAGCGTGAGGAGTGACGGCGAACGAGATTCCCGACGCCGTGGAAGTCCTATCCGTGCCGAGGACCAACCGTGGAACGCCCATGAGTAGCGACACCGTCCTGCGAGGCGTCGACGTCACCGGCCCCGAGGACGCTCCCGACCTCGTGTTCGTCCACGGCGTGATCTTCACGCGTAAGCAGTGGGCGCCCCAGCGCGAAGCGCTGTCCGAGGAGTTCCGCGTCGTCGCCCCGGACCTGCCCGGCCACGGCGTGCGATCCGGCGAGGGGTTCGAGATGGAACGCGCCCTCCAGATCGTCGACGAGACCGTCGAGGCGGTCGCCGACGGGCAGGCGCACGTGATCGGCCTGTCGCTCGGGGGGTACGTGGCGACGCTGTACGCGAGCCGGAACCCGGAGAAGGTCGAGTCCCTCGTGGTCTCGGACAGCAGCGCGAACCCGGTCGGGGTGCTGGGACTCCTCACGCGGGTCGCGTCCGGGGTCTCGAACCTGGCGACGAGGAGCCAACTGGTCGACCGCGGGGTCGAGTGGCTCGCGGAGAAGTGGGTCCGGAGCCGCGCCCTGCCGCGGCAAGTCGCGGCGGAGATCGCCGACGACGGCTTCTACCCCCGGCAGTTCGGCATTGCCGGGAACGAGATCGCCGGGACGGACTTCCGGGAGGCCTTCGCCGCCTACCCGGGGCCGGCACTCGTGCTCAACGGCAAGTGGGACCTGATCATGCGCCTGGGGGAGGACGACCACGCGAGCGCGGGGGACGCCCGGGTCGCCGTCGTCGAGGGGGCGGGCCACACCAGCAACCTCGACCGCCCGGGGGCGTACAGCGACGTCGTCCGCCGGTTCGTCCGCGCGGACGCGAGCCTGCACACGGGCCGGCAATAGTCCCACGCGGACACTGGCCGGCAGTAGTCCCATGCGGGCCAGCAGAGTCCCACGCGGGCCAGAGTCGTCCCGGTGGTCCGGGAAGCCTTTACTCGCCGGCCTCCAACCACTTCGGCGATGAGCGAGCTACCGGACCGCGTCGCGCGAGCGTTCGAGCGGAACGAGGCGTTCGAGGCGACCGGGGAAGGCAGCTACGAGGTGACGATCACGCCGTTCGACGCCGCGGTGGCGGTGGAGTCGGATGATCCACCGACCTTCGCGGTCGAGGTCCGGGCGCCGACGCTGTCGGCGGCCGCCGAGGACGAGGTGGCGCCGGTCGTCGAGGACGGCTGGCTGGAGACCTTCGAGCGCCGGATGGCGGACGCCCACATGCCGCTGTCCGGGACCGACGACCTCGACCCCGCCGTCGCCGTCGAGGGCGAGGCGGTCGTGGTGACCGCGACCGTCGCGGACGTCGACCCGAAACGGGGTGCCGACGACGTCCGGGCACTGGTCGACTACGTCGAGGGCACCTACCTGGAGGGGGTGATCCCCGGCTACGACTACGGCGAACCGGTCGCGAGCATGCGCGAACGCACGTATCAGGAGTACGACGACGACCAGCGATGACGGCGGATGGTGGCCAGCGACGACGGCAGCCAGGCCGACCGATCCGGCGGACGTGACCGCCGGACGGCCCCGGCCGCGGATGCAATGGACGTTCCCGGCCGTGGGTGGCGGCGGCCCCGCGGAAACGTTTCGGGGTGAAAGCTACACGTATTAGTGGCTGCGCGCCCGACGGGGGGACATGGTAACGACCCGGGGTGCGCTGGCCGTACTGGGCCTCCTGGTGTTGACGGTGGCGGTCGTGGCGATGCGGCGGGACCGACAGGTCGAGGCCGCGTGGCTGCTGGCCATGGGATTCGGCATCGCGACGGTCTGGGGGGTGCTGTCGGTGCTGCTGGCCGAACAGGGCCAGGCGGGAATTCCGAGGACAGCGGCGGTCTCGCTGACGACGATGGCCGCTGCCATCACGTTCTGGGCGCTGTTCAAGGCGGTCAACCGCGAACCGATCACGTGAGTCGAAACGTCCGCTCACCGACGAAATCCCCCGACGGCCGGGACTTGCGGCCCCCGAATGGAAATCCATAATTTTAAGTCAATATTATCCCATGGTGCGGATATGCCGGGTCGAGAAACCAATCGTGGCAAGTTAGACACTGATCGGCGTCGGTTCCTCATGGGGACCGGGGCCGGAGCACTGGCAGTCGGCATGGCCGGCTGTACCGGGGGCGACGGAGACGATACCGACACCCCGACCGAGGATAGCACGCCAACTGAGACGGCGACGCCGGGACAGGTCGACGAGCAGGAGGAGATCCCGCGTGGCGGGACGCTGACCATCGGCCTCCCGCAGCCGCCGCAGGGCCTGAACCCGCTGTCGACGTCCTCGTCGTACTCGTGGACCATCCTGGACCACTTCATGGCGTACGGGACCGCGCTGGACCCCGTCACGTACGAGGACGTCCGCCCGTCCGCGTACACGGACTGGACGGTCGAGAACGTCGAGAGCGGCGAACCGGACATTTACTTCAACGTCCGGGACGGCCTCACCTTCAGCGACGGCGAGGACTTCGGCATCGACGACGTCCTGTTCTCGTACCAGTACCTCATGGACCAGCAGCCGGGTCGGTACCTGACGACGGTCGACCCGATCAACGAGGTCTCGGAGGCCGACAACGACTGGGACGTCCACATCTCGATGTCCCAGTCCATCGGCACCTGGGAGACCTCGCAACTGCAGGTCCCGCTGCTCCCGCAGCACCGGTGGGAGGACGTCGACAGCTTCGAACAGAAGACGCCGGGCGAGGAAGGTTCGCTGGTCGGCCTCGGCTGGGCCGCCGAACTCACCCAGTACGAACCGGACACCTCCGCGGCGCTGAACCTCCGGAACGATGGGGAGTACCCGCTGACGCAACTCTCGTGGATCGAGGACCACGACAACCTGCGGAGCGGCGGGCCGTTCCTGGACACCATCCAGTTCCGGATCTACCAGAGCGAATCGACGATGAACCAGGATCTCCTGGACGACGAGATCGACACCTACTACGGTTCCGTCAGCGTCTCGCAGTACGACCAGGTGCAGGACGACGACAGCATCGGCCTGGTCCAGGGGCAGGACGACGGGATCAGCTACTTCGCGTACAACGTCCGTCGCACGCCGTTCGACGACATCCTGTTCCGGCAGGCGATGAACCTGCTGTGGGACGAGGTCTACTGGACCCAGCGGCTCCAGCGCGACCTCGTCCACGACGGCGACTTCGTGCTGCCGCCGAGCTTCACGGCCATCCGTCCGGAGACCCACGCCGACACCGAACTGCTCACCGACCCCGCGACCAATGCGTACAACTTCCGGCAGTCGTCGCCGGGCGTCCCCGACTACGAGGGCATCCGGAACTTCCTCACCAGCGGGGAACCGATCACGGGTGACAGCGGCACGTTCGTCGGCCAGGACTACCCCGGTTCGCTGCACGACGTCAGCGCGTCCGTCAACGAGCCCCTGCACGACTACGAGTTCGGCGAGGTCCAGTCCGACATCCTCCAGGAGGCGGGCGTCAACCAGGAGCTGTACGTCAACGGCCAGACGATCCCCGAGATCAAGGGTGGTCCGGTCTCCTACCTGATGTACCCGCCGGAGTCGTCGCCCCAGCTAACCCAGGCCGACGAGAAATGGAGCCAGAACATGATCCAGCTGGGCATCCCGGTCGAACGGGAGGTCCAGACGTTCAACTCCCTGCTCGGCCGGGTCTACTCCCAGGAGGACTTCGACCTCTACCACATGGGCTGGAGCAACATGAGCCCGTTCGGCACCGGCTCGCTGTACGGCCTGTTCCACGGCGACAACGCCGACGACCACAGCGAGGGGACGACGGAAACCCAGCTGAACAACCCGATGGGATACGGGCTGTTCGACTACGCCACCGCCGACGAGCGCATCAGCACCGCCCGTCAGGAGATGGAGGCCGAGACGCGCAACGCCCAGGTCGCCGAGATCCTGGAGAAGATCTACCTGGACTCGCCGTACATGGTGTTCAGCTACAGCAAGGTCCAGTGGCCGATCAACTCCAACGAGTTCGCCGGGTTCCTGGAAGGCGTCCCGGCGCCGGGCTCCTCCAACATGGTGTCGCACTTCTACAACGCCTACCAGCCGGAATAGCGACCTAGCCTTGACGTATTTTCGACGCACAGCCTGCAAGTCGAGCGGGAAGGGACCTTCCGTTAGAGCACATGACCCGAATTAGCGCAAAGTACCTCGCGCAGCGGCTGATCATCTCGTACCTGACGATCCTGGTGATCATGACCCTCCTTTTCGTGCTGTTGCACAGCATGCCAGGGTCGTTCATCCAGACGATGCAGTCGCCAGACATGACCGGGGAACAGATCGAGCGGCTCAAGGAGCAATGGGGGCTGAACGAGCCGCTGTGGAAACAGTACGTCGACTTCATGGTCAACTACCAGACCGGCGAGTTCGGCTGGTCGCCCCACTGGAACGTCCCCGTGTGGAGCCTGATCGAGCGGCGGCTGCCGCGGACGGTGATCCTGTTCGGGGCGACGACGATCACGGGCTTCATGATCGGGCCGCTGGTCGGGATGTACCTCGGCTGGTGGCGCGGAACCAGGCGCGACCGGTCGATCTTCACCAGCGGGCTGATCGCGTACTCGTTGCCGTCGTTCTGGATCGCGTGGCTGTTCATCTGGCTGTTCAGCTTCGAACTCGACCTGTTGCCCGCGAAGTACATGCGGACGCAGTTCCCCCAGGAAGTGTACGGGACGGGCTTCGAGTGGACGGCGATCACCGCGATGCAGGACGTGCTGTGGCACCTGGCGTTGCCGCTGTTGAGCCTGACGGCCATCGGCTGGGTCGGCTCGATGCTGATCATGCGGACGATGATGCAGAACGTCACCGAGGAGGACTACGTGTTCCTCGCGCGGGCCAAAGGGCTCAGCGAGCGGAAGGTGATGATCAAACACGCGGCGCGCAACGCCCTCATCCCCGTGGCGACGGGGGCCATCGTCGGGATCGCGTTCATCCTCGACGGGGCGGTCGTCATCGAGAACGTGTTCAACTACCCCGGGATGGGCAACCTCATCCTGGACAGCGTTCTCAACAACGACCACCCGACGACCCAGGCGGTGTTCTTCATGCTCGCCGCGTTGCTGGTCATCTGCCGGATCATCCAGGACGTCGCGTACACGTACCTGGACCCGCGGATCAAGTTCGGCGAGGAGGAATCCTGAATGGCAACGAGCGACCGAGACATGACGCGCGTCGAATCGATCAAACAGCGGTGGGGGCCGCGCATCGAGCGGTTCGGCCGCGGCTGGGACCGGTTCACCCAGCACCTGATGGGTCCGGCAGGGCTGTTGATCCTGACCGTGTTCACGCTGTGGGCGCTGTTCCCGGACCTGTTCGCCCCCCACTCGCTGGACTGGGAGGCGTTCCGCGGCGAACCGCCGTTCGAGCGGCGGTTGCGCCCCGGGGAGGTCGAGCAGTTGCCCCATCCGCCGGCGTTCGGGGATCCGTTCTTCGCCCCGCTCGGTACGAACTCCAGTTCGCTGGCCAACGGCATCGCCACGCTGCTGGTGTACTCGGCGCAGACGGCACTGTACATCGGGCTGGCGGCGGGCATCCTGTCGAGCCTGGTCGGCGTCCCGCTGGGGCTGATCAGCGGCTACTACGGCGACACCTGGATCGACGAGACGATCCAGCGCATCGCCGACATCATGCTCGGCCTGCCGTTCCTGCCGCTGGTCATCGTGCTGGTCGCGATGCGGGGCATCACCACGACGAACATCATCCTGGCCATCGTGGTGAAGTCCTGGATCAACAACTGCATCACGATACGCGGCGAGGCGCTGTCGCTGAAGGAGCTGTCGTACGTCGACTCCGCGAAGGTGGCCGGCGCGAGCGACACGCGGATCGTGTTCCGGCACATCCTGCCGCACGTGCTCCCGCTGTCGTTCGTGTTCCTGGCCCAGGACGCCGCGTTCGCCATCCTCACCCAGGCGTCGCTGGCGTTCCTCGGGCTGGCGGACTTCACGACCGCCTCGTGGGGCCTGATGTTGCAGCGGATCCAGTCGCACGGCTACGTCTTCGAGGCCTGGTGGTGGCTGTTGCCGCCGGGCATCTGCATCACGCTCGTCGCCGCTGCGTTCTACTTCATCGGCTTCTCGATGGAGGACGTAGCGAACCCACAGAACTGAGACCATGCCACTACTAGAATTCGAGGACCTGTCGATACGATACCGCACGGACGGCCCGGACGTCAAGGCGGCCGAGGACGTCGACTTCACGGTCGACTACGGCGAGACGTTCGGGCTGGTGGGCGAATCGGGCTGTGGCAAGACCACGCTGGGGAAGTCGATCCTCCAGTTGCTGGACGACAACGGGTACGTCGAGAGCGGCCACGTCTGGTACGACGACGTGTTGCCGGAGTGGAAGACCGAGACGGGCGAGGTCCGTCCGGAGGTCGTCGAGGACGACCGGTACCCGGTGCGGGACGACGGGATGATGGACCTCACCGCCCTGGACAGCGACGACGTCCGTCGGGTGCGGTGGAACGACATCTCGTTGATCCCCCAGAGTTCGATGAACGCGCTGAACCCGGTCTACCGCGTGGGCGACCAGATCGTCGAGGCCATCCAGGTCCACGAACCGGAGACCCTCGAGGAGGAGGCCCACGAGCGGGCCAGGGACCTCCTGGAGCAGGTAGGCATCGAGCGCGAGCGCGCTGACGACTACGCCCACCAGTTCTCCGGTGGGATGAAACAGCGGGCGATCATCGCGATGGCGATGGCGTGCAACCCGAGCATGGTCATCGCCGACGAGCCGACGACGGCGCTGGACGTCATCATCCAGGACCGCGTGCTCGACGCGATCCGGGAGATGCAAGAGCAGTTCGACGTCTCGATGCTGATCATCAGCCACGACATCAGCGTCATGGCCGAGACCTGCGACCGCCTGGGCGTGATGTACGGCGGCCGGCTGATGGAGTCGGGGACGACCACGGAGATCATCGAGAACCCGGCGAACCCCTACACGATGGGCCTGCAGAACTCCTTCCCGACGGTCGAGGAGTCCCAGGAGCGGCTGCTGGCCATCCCGGGGACGCCGCCGACGCTGACGGAGCCGGCCGAGGAGTGCCGGTTCGCCGAACGGTGTCCGTTCGCGACGAACGTGTGCATGAACGACCATCCGCCGATGTACGACGCCGAGGCGGCCGCGGAGGGCCGGAGCCGCGTCCAGCAGGAAGCGGACGTCGGCCACCGGTCGGCGTGCTATCGACTCGACGTACTCGATGAGATGCGTGAACGAGCGAAAGAGGAGGAAACATGGCAACACACGGAAACACCCTCGTCGAGCTGAACAACGTCTCGAAGCTGTTCGACATCACGGTCGGCGTGACCGACCGGCTACTGCGGCGTCCGCCGAAGCCGGTCCACGCTGTCGAACAGGTCGACATGGAGATCAAGGAGGGCGAGGTCGTCGGCATCGCCGGGGAGTCCGGCTGTGGCAAGACCACGCTGGGCAAGCTGCTGGTGAAGCTGCACGATCCCTCCCACGGCGAGATCCTCTTCGACGGCAAGGACATCACCCGGTTGACCCGCGATGAGGAACGGCAGTTCCGACAGCGGGTCCAGATGATCTTCCAGGACCCCTTCGAGAGCCTCAACCCGCGGATGACGGTGCTGGACACCGTCGCGGAGCCGTTGCGCATCAACGACATGGGCGACGGCTACCACGACCGCCGCGAGCGGGTCATCGAGGTGCTCAACGACGTGGGGCTGTCGCCCGCCGAGACCTACCTGGACCAGTTCCCCCGGGAACTGTCCGGGGGCGAGCGCCAGCGGGTCGCCATCGCGCGGGCGCTGGTGGTCGACCCCGAGTTCGTCGTCGCCGACGAGCCGGTGTCGATGCTGGACGTGTCGATCCGCGCCAGCGTCCTGAACCTGATGCAGGATCTCCGGGACGAGTACGACCTCACCTACCTGTTCATCAGTCACGACCTGTCGCTGATCAGGTACATGTGCGACCGGACCGGCATCATGTACCTGGGCGACCTGGTCGAACTGGGCGACACCGACGAGGTCGTCGAGAACCCGAAACACCCCTACACGAAGGCGCTGTTCGACGCGGTGCCGAAGATCGACCCCGAACGCGAGCGCCACCGCGCGAACGTGACCGGCGAGGTGCCCAGTGCAAGGGATCCGCCGCCGGGCTGCAAGTTCCACCCGCGCTGTGAGTCGGTCATCCCGCCCGAGGACTGGCCGGGCGACCAGGACGCGTTCCGCCGGGTGATCAACTTCAAGCTGAAGGTCAAACGCGAGGACCTGACCCCCGACGACGTCGACCTCCCGCCGGACGCTCCCGAGGAGCGCATGGTCGAGGCCCTGCTGGAGCGCGGCCTCGCGCTGGACGTGCCCGAGGGCCACCGCATGCCCGGTGAAGATCCCAAGGAGGGCGTCGATCTCTCGCGGGTCGACCTCCCCTCGGAGGCCGAGCGGCGCCTGCGGGAGTCCGCCCGCGGCCTGATCGAGGGCGAGCATGAGGCCGCCTACGAGCGCCTCGACGACGCCTACCGGTCGGTCTGCGAGAACGTGCGCCCGGACCGCCGGCCCGCCGGCAAGCAGATGACGGCCTGTCACCTGTACGGATCCGACGAGCAACGGCAACCTGCGGACCCGCCGACGGCAGACGACTGACCGATGTTGGACAGTCGCTCGGACGGATCGACGCCGCGGCACGAACGACGGCTCGTCGTCGGGTCGTTCGTCGCGCTGCTGGCCGTGACCGGGGTCGCGTTCACCGTCACGGGGACGGGCTACTTCGCGGCCGAGCAGGCCGAGAGCGACCTTGTCACCGGCACGGTGACCGACTACCGGGTCGAGGGGTCGGCCGATTCGGTCGAGATCGTCGTCGACGTGGAGTTCGAGAACCCGACGATGCGGCCGGTGGCGGTCGACTCCGTGAACGTCAACGGACTCGTGAACGACACGGCCGTCGTGCGCGGGTCGACGAGCCTTGACGAAACGATCCCGGCGGGCGAGACGGAGACGATCACGCTGCGGCTAACCCCGAGGGACGAGTATCGGTCGGCCGCCGTCGAGGCGGCGGAGTCGGGGTCGCTGTCGGTGTCCGGCATCGCGTGGGCGCGGATCGAGGAGTACCGGTTCGAGATCGGCGTCCGGCCCGGCGGGGGTGAGGACGCGTGACCGACGCCGAGTACGACGAGAACGGGGCCTGGACGGCGGACGTCTCGGTCGCGTGGCAGCGCCTCCGAACGGCGGCCGTCGGCGTCGGGACCGGACTGGTCGCGGGCATGGGCGCGTTCATGTACGTCCACGACGACCTCGTCCCGTCGCACGGCCTCCCCCTGGTCCCGGGACCGGCGTGGTACCCGGTGGTGATGATGGCGCTGGCCGGGGCCTACGTGTACCTGCTCACGCCGGATTCGCGGGAGAGTATCGTCGCGGCCCTGGTCGGGTTCACCGTCGCCGTCTCGACGCTGGTGGCGGCCGTGGTCGTCCCGCTTTACGTCCTGTACCCGGGGCCGGCCCGGGGACCGCTCGCCAGGCAGTACCTGCGGGAGGCGTTCCCGGGGTTCCTGAACGGCCTCATCCTGGTGTACTTCGGCGGGTACCTGACGGCGTTGCTCGTGCTGGGGTACCTCGACGTCTGATCGGTCCCCTGCGGCGACGACAGGTTTTTGCCGGGACCGGGACAACCGCGAAGCATGGGTAACGATACCCCCCGACCGGAGCGGCCGGCGAAAGATCGCGGGTGGGGCGCCCGGACGGGCAACGACCCGACGTGGGCGAGTTACCTCTCGTCGATCCTGTATCTTCTCTCGGTGCCGTTGCTCGTCCTGGCGTCCTACGGCGGGTACTGGATGGACCTGTACCCCTACCGGTTCATCATCCCGGTGTTCGGCGGCGCGATGATCGGGCTGATCGCGCTGGCGTTCGCCGTGATGCACGTCACCTCCGGGTGATTACCCGGACAGCAACGACACGAACCAGATCAGGAACACCGAGAGGACCAGGAGCCCGAGTTCGAACCTGCTCGGGGAGGTGCCGTCGCCGACGAACACGAAGCTGGCGATGCTGCCGAACGCGGCCAGCAACGCGACCAGCAACAACAGCAGCAACTGGACCGTGTCGTCCCGGAGCCAGGCGGGCACCAGTTCGCCGAGGGCGAAACGGGCCATCAGAACCAGAGGTCCTCGTACTCGCACTGGACGGGGTCGGCGACGCCCTGCCTGATGACCGCCATGAGCGGGATCGCCTCCGCCGGGTCGACCTCGACGGAGGCGTCGGGATCCTCGTGCCACTCCGCCAGCCCGACGCCGAGGCGGACCTTGTGGTCGAAGACCGTCACGAGCCACTCCGCGCTGCCGCCGTCCCCGTCGGCGCCCTCGTCGTCCAGCGACGGGGCGTCGACGCCCTTGCGAACCCGCAAGAGGTACTTGAACGTGTCGTCGGTGCGCCAGCTGATGTCGTTGCCGGCCTGGTACTCCGGGAACTGGGGCGTCCCGAAGATCTGCACCAGCCGGTACAGCACCGTCCCGACGTCGACCATCTCGCGGTCACCGGGCTCGGAGAGTTCGACGTAGGCGTCGACGTCGTCGTGCTGGAGGAGGTTCTCCTCGACGAGCGTGAGTCCGGCCTCGCGCTTCTCGCGGACGTTCCCGGGAGCGACCGGTTCGACGACGAACTCGCCCATCTCCTCGGGCTCGGGCGCCTCCGGGTGGTCCATGACCTCGTACATGGGCCAACCTCAGTACGAGAAGTACATGAAGCCCTTGATGCCCAGGTACCCGATGACCGCTACCACGATGCCGATCCCGAGCACGGTCAGCGCTTCGGTCGAGTTGATGGCTTCGTCAAGCGCCAGGTCGTAGTACAGGATGAGCCCGAGCATCACCAGCACGTAGCCCACTGCGATCCCGACCAGCGCGATCAGGTACGACAGGATCCCCAGGGGGGTCCGGAGGGGCTTCGGTACGCGTTCTCTCAGCGTCGTCATACGTACCCTGTGGTTGCAGGCCCCCGTTAAACTTTCCTCATTCTTCCAGGCGATCAACGCTCTCGGCGTCCAGCGGCGACAGTTCCTCGTCGAACTCTTCCTCTTCCTCGTCCTCGGTGGCGCCGCCCAGCTGGTGCTCGCGGGGCGCCTTCCGGAACCGGACGCCGACGACCCCGAACACGAGGCCGACGACCAGTTGCGCGACGACCGGAAACGCCGTCACCGCCTGCTCGCCGGTCACGACCGACGTGTGGATGGCGTTGCCGATCACGAGCGTCGCCAGCACCACGAAGAAGGTGTTCAGGTGCGCTTTCACCCGCGTCGACAGCAGGCCCGAGTCGGTTCCCATTGGGAGAACGGTCGGCGCGTCGCCGGTTTAACGGTTACGCCGCTCGCGCGGCAGTGTTCAGATCGTCCGATCTCGTGGTTGGAACGCTTCGAAAGCCCCCCCGGATGCTCTCCGCGAACGGGTTCTTCGTCACCAACACGCAGAAAGCCCCCGGGCGCTCGACCCGCCGGGCCTCGCTGCGCTCCTCGTTCGCTCCTTCGCTTCGCTCAGTCGCTCCTGCGGTGCT
>CAYTAG010000097.1:0-12143 GCA_964435625.1 uncultured Halobacteriales archaeon | reverse complement strand
GGCGACGGCCCGGTTTTGGACGTGTTTCAATCCCGTTCTGGGTTTTCTCCCCGCTGCAACCAAGCACGCGGTCGAGGTCGGTGGTCCATTCGCCGTTTCAATCCCGGTCTGGGTTTTCTCCCCGCGGCAACACGACGACGGGCACACAACCGGCAGCGAGTGGGTCCAGTTTCAATCCCGTTCTGGGTTTTCTCCCCGCTGCAACATGGCCCAGCGGCTTCGGAATCACGTCGAAAACCAGTTTCAATCCCGTTCTGGGTTTTCTCCCCGCTGCAACGTCGCTCCCTGTCGCACTAGCTGCAGCTACGGAGAACGTTTCAATCCCGTTCTGGGTTTTCTCCCCGCTGCAACAGCTGAGTTTCTTACCGTCTTCGAACCCATCTTTGTGTTTCAATCCCGTTCTGGGTTTTCTCCCCGCTGCAACCTTGCCGAGTACCGTCGCCGTTGCCCGGAAGAGACAGTTTCAATCCCGTTCTGGGTTTTCTCCCCGCTGCAACTCGGCCGTCTCTGTATCCCCCGTCATGACCACACCTGTTTCAATCCCGTTCTGGGTTTTCTCCCCGCTGCAACGCTTCTGGATGACGTGCTCGACGAACTCCTGGCGCTGTTTCAATCCCGTTCTGGGTTTTCTCCCCGCTGCAACAGATTGAGGCATGAGAAACGATGGCCTAACCGTTTTGTTTCAATCCCGTTCTGGGTTTTCTCCCCGCTGCAACGGGGGGTCGAAATGCGGCCAGCAGGCCCATAAACGTTGTTGCACCGTTCTCCCGACCGGGTCACTTCGTGGACGGGGGCTGTACACGGACTTTATAATGGTCCACGAACGCCTCTCAGCGCGCCGCCCCGGCACGCGCTTCGAGCAACAGCCGGGCGGTAAACGACGCGGTCACGACCTTGGTTTTCCCGTCGCGGTCGGTCTCGACCAGCCCCCGGTCGTCCAGTTCGCTGACCCACCGCGCGACCGTGCTCTTGCTGTTGTCCGAGCGCCGGGTCAACTCCGGGACCGTGCACTGGCCGCCCGCATCGTCGAGGATCTCCAGCACGAACCACCCTGACTCCGGCACGGACGCCGTCAGGTCGGGGACCCGCCACGACCGCACCTGCTGGTCGACGTCCCTGTACTGGAGCGCCTCATCGACCAGCGGCGCGTGCATCACCGTCGCGATGGTCAGCGGGAGGAACACCTCCCTCGCTCCACCCCCGAGGTTCACGACGAGCTCGCCCTCGGCGCTCCGCAGGACGTCGCTACACTCCAGCACCGCCGCCTCGAACCCGTCGGTGTCGACCCGCTCGACCGCAATCGAGACGTCCCGTTCCACCTCCGCCAGGAACGTCCGGACGTGATCGATGGCCTCGGCCGCCCGCCCGTCGCCGTCGTCGTCCGGCCGGACCACGACCACCTCGTCCCCGGGGTCGAGCCCACGCTTGACGACCGGCCGCGTCACCCGCTCGCCGTGGTACCCCAGCGTCGATACGTACGTCCGCATCGACTCCCCGATGGTCCGCCCCGACTATAGACGTATCGCCGTCGACCGTGCAATCGAAGCCGGTCGATCCCGACAATTTGAAATAGTGTTTGATTGACGATAATTTTATTGTTGACCATTCAGTACGGTCCAGCATCGGAATGTCACAGTCAGTTTCGAAAAAGTGTCAATTGAGGAGAATTACGGTGGGGGTCCGGCCGGAGGGGCGGTTCCCGGTTCCGAATTCCGACGGGTACTCCGTGTACGGGTCGTTGCTGGGCGTCCTGGACGACGTCGACGAGGCGGTCAGCCAGCGCGTCCACGACTCGTCGCTGGGGAGCCTGCACAGCAGCGGCCTCCAGGGCGCGTTCGGCGGGAGCGACCGCCCGTACCACAAGACCGTCCGACCGGACGAGACCTACGAGTTGACGCTGGGCGTCGTCGATCCGAACGACCGGGCAATCTTCCAGGCGCTCGTCGAGGCGCTGGTGCTGGAGAACGAACGGCTGGAGCTGTCCCACGGGAGCTTGCACGTCGAGACGGTCGAAAGCGAGAACGCGACCCACGCCGAGTTGCTGGATCGTGCCGGGGAGAGTGAGGACCCCGAGGTGACCGTCGAGTTCCGGACCGCGACCTGCATCAAGGACGGCGGGGAGGTGACGACGATGTTCCCGCATCGAGTGCCCGTGTTCCAGTCGCTGTTGGGGAAGTGGAACCGGACCGCGCCCGAGGACCTGGAACTGGACCTGAGTCGGGAGGAGATCGAGCGGAACGTCGTCGAGAAACCCGACGCGCGCACGTACGATACCCATAGCGTGCTCGTGAACAGAGTGGAGAACGAGGATGGCGAGAACCGTAACATCTTCAGGCAGGGGTTTACAGGTGAGTGTAGCTACGCGTTCAAGGACGCGAGCGAAGCCGTGGAGAATGCGGTCGTGGCGCTGGCGCTGTTCGGGGAGTTCAGTGGGGTGGGGAGTGCGGTTGCTAGAGGGTGTGGGAACGTGGGTGTGTCAATGGGTACTAATAATGTCTAACAAAGAAGTAACCATCCCAAGATGGGTTTTCTGCTACTGGTCTCTTGAGACTGACCCTGTTTTAATCCCGGCCCAGGTTTCCATCCCAATTTATCCGATAGTTCCTAGTCAACCTTTCGGTCGGCCTGATACCAATATTCTGGCCTTCAGAGGTAGCCAATATGATGGCCAACTGAACACATCCTGTAGACTTACACAACTTGATGGTCGGAAGGGAAATCCACAAGAATCATCCGATTCCCCCATAAAGATTGGTTTGCAACTGGGTCAGTTGACTAACCTTCGCCCCGCAACGACTAAGGTGAGCCTCCATGAAAGATGTAGACACCCATGCAGTGCGATTCCACGGAAATTGGTCATAGAGTCGCTATCATCAAGGAATGTTACCGCGAAAGACACCCGGAAACCTTCACGACGCATGAGGGGCTTGCCGAATTCAAAGGTAAACGAGTGGAGATCTTCGTCGCCGAGCAAGCCCTTTGTGAAGGTTCAAAGTACCGGTTCACAAGAACGAGTCGGCGGACGCTACCGAGTACAAGACGGTGCATCAGAGTTTTCGACGCGCGACAAATCGAGAAGGGCTAAACCATGAGCGAGGACCAAACCGAGCCTGCCAAGGAAGAGTTCGAAGCGATGGTCGGCATACTAGACAACTACCCCGGCAACGAGGGCGAAAGTGGGACGCCACCGTCCGACGACAATCCCGACAGCACCGAAGCCAGGGTTGTGCTCGCGTTCCAGGAGGACGTCGATCCGAAGCTCGTGAACGCGCGCTGGGGCTTCAAAACGGCGAAAAGCTTCGAACACGGAAAAACGGATCAGTCGCTCGTCAACCACGTCCGGAACGGCGTCGCGGCGCTCGCTCGCGTCAACGAGTTAATCGACAATCTCGGCGGCTACTCGTTCGACGAGGCGGAACTCCGGGACGTGATCGCGCTGTTTACGATCCACGACATCCACAAACTCGACCGCGAGCGAGACGAGGATCCAGAGACGCGCTTCGACATTCCGAAAAGCGAGATCGAGGCGTACGTCGATCAGTTCGATCTAGACGAGTGGGCCGACTCGCTGACGATGAAGGACTTCCATTCCTGCGCCATCGACCATCACGACGATAAGCCTGCGAATCACGAGGAATCGACGACGACGTTCGACGACTATCGCCCACTCATTCGACTCGCGGACGGCTTGTCGTCGTGTGAGACGCCGGAGGAGGCAACGGCAGCGAAGGTCGAAGACGCCGTGGCCTCGGCATACCCTGGCGCCGACTTCGAACTCCGTCGTCACGTCCTGGACGACGTGAAGGGCGTGTTGACGAATCTCGTGAACGCGTCCGTCTCGGAGACCCTCGAAGCCTATGGATACGAGAAACTGCTCGTCTATCAGGACGGTTGCGTCTATCTCACGCCCGAGAACGCACCTGAACCCGAACTGGACGACGAGTTCGTCGGGAAGGTGTTCGAGAGCCTGAAGACGAACGTCCAGAACGCCCATCCGGCGTATCAGGACGCGGGACAACTCGTGGACAACCTGGCGACCCGCTCGCAGGGATTCTACGGGATCAACGATCAGGACTTCTTCTACGCGGGGCCGAACACCGTCCTGGGAGCGGTCGCACTCAAGAGTGCGACGGACGCCGATCCGGAGTCGGAGCCGACCGACAGCATGACCGAGACGATGGCCGAACTGGAGTCGTATCTCCCCTTCGAGATCGATCGGACGCGTGAACCAGTCGGGTTCGCGCGGCTCGCGTACACGGTCAAACGGACGTTCATCGATCCGGTCGTCGACGCGACTGATGCGGACGTATCCGGTCTCGCCGCGACCTGTGAGGTGTTCGGCGTCTCCGATCCCGTACGGCAGGGTCTGGAAACGGCCGCCGAAGAACTCGATCTGACGGCCGGTGGGAAGTGGGACTACGCCTACGGCATCGGCCAGGCGCTGGTGAATGAAGGCGTCACCGACTGGCAAGACGTTCGAGACCGGGTGGTCGCTGGACTCGACGACCTGAGCGATGAGTGGCCCGAAATCGTCGAAACCGACCGTGCAGGGAACCTCAAGTCGGAACTCGACGCGTACATCCGTGACATCGTTGCCGTCGATGGCCGAACGGTTACTGACGAAGGCGACTCCGTCAGCGATCCCTTCGAGGAGTATCACGGTACCCGTCGCGGCAAGACGTGCGTCCTCTGTAATCGCGGGACGACAAGCAGCCGGAAGAGCGACATGCAGGCACCGAAGTCACTGACGACGCTGCAAGCGGGATACTCGAACCATATCCCCGTCGACGCTGGCAAACCCGACGAACTGCTCGCGTGCGTGCCGTGTCAGATCGAACTCTCGCTCCGCGAGACGGGATCCTCGCGCCGTGATTCCGGTCGGTTATGGATTCACCTCGTACCGGATTACTTCTACACGCCACTATCCTGGCGGCGGTACACGCAGTTCATGCAAAACTTCCGGAACGAGGCCCGGACCGAACTCGGTCGACTCGCGTCCGCCGTTCTTGCGCTTCAGAACGGCGACGAAGAAGCCGAACGTAGCCAAACTGAAACCGAACTGCTTGGTTCGTTCGTCGCTGCATTGCTCGACAGCGGGACCGGTCGGTCGATGATCGAGACCCTCGACCAGGGGTTCGATCCGGATTGTCAGTACGGAGCCCGGACGTTCGGGTATTTCAAGCCGAAGGACAACGACACGGAGTTCCAGTTCTTCGGTGTGTTCACGGCGCTTGCGCTCGCCGCGTACACCGGACTTCGAGTCGTCGTCTCGGGATCACCGATTCCCGACGTTCGAGGTCGGGATTTCAATACGTTCGCTCGCATCGGCGGTGGATTCACCCAGGTCCACGACTTCTACGGGCGGGATATCCCGCTATCTCAACTCAGAGACCGACTCGCCGCCGCCGCCGCGTTGATCCGACTCGGCTACGGTGCCGATCGAGAGGACGCACTGTTCGCCAAGTACCTGCGGGCGACCCGGAACAAGCTCCTTCCCGGGTCGTACCTGCTCAAGCGACTCGCGCAAGCCGATGACGGCGAAGACGCGTACTTCCTGCTCGAGGAAGCGCGGGTCCTCGACGAAAAGCGGGGATACTCGATCGATTCGTAAAACGAGAGACGACTGCCTGAACTTAACGATCATGACACAGGAAATACACGACAGGATATCCGAACTTGCGCGTCGTGCGTTCGACGTGATAAGGCCCGACCCGACCAACCGCAAGCCGTACGCGATCGAACGCGTGTTCCGCGAGAGCGTAAAGGCGATCAAGGAGTTCGGTTCGTACGAACCGTCCCGACAGGACGCCATCGACGCAGTAGCCGGTCGCGTGGGAAAACTCCCCGACCGAAGTGAGCAGGTGTACCCGGTCGGACACGAGGAAAGCGAACACGGTGGATCCTTCGACGAACGCGTCGACCGGTACGCCGAATTCTTCGTCAACGAGGTGTTCGACGAGATGTTCGACTGCAAGCCGTCGCGGCTCAAACGGCGGGAGAACAACCTCGCTGACGGTTTCTACGCGGCGACGCGCCGCCTCCAGCGCAAGCACTACCAGAACGAATCGGACGACGAATAACGACGATACATCGAACCATGATCGACCACGACACTTACCCCGAACTCGAACGCGGTACAGTCGCGCCGGACGAAATGACTCTCCGTCCGCAGAACAACTTCGTGAACGTGCTCGTTCTCCGTGAACTTCAGAGCCACGCCGTGTTCACGACCAACGGCCAGGACGCCGATCTCGCCAACCTGGCCGTCGGCGATGGCGACGATCGGGCGGAATACTCGCCCGGGCTGATGTTCATGCGAAAGCAGACCGGGAGCGACCGGCGGTTCGGCAAGGCCCTCCAGCGCGACCTCGGGTTGTTCGAGGACGGCGAGGACGAGTGTACGATGCAGGTCAACGAGATGTGCCAGGATTGCCCCGAGTGCATCCTCTACGGGAGTGCGGCGGGTGACGACGCGATCTCGATCACCTCCCGGGTCGTCTACGACACCGCCTACAGCCTCCGGGACGCGACCGTCGTCGTCGACGAGAAGTTCCAGAACGCGCCAGGCGGCGACTACGCGAAGTCGGCGGAAGCGACGATCCGGGAACCGGACTTCTTTGAACCGGGAACGCTGTTCCCGAGCGTGATCACGCTTCAGGATACCACGCCTGCGGAACTGGCGTTCGTCCTCGGCATCACGCGAAAGAACAAGCGGTACGGTGCTGCTACGTCGCGGCTCGGACGGGTAAAAAACCACATTCTGGGCGTGTATGCGGGGAGCGAAGAGGGGCCCGCGAACCTCGAACTCACCCGCGACGCTATCCTGCGACTCCGGGACGATTCCGAGACGGGGTACGATTCGATCAACGACGTGACTGGCTCAGAGAACCTCGATCCAGAACGGGTTGCCGACCACGTTCGTACCTCGTTCGAGACGTCGATTGACGTCAATGGACTCGACCTGACCCGGGTTTCGGAGGGGACAGTCTCGGAGCTGATCGACCTGGCGACGGACGAGGAGTTCGGCGACGTGCTCGCCGAACAACGGGAGTATTCCAGGGACTTCCTTCCCGATCCGGAGTGAGACGATGGACGTTCTGGAGGGAAGGATCCGGACCCGCGGGGAGGTCACGTTCACGTCCCGGGAGGTAGGGCGGCTGGCGGACACCGAGCCTTACGTACTCAATACCGCGCTCTACTACGCGCTGGGACTGGCGAGCGGTCGCTACGTCGACACGAGTTACGAGCCCACGTACGTCGAAGACACGGCTGACCTCGCGGACGACGTGTACGTGTCACCTGCTGCCCCGGTCCCCGGAACGAACCCGAACTATGTGACCACGACGTACAACGCGACCCGGGACGAATACGTCGAGATAAATTACTCCGCCGAGGACGACCCCTACGAGAAACAGAACCTCCCGTCGTTCGGTCGACGGCGCTCGCTCGCCCAGGGGACGCACCTCCGGTTCTTCGTCGTCCCCCGCGCTCGGTCGGCGAACTCCCTCGTGGACGAACTTCCCCAGTACGTCCGTCTCGGAAAGAAGCGTGGGAAGGCACGGGTCGACTTCACCATCCGGGAGGCGACCCAGGAGTCGGGGTCGTTCCGGCTGAACCATCCGATCGGGGCGTACGACCATGACGAAGCTCCCCTGGGGAACGTCGTTACGAAGTCGATGAAACCGACGCCGCTGATCCTCCAGGGCGATTACGAAGGAGAGCACCTCCGGATCGACCGGGGTGACCCCGACAACGAACCGGACGTGGTCGAACTCCCCCGGGGCCTCACGTTCCTCAAAGAGAAGCGATGACCCTGCTTCACCTCGACGGCGTCGCGTTACGTCAACACGACGAACCGTACACGTTCGATTATCCACCGTACGCCCACCAGGTCGAACTCGACCGACTCGTCCGTGAGGAGTCCGCGTTCGTCGCGGTCAACGACAGTCCGACCGGCGGCGGAAAGACGTCCTCGTGGCTGGCTCCCGCACTGGCGGAGCAACTCGACACCGTCGCCATCTACCCGACGAACGCCCTCGTCGTCGATCAGACGGAACAGATCGAGGCCGACGTCGAGGCAGTCGAGCAGGAAGTGCGCGTGATGACTGTCACCGGTGAGGGACTCGCCGACAAACGTCGGGAGTTCGACGCAAGTTCGAACGGGGAGGCGCTCGAACGATGGTACAAGTATGAGAAGCGGCGAAACGACCAGATACTGCTCCTGACGAACCCCGACGTGTTCGTGATGTTCTGTCGGGATCTCTATAGGAACCCGTCCCGTGCTTACAAACAGTTCCCGTTCGTCGTCGTCGACGAGTTTCATCGCGCCGGCCGGAAGCAACGGAATACGCTCCGGTACCTCCTCGACGAATTGTACGAGCGTGACAATCACGACCTCGAAAAGGTTGCGTTCCTGAGCGCGACCCCGGACGAGGAGCAAGAACGGAAGTTCGAACGGGCGATGGCGGCGCCGTATCACCGCGTGACGGAGGACAAAAGTGACGAACGACGCCCGTTTTCCGAGTGGGTCGACGACGGCTGGAACGCGGTCATGCCGCCGGTAGACCTTGACGTCCGTTCCGCGCCGACGTTCGGGACCGCCGACGTGTTACGGAACGACGACGAAGCGGACACCATCGAATTCTGTCGAAAGGGACGAGTCGCGGTGATCCTCGACGGAATTCACGAAGTGAAGCGCGTCTCGGAGTGGCTGGACGAGCAACTCGACCGGCGCGTCGAACGGATCGACGGCTTCCACAGCGAACGAAAGAAAGAGAAGTTACTGAACTTCGACGTCCTCGTCAGCAATTCCGCGGTGGAGGTCGGCATCGACTTCGAACTCGACAAACTCGTCTTTGCCGGTCATGATCACCCGAGTTTCCTACAGCGACTCGGGCGACTCCGGACCGACGACGAACGTCGTCCAGCCAGGTGCTACGTGCCGAAACGGATCGCCGACGATCTGGCCGATCACGACGGCCGGGAATTGACGCGGGGTGAACTCGACGACGTGCTCGCGGCGGTCTATCCCGCACCGCGGAAGCCGGAGAGCTTCGACTGGCGGTATTCTGCGCCCGAGGCGCTCGAACATCTGGACGAGCGCGTCCGGAATATGACGAGGGAAGCAGCGAAAGAAGCGGCCCGGGCGGCACGAAAGCGGATTCGACGTCACTTCCTCGACGGAACCGGCGTCTCGCTCGCGGACGAGGACGTGGAGCGAACGAAGGAGACGATCGATTGGCGCGTGCTCGACGAACTCCAGTGGTATCGTGGAGACTCGTTGCAAGCGCTCGTTTACGACCGCCTGGAGGAGACTGTCCGCACTTACGATCTATTCTATCTGCTCAGGTACGGGAAGGTCGAGTTCTACCCGGAAGATCGGTTCGAGCGCATAGTGCCAGGCGAACACGCCGACACGGTTTCTCGTCAGGCTCGCTACGTCGACGGGTTCTGTACGTACGACGGGACCATCGAGACGACCGACGAGGGATGGGGCCGGAGTGTCTCGTTCACCGGCCCACAACTCGCTGGTTGGTTGGACGAACGATCTGTTGACTCGACCCGAAAGCCGCAGGTTCTATCCGGAGTGAAACTTGCCGTCGATCCAAACGACGGGCAGCCTCGCGTACGCTCGTTGGACGTGCTGAACGACCGACTCAGGAACCGGAGGGAGCGGACGCCCGGCGACGAGGGTGGGTTGCTTTGCTATCCCGTTTCCGGATCGTCGTCGATGGTAAAAGAACGGTACGGGCTGGACGACTTCTTTTTCCTCTATCCGGTCGCCATCGGGGGTGACGGTACGTACAGCCTGGCGCTCGGAACGGACGCTCTCTACCTCCACTGTCACGTCATGGAGGCGAGTGGAGGGAATGACGAGGACGAGGAGTTCATCGGCCTATGAAGGGGGTCCGCGATCCATGAGCGGCGCGAGTTTCAAAGACGAACTCGTCCAGGTGAGCGCGTTACAGGAATACGTTTACTGCCCCCGACGATTCTACTATCAGCGGTACCACGACGAGATCGGAACGCCGTACGAACTCGTCGACGGGCGGTCGAAACACGACGGGCAAAGCAAGCGCGGCGGATGGACGACCGAACGATACTTCCGTTCGGACGAACTCGGCTTGCACGGCAAGATCGACCTCCTCGAAAGCGACGATGGGACGTTGACGCCCGTCGAACGGAAACGTGCAGAGAGTGGGGAGTACTACCCGAGCGACGAGGTGCAACTCGCTGGCTACTGTATGCTTCTGGAAACTGCCATCGACGAACCCGTCAACGTCGGCTATATCTACCTCTTCTCGACCGACCAGCGACACGCGATTCAAATAACCGAGCGACACCGCAAGACCGTCCGCGAGATCGTTTCCCGCATCCAATCCATGACCGTCGATTCCGTTCCACCGTTCACCGACAACCCCAGCAAGTGCGACGCGTGTTCCGCCCGCCACTACTGCATGCCCGAGGAGACGGCGAAACTCGAACCAGAGAAGGTCCGCGGTACGGGCTGGGAGGATCACGCATGAAGGAGTCGGAAGGCATGTTCGACGAGTCGGTCGTCTACGTCACCAGACAGGGCTCCCAGGTCCGGACGGACGAGGGCCGGATCGTCGTCTGGGACGTCGACGGCGACGAGGGCGAACTCGCCTCCTATCCCACCGAGAAACTCGACACGATCAACGTCTTCGGCGGGGTGAACTTCTCGACGCCGTTCGTCGCCGAAGCCAACGAGCACGGCATCGTCCTGAACTACTTCACCCAGAACGGCAAGTATCGCGGGAGCTTCGTCCCCGAACGGAACACCATCGCCGAGGTCCGCCGGGCGCAGTACGCGCTCTCCGAGCAGGCCGAACTGGCCATCGCCAGGGCGATTATCGCAGCGAAGATCCGCAACGCCAGGACGTTGCTGGGGCGCAAGGGCGTCCGCGGGACGGAGGTCCTGAAGGACCTCGGCGTGAAAGCCGAACGGGCGAGGACCAAAGACGACCTGCGGGGCGTCGAGGGCGAGGCCGCCGAACGCTACTTCGGCCGGCTCGACGAGACCCTGACGGAGGGGTGGACCTTCGAGAAGCGAACCAAACGACCCCCGGAAGACCACGTCAACTCCCTGCTGTCGTTGACGTACGTGATGACGAAAAACGAGGTCCTCAGCGCGTTGCGCCAGTACAACCTGGATCCGTTCCTGGGCGTGTTGCACGCCGACCGCCACGGCCGGCCGTCGCTGGCGCTGGACCTCCAGGAGGAGTTCCGGCCGATCTTCTGTGACGCGTTCGTGACGCGGCTGGTCAACCGCGGCACCGTGACCCACGACGACTTCCGGCAGAACAACCGCCTGAACGACGAGGCGTTCAGGACCTACCTCTCGAAGTTCGACGAGTACATGCAGGAGGAGTTGACCCACCCGCACTTCGAGTACGCGGTGACCCGTCGGGAGGCCGTCCGCAAGCAGGCGATCCTGCTGCGGAAGGCGATCACGGGCGAACTGGACGAGTACCACGCGCTCACGTTCGACCGGTAACCATGCACCTGATCATCGCCTACGACGTCAGCGACGACGCGAACCGACGGCAGGTCTACCGGACGCTCCAGCGGTTCGGTGCCTGGAAACAGTACAGCGTCTTCGAGGTGGAGGTCGACGAGACCCAGCGCGTCGAACTCGAGGACGAACTGGAGTCGCACATCGACCCGGCGGACGGTGACCGAATCCGGGTGTATCGGCTCTGCAAGTCCTGTCTGGACGACGTCACCGACATCGGGGCCGACGATCCCGACGACCTCTCGAACGTCATCTGAACCGGGTCAGTGGTCAGCTTTCGTGGACCATTATAAAGTCCGTGTACGGCCCCGGTCCACGAAGTGACCGCGCGCCGAGGGTGACGGAGCAACGTTTATTGGCCTGCTGGTCCGATTTTGACCCCCTGTTGCAGCAGGGAGAAAACCCAGGACGGGATTGAAACGCCTCGCGTTGGACGAGGGCGCACAGGCCGACGACGGTTGCAGCAGGGAGAAAACCCAGGACGGGATTGAAACGTGCTGGAGCCCGACGACTTTACAGAGGCCATCGAGTTGCAGCAGGGAGAAAACCCAGGACGGGATTGAAACCGTACTCCTCGGTGATCACCTGATAGAACGCGTCGTTGCAG
>CAYTAG010000096.1:0-12215 GCA_964435625.1 uncultured Halobacteriales archaeon | reverse complement strand
GCCGTCGCCTTCGTCGTCGTCACGACGATGGCGTTCGCGGGCACCTGGGCGGTCGGGGAGTTCGCCGCCGACGCCGTCCTCGGGACGGACTTCGTCGAGGGCCAGCGGGAGATGAACCTCGACCTCCTCACGGCGACGGTCGTGGGCGTGCTCGCGGGCGTCCTCTTCGCGGCGTACTTCCGGAAAGCCGGCCGGGTCGGCCACCTCCGGGAGGCGTCGGCCACCCGTCGCGTCGACGGGATCGACGAGTCGACCGAGGAGGCGGCCCGGGCGGCGGCGCGAGCGGAGGACGGCGTCGAGCGCTCCCCGAAGTACCGGCTGGCCATCCGGGCGCTGCAACTCCTGCTGGTCGGCATCGTCGCCTACTCGCTGGTGCGGCTGAACGGGGGGCTGTTCGTCAACAGCGCCGTCCCGCTGGCGCTGACGCTGCTGCCGGTCGCCGTGCGCCGGTGGTACGGCTACCCCATGCACGCCGGGCTGGCACTGCTGATCTCGCTGGCCGCCACGCTGCACGCCGTCGGCGCGCTCGGCCCGTACGAGACCGTCGGCTGGTACGACAGCGTCACCCACGGCCTCTCCTCGACGCTGGTGGCCGGCGTCGGCTACGCCCTCGCCCACGGGCTCGAACTCCACACCGACCAGGTGTCCTTTTCCCCGCGCTTCCGGGCGGCGTTCGTCGTGCTGTTCGTGCTCGCGGTCGGGGTGCTCTGGGAACTGCTGGAGTTCGGGACCGGCACCCTGTCGGCGCTCGTCGGCGGCGGGAACGTGCTGGCGCAGTACGGCGTCGAGGACATCGTCAACGACCTCGTGTTCAACTTCGTCGGGGCCGTCCTGGTGGCGCTGGGGGGCACGGACCTCTTCCGGCGGCCGGCGCGGGTGCTGTCGGCGGGGCTCACCGGGCCCTTCCGGCGGGAGTGAAGATTCACTCCAGGCGGTCGTGGACGGCGTCGGCGTCGTACGCCAGCGACAGTTCCCGCGAGCGGCCGCGGCCGTCGACGTCGGCGTACTCGGTCTGGACGATCCCCAGTTGCTCGAGTTTGTTGATGATCTCCGAGTAACGGGTGTACCCGAGGTCGGTCTCCTCGTGGAACGCCTCGTAGACGTCGCCGGCCCGTTCGCCGTCGTGCTCGGCGATGACCCCGACCAGCGAGCGCTCACTGTCGGACAGCGCCTGCAGGCTGTGGCTGAGGTGGACGTACTTCGACTGCTCGTAGGCGTCCTCGACGTCCTCGATGGCGACGGTGCGGGAGGCCCGCATCTCGGCGTTCAGGCCGGCCCGGCGAAGCAGGTCGATCCCGACCCGGAGGTCGCCGCTCTCGGCGGTCAACTCGGCGACCCTGTCGAGCACCTCGGGACCGATCACGTCCTCGTGGAAGCCGCGCTCGACCCGCTCGCCCAGGATGTCGACGATCTCGCCCTCGCCGTACACCGGGAAGTACACCTCCTCCGGGCGGAACACCGACTGGACGCGGCCGTCCAGTTCCTCGATGACCTCCAGCGAGAGGTCCGAGGAGACCACGATGACGCCGATTCTGGCACCGCCCTGGGTCTCGTGGGCCCGCAACAGCGAGTACAGCGCGTCGGAGGCCTCGCTCTCGTAGAAGAGGTAGTTGACGTCGTCCAGCGCCACCACCAGCACCTCGTCGTTCTCGACGAGTTTGTCGGTGACCTGTCCGAACAGCTTCTTGAACGAGACGCCCGAGGAGGGCGGTTCGTAGTCGAAGATACCCTCGAACACCCGCGAGAACACCGAGTACCGCGTCGAGTCGACCTGGCAATTGACCCGGACCGTCCGCACCCCCGACTGCGTGGCGAGTTCGTCGAACACCTTGTAGACGGCGGTGGTCTTGCCGGTCCCCGGCGGCCCCTGGACGAGGCAGTTCAGCGGCCGCGACCCCCGGACGGCGGGCCGCAACGCGTACTTCAGGCTCTCCATCTGGCTCTCCCGGTGCTTGAACGTCTCCGGGACGTAGTCGATTTCGAAGACGTGCTCGTTACGGAACACGGACTCGTCCCACGACAGCATGTCGTCGCCGGGGTCGCCGCCCATATCACTTTCACCTAGCTGCCCGGGTTACTTAATGATTCGGCAGCCGCCCTCGACGGCGGCCAGCGGGCGGGATTCGGGAGACGGAGCGGACCTCGGGGCGTCGGGCGACCGGTCGACCCGGGGACGCTCGGACGTCGGCGGCCCCGGTGCGCCCGACTACTCGTCGTCGCGCTCGCGGTCGTCGGTCCGCAGTTCCTCGTCGTCACGCGTCCGTTCGTCGGTCCGCGGCGCTTCGTCGTCCAGCGCTCGTTCGTCCGTCCGGGATTCCTCGCCGTCTAACAGCGGCGACGCCCGGAGTTCGTCGGGATCCGGACGGTCGTGCTCGTGGTGGCGTGCGGCCTCCAGTTGGCTGTTCACGAGCCTGTTGACCTGTTCGCCCCACACCTCGTCGGGGTGGGTGCGGACGTACTCGGCCCACCGGAGCACCTGCTGGATGCGCTGCTCGCGGTTGCGGGCGTGTTTCTCAGCGAGTTCGTCGGAGTTCGTCATACTCGTCCTCGACGCCGAGTCGTTCGACGTACCGTTCGAGCGTGCTGGTGTTAAGGTTTCCCTCGGCCGTCCGGTAGAGGTGCAAGGCATCCTCGACGTCCTTCCGGGCACCCATGCCGAGTTTGTAGGCGATCTGGAGCTCCAACTCGCCGATCCGGATTTCCTCGTCCACGAGTCGAACTGTCGTCGTCTTCCGCAACGACGTCCGGTCGTACTCGTCGGTCGGGAACTTCAGTTCGACGTTCGGGACGAGGTGGCCGTCCTCCGCGACGCGAAACGGGAGTTCGTCCGAGAGGGTCTCGTGTAACCGGTCGAGCGGCATCGCGGATCCCCAGAACCCGGCGTCACGTAGTTTGTCGGCGAGGTCGTCGGCGGTCGTTTCGTCGAACCGCTCGACCAGCACGTCGATGTCCTCGGTCGCGCGCGCCCGGCCGAACAGGACCGCCACGTAACCGCTGACGGCCGCGTACTC
This sequence comes from uncultured Halobacteriales archaeon, assembly GCA_964435625.1. Classification (GTDB taxonomy): domain Archaea; phylum Halobacteriota; class Halobacteria; order Halobacteriales; family PXRE01; genus PXRE01. The sequence continues at coordinate 9,204 of CAYTAG010000096.1, read as the reverse complement.
GATCCCGACGTCGTTCAGGACGGCTACCACGTCCAGCAACAGCCGGTCGAGGTCGCTCGGCTCCCTCGACATGACGACCTCGCCATCGGTGAACTCCATACGCGAGGTAGCGGCCGCGACGTACTTGAATCCGGGGTGGTCCCTCTTATATAGGCCGCAATCACGTATAAGTGACTTAAAGAAACAGGGGAGTCGCGGTCGGTTTCTGCTTATAAGTAGCGTAGGCGGCCGAGCAGGAACGTTCGTCCTCGGAGGTATTCGACGAGGGTTTCGACGGCCCGGTCGAGTACGTCGTCACGAATTCGGCACACGTAGTCGGTCATCAGGTCCGGCTTGAGCGACGCTACTGCGTGGGGCACGATCGAGCTATCCCGTGGCGCGCTCCGGTGTCGATAATCGTCGTCGTCCAGCGGAATGCGCTCGTCGTACCGCGTTCGAGATCGTCGAACGACGGGGATCGACTCACGCGTCGTCACCGTCGCTTTTACGTGCCGCAGCCAACCACTCCTCTCGACTCTCCGGTCCGAGTTCGTCGTCGAGAAACGACGCCGCCGAATGGAATACCGTCGCGTCCCGGACCGCGTCGAGATTCCCGATTGCCCAGTACGGTTCGCGGTGACGCACCAACCCCCGATCTTCGAGCCGATTCAACACCGGGTGGATCGAGTTCTCGTTGACTTCGGTGTGTCGGGCGATCTCGATGGCCTTGTACGCCTTGTCACGGTTGCGAGCGAGAAAGTGCAACACCCGCTCGGCGTTCGTCTTCCGCTCCCCGGGATCGTGTGACTCGAACTCGTCGATGCTGATGGGCATTCCGTGTTCGACTGTAGGTCGGGAAGACTGATAAATGTACGCGTGTATGTCTGTATCATCGGTACCCGGAAATCAGTTCTGGCGCTGATTCGCCGGCGGAAAGAAAGATACAGTTTTCGGTGGCGTCAGTTCGAGTGGACATTTATACCGCTCGAACTACCAACGTCGGGTATGGGCGCAGACGTGTCCGAGCGGGTCCGGGAGATCGCTCGCCACCGCGACCTCGACGAGTCCGAGATCATCCAGCAGGCAGTCGAGAGGGGGGTCGGCGACCTCTGGCGGGACGTGGTGATCGACCGCTATTTCGCGGGCGACCTCACCCGCGAGGAGGCGGTCGACGAACTCGGCCCCGACGTGGTTCGGGACGTCGACCGTGCCGCGAACGCGGTCAAGGAAGACGTCGAGTGGGGACTACAGGAGTAGATGCCACCTCGCGTCGTCCCGGACGCCGGCCCGATCATTCACCTCGCGGAGGCGGACGCGCTCTCGCTGCTCGCACTGTTCGACGAACTGCACGTTCCGGCGACCGTCCTCGACGAGATAGAGGCCGGGACCGTTCCCGGTGAACTCGCCGAACTCGAGTTCACCGTCCACGAGGTGGACGATGCAACCGATGCGTATCCGAACCTCGACCCCGGTGAGACGACCGCGCTGGTGCTGGCCGAACGACTGGACCTGACCGTTCTCACGGACGACCTCGATGCACGCGAGGCGGCTGACGAGCGTAGCCTGGAAGTACACGGCTCGATCGGCGTGGTGCTGTACGCCTACTCCCAAGATCATCTAACTACCGAGGAGACACGGTCGTTACTCCACTCGCTCGAAACCGATACCACGCTGTATCTCTCGCGGTCACTGGTCGATCACGCCATTCGTCTCGTCGAACGCGACGACGCCGGATGGTGAGACGTTAACCGACAAACTGCCCTGCTCGGACGCAAAAACGAACAGCCGTCCCCCTCACCCCTCGAACTTCTCCAGCAACCCCTCGTAGAACGCCGCCTCCTCGTCGCCGTCCTCGGCCAGTTTCTCGACGATCAACTCCGGCGTCGAGCGCGCGAGGTGGTCCTTGACGGGCGAGCGGTTCACCACCAGGTCGCCGTCCTCCAGGCCCTTCGCCTCGATGCCGTCGACCTGGACGTCGAAGTCGGTCTCCTCGCGGATCTCGCCGGCGAGGTGGGAGACGAACACCGCCGTCGCCTCGCCGCGTAGCGCCTCCAGGATGCCCGCCATGATGATGGCGCTGGCGCCCGGTTCCGTGATCGACTCCAGTTCGTCGACCAGCACGAGGCGACCGTCCGCGCCCTCCACGAGGTTGCCGAACTGCCGGAGGGTGGACTCGAAGGCCCCGGCGTCCAGGGTCCCCTGGGTCGCGGCGTGGTAGTGCAACTCCTCGAACCGCTCGACCCGCGCCGACTCGGCCGGCACGGGCATCCCCATGTGGGCGAGCACGACGACGGCCGCCACCAGGTCCAGCAGCGAGGTCTTCCCACCGCTGTTGACGCCGGACAGGAGGGTGACCCCATCGACCGCGTAGTCGACGGGGTCGACCTCCTCGAACGGTTCGTCCAAAAGCGGCGACCGGCCGCCCTCGATGGCGACGCCGCGACCCCCGAACTCGGGTAGCGTGGCGTCGAAGTCCCGGGCGAACCGGGCGACCGCCAGTTCGACGTCAAGTTCCAGCGCCCGCCGGACCAGCGCCTCCGCGGCCTCGCGCTCGTCGGCCAGCGCGGCGGCGAGTTCGCGCTTCAACTCCGTTGCCCGGCGGTCCCGGGCGCCCGTCAACTCCTCGCGCAGGCGGGAAACGGCCGCGCCGTCGTGCTCGACCGGGAACGTCGGCTGGTCCGGGAACGCCCGCCGGGCGAGGTCGGCCTCGGTTCCCTCCAGTTCCAGCGCGTCGACGAGGTGGTCGCGGGCCGCCTGGATGGCGCCCTCGAACTCCTCGGTGAGTTCGCGGGAGAGTAGCGAGTCGACGCCGGCGCCCTGCTCGACCAGCGAGAGGAGGTCCGCCCCCTCGACGGTGACGTCGCGCTCGCGGATCGCCCCGCGCAACCGATCGTTGGCGACGGTCTCGGCGGCGTCGACCGCGGCGTCCAAGTCCTCGATGGCGGCGGTCAACCGGTCGAGTTCGTCGTCGCCCTCGACGGTCCCGTCCGCGCCGACCCGGTCGAGCGCGTCCGCCAGCGCGTCGAGGTCGGTCGGCGCGTCGAGGTCGGCCGCGCGGTGGACGTCGATGGCGGCCCGCAGGCGCTCGCGGTTGTCCGCGAAGAAGGCCAGGGTCCGCTCGGGGACGATCTCCTCGGGATTCTCCAGGGCCGTCGGTTCGACCCGGACGTCGCCCTCGACGTCGACGCCGGCGAACGCTTCGTCCAGCGCGATGACCGTAGCGTACCCCCGCGCGAGTTCCGCGAGGTCGCGGGCGTCCTCGACGACCTCGACGCTGACTTCCGGGAGCGCCTCGCGGGCCTCGCCGTAGCGCTCGGCGTCGGTCGTCGCGAGACAGCGGTCCCGCACGCGAACGTCGCCGGGCGAGGACAGCGGTTCGACGCCGGACAGCGCTGCCAGCACGTCGGGGTCGGGGTCGCGCTCGACCGCCTCGCGGGCGAACGTCCGCACTTCCTCGATGCGGGACTCGCTGGCGCTGGGGTAGAACGTCTCCAGGCGTTTCTCGGCGTAGGTCGTCACCGTCCGGTCTTTCAGCAGCGCCAGCACCTCCCGGTACACCTCCCGCGCGCGGTCGGTCGCGAGGAACCGCCCCCCGTCGCCGTGGCGCTCGCGGATGGCCGCGCGGGCGATCTGGGCCGCCCGCCCTTCGGTGACGCCGGACGCCCGCGCGAGCGCCGCCACGTCGCCCTCCTGTAGCGCCCGCTCGGGGTCCTCGAGGTCCGCCAGCGCGTCGGCGGTCTTCTCGCCCACGCCGGAGATGGCCGTTAACTCCATTCGGGCCGCCCATACGCAGGCCGGCCACAATAGCCGTTGTGGGTTCGGAGCGGAAGTGAAAAATAGGTTACTGGACCTCGACGGCCGCGATCAGGTGCTCGCCGGTAGAAATCGTCGGTTCGGCGTTCCTTCCGGGGCGGCGGAACGGGTCGCGGCGGGATCGACCCTCGGGGCGCTACGCCTCGGGGTCGCGGTCCGCCACCGCGTCCAGGATCGTCTCGGGCGTGATCGGCATGTCGAGGTGCTCGACGCCGAACGGTTCCAGCGCGTCCACGACGGCGTTGACGACTGCGGGCGGCGACGGGAACGACCCGGAGTCCCCGACGCCTTTCATCCCCAGGGGATTGCGCGGACTCGGCGTGACCGTCTCGTCGAGTTCCAGTTCCGGGACCATGTTCGCCGTCGGTACGGCGTAGTCCTCCAGCGACCCCGTGACGACGTTGCCGTCGTCGTCGAACGCGACGTGTTCGTACAGCGCCTCACCGATGCCCTGGGCGATGCCACCGTGGATCTGGCCGTCGACGATCTGGGGGTTGATGCGGGTGCCGCAGTCGTCGACGCCGACGTAGCGCTCGAACTCGACCTCGCCGGAGTCCGGGTCGACCTCCACGACGGCGACGTGGGTCCCGAACTCGTTGGTGACCCCGTCGGGGTCGTAGTACGAGGTCGCCTCCAGGCCCGGTTCCAGGTCGTCGGGGATCCGCGGCCCGGCGCCGTACGCCTCGTTGGCGACCTCCTGGACCGTCAGCGAGCGGTCGGGTTCGTCCGGGTCGTAGAACTCGCCGTCCTCGAACACGACGTCCTCCGGCGTCGTCTCGAACTGGTGGGCGGCGATCCGCTCGGCCTTCTCTAGGATCTCGTCGGCGGCGTTCACCATGGCCATCCCGCCGATGACGGCGCTCCGGTTGCCCCAGGTACCGGTGCCCTCCGGTCGGTCGCGCGTGTCGCCCTCGACGATTTCGACGTCGTCGAGGTCGACGCCCAGTTTGCTCGCCAGGATCTGCGCCAGGGTGGTCTCGTGGCCCTGGCCCTGGTCGGAGAGGCCGGTGTACGCCCGGACCGTGCCCGACGGTTCGACGCGCACGTTGACGCTCTCCCAGATGCCTTTGTCGATGTCCTGTTTCGCCCAGTACTTCGACGGGCCGATGCCGCCGACCCCGACGTAACTGGCGACGCCGATGCCGAGGTACCGACCTTCCTCGCGGAGTTCCGCCTGGCGCTCTTTCCAGTCCTCGTAGTCGACCGTTTCCAGCGCCAGGTCCAGCGCCTTCGGGTAGTCGCCGCTGTCGTAGACGAACCCGGTCGCGGTCTGGTAGGGGAACTCCTCGGACGGGACGAAATTCCGCCGCCGGAACTCCGCGGGGTCCATGCCGAGTTCGCGCGCGGCCAGGTCCGTGAGTCGCTCGACGACGTATATCGCCTGGGGCATCCCGGCGCCCGAGTAGGCGGACACCTGGGGCGTGTGGGTGAACGCCGCGGTGACCTTCGCGTGGAACGTCGGGACGTCGTAGGCCCCGGCGAGCAGACTCGGGTAGAGGTTCGCCGGGTAGCGGACCGACCAGCGGGACAGGTACGCTCCGAGCGCCGCGTGGGTGCGGACGCGCATGCCCTGGATGCGTCCGTCGTCGTCGAACGCCAGTTCGGCCTCGGTCCGGTGGTCCCCGCGGCCGTGGGCGGTGGAGACGAAGTGCTCCGTCCGCGTGGCCTGCCACTTCACCGGCCGCTCCAGTTGCATCGCGCACCAGGCAGTGATCGACTCTTCGGGGTACTGGTGGGCCTTGCTCCCGAACCCGCCGCCGACGTTCGGCGCCTCGACGTCGATGTCGTCCTCGGACAACCCGAGGGTGTCGGCCATCAGGGACTTGTGCAGGTGGGGGTTCTGCGAGGGCATCGTCACGTCGAGTTTCCCCGAACGCGGCCTGAACTCCGCGATGGCGGCCCGCGGTTCCGTTGCCATCGCGGCCACACGTGGGTTCGTCAGGTCGACGCTCACGGTGTGGGGAGCTTCCTCGAACGTCGACGCCACCTCGTCGGCGTCGCCGTACTCCCGCTCGATGCAGACGTTGTCCGGCACGTCGTCGTGGACGGGCGGCGCGTCCTTCGTCACGGCCCCGGCGGGGTCCGTGACGGCGTCGTGGCGGTCGTATTCGACCTCGATCAAGTCACGGGCGTCGGCCGCCGTGTACCGATCTTCCGCGACGGCCACGGCCACGGGGTCGCCCTCGTAGCGGACCTTCCCCTGCGCGAGGATGGGGTACGCTGGCGTCCGCTGGTCCGGGCCGTCGAACAGCGGCAGGATGACCCCCGGCGCGTCGCTCTCGGCCAGGTCCTCGCCGGTGAAGACGGCGTGGACGCCGTCCAGCGCTTCTGCCGCCGAGGTGTCGATTTCCTCGATGGTCGCGTGGGCGTGCGGACTCCGCAGGATGGCCAGGAGAGCCATCCCGGGAACCCGGAGGTCGTCGGTGTACGCGGCGTCGCCCTGCAACCGCTCGGGGTCCTCCTGGCGTTCGACGGACTCGCCGAAGACGTCCGATACCGTCGACTCCGGTGCGTCGCTCAACTCATTCACCCCCACCGGTCTCGCCGAGGGCGAGGACACCGCCAGCGGTGTCGACGCCGCTCCTGTCGCCGTCCGTTTCCGTCGAGAGTACGCTCATACACCTCCGTTGCAATAACCTAACTGATGTTAATTGTTTCGCCAGATTATAGGTTCGCGGGAGTCGGGAGGGGTGTCGAACGCCGGTCGAGGGAGGGTAGGTCGTTCCCGACGACCGGCGTTCGACACCAAAGTTTTATTACTTGTTACATGGTTGTCACTCCAGGCGGAGACGTACGCGACCGGGCGATCACGCGACTCGTCGACCCGGTGGCCGGCGGCCGACGGGGGAAGGCTCGTACCTGCCGACGCGACGTCGGTCCAGAATGCTCGCCGAGACCCCGTCCGGTCCGAGCGGACGACCCATGCACGAGACACACGAGATCACGCTGACCGTCAACGGTACCGAACACGAACTGGAGGTGGAACCGCGGACCCTCCTGGTCCACGCCCTCCGCGACGAACTCGGCTACACCGGTCCGAAGGTGGGCTGTGAGTCGAGCGAGTGCGGCGCGTGCACCGTCCATCTGGACGGCGACCCCGTCAAGTCCTGTACGATGTTCGCGGTCCAGATGGACGGCGCCGATATCACGACCGTCGAGGGTCTGGGCGACGAGGAGGAACTGCACCCGGTGCAGGAGAGTTTCCGGGAGGAACACGGCCTCCAGTGTGGCTACTGCACGCCCGGGATGGTCATGACGTCGACGGCACTGGTCGAGGAGGAGTCCGACCTCGACCGCGAGGAGATCCGCGAGGCCCTCTCGGGCAACGTCTGTCGCTGCACCGGCTACCAGAACATCGTCGACGCGGTCGACTCGGCCGCCGAGAAGATGGGGTCGGACTGATATGACGGCGAACCAGAACGCCATGGCGCCGGCCGAGTCGGACTGGACGGATCCCACGGCCGTGTCCCAATCGGCGGCCGAAGCCACGCGGGAGGGGTCGTGATGTACCCGGCCCCGTTCGAGTACCACCGCGCGGGCAGCGTCGACGAGGCGCTCGACCTGCTGGCGGAGCACGGCGAGGCGGAGGCCGAGCTGCTGGCGGGGGGCCACGCCCTCCTTCCGGACATGAAACGCAGGCGGGCCTCGCCCGACGTGGTGATCGACGTCGGTCGGATCGACGCACTCTCCGGCGTTCGACGGGACGGCGACGCGACGACGGTCGGCACGCTGACCAACTACGCGGACGTCGTCGACGATGACGGCCTGGACGAGGTGGCCCCCGCGTTAACGGAGGCTGCGGGCGCAATCGGCGACGTCCAGGTCCGCAACATGGGCACCGTCGGTGGCAACCTCGCTGCCGCCGATCCAGAATCCGATCTCCCCGGCGCGGTCCTGGCGTCGGAGGCGACGATCTACGCCGAGGGCCCCGACGGCGAACGGGCAATCGACGCCGAGGACTTCTTCGTAGGGCCGGGGGAGACGGCGCTGGGCCCGGACGAACTCCTCACGCGGATCGAGGTTCCCCACCTCGGTCCGGGCGACGCCGGCGCCTACGTGAAAAAGCCCGCTCCGACGACGTACGTCATGGTGGGCGTCGCGGCCGTGGTCCGCACCGACGGCGAACGAGTGGAGTCGGCGCGCGTCGCGGCCAACGGCGTCTTCGATCACGCTCGACGGCTCGAACCGGTCGAGGACGCGCTGGAAGGTGAGCCCCCGAATCCGGACCTGGCCGGCGAGGCGGCGGCGAACGCGGTCGACGACGTTCCGGAGTCGGCCCTGCTGGACGACGTCCACACGTCCAGCGACGCCAGGGCCCGACTGCTCGAAGCGTACACGGAGCGGGCACTGGAAGCGGCGCTCGACCGCGCCGGATAGGCGTAGGTACCAGCCGTTTCCACGTGCTCGGGCGATGGGCAGGAGGCGAACAGACGGCACTCTCCCTCGCGCGGCGGCGTGCCGTGCTATCGCGGACGCCGCGCGGTGAATCGTTAGCGCACGGCGACCCTGGTCCCGGGATGGTACTTGAACTTCAGTACGTCCCGCGGCCGTCGCGCTCGGCCCGTGGTGCGTCCGGGACGACCGAACACGCCTCGACGACCTCGACCTCGTCGCCGTCGGCCCGGAGTTCGGTGATCGAGCAGTTCTCGACATCCAGTCCGTGGACGGCCTCGACCGCGTCCAGCCCCCGGACGTGGCCCAGCACGATCCGGATGGGGCCGCCGTGGGTGACGACGGCGACGGTGTCGTCGGCCCCGTCGAGCAGTCGGTCGAAGGCGTCGAGGACGCGCTCGCGGGCGGCCAGGAGGCTCTCGCCGGCCTCGGGTTCGACCTCTGCGGCGACGTACCCGACCTGCCCGAGGGCGAACTCCGGGTGGCCGTCGAACAGCGCCTCGTACGATAGCCCCTGGTAGACGCCGAAACTCCGTTCGCGCCAGCCGCAGTCGAACGTCGCCGGGGCGCCCGTCTCGCGGGCCACCACCCGGGCAGTCTCCTTCGTCCGCCGGAGGTCCGAGGCGACCACGCGGTCGACCGCGTACTCCGCCGCGAGGTGGGCCGCGACGGCGGTGGCCTGCTCGCGGCCCCGGTCGGACAGCGAGACCGGCGCCCAGCCCTGGATGCGCCGCTCGCGATTCCAGGGCGTCTCGCCGTGGCGGACCAGCAGGACCGTGGTCATCGGCTCCCCGTTCCGTCCCCGGCCGGATGAACCTGTCCGTCGCGGTCGCTGCGCAGGTGGCCGTTCGGTACAGTCGCAGTCACTTTCACCCCGGCCGCCGAACGGTGGCGTATGGCGTCCACCTGGCTCGTCGGGAACCTGAAGCGCGCTTTCGTCTGGCTGGTCGCGCTGGCGCTGGCCGCCGTCGCCGTTTCGCTGGCCCAGTACGGCGGCGTTCCGCCCTGGTTAATCTAGCC
>CAYTAG010000095.1:0-12238 GCA_964435625.1 uncultured Halobacteriales archaeon | reverse complement strand
CTCCTCGATACCGAAGTCCTCGAACAGTTTGCGGTAGTCCGAGACGGTCGAGGAGCCCCACGGGTCCAGCGCCACGTCGTCGGCGCCCGTGGCACCCCCGTCGGCGCGAAGCGCCGACGAGTCCTCACGGGGGTCGGACGCCTCGCCACGCCAGCGTCGCCCGTCGGTGGGTTCCTGGTCGGCGGGCGATTCGTCCCCGTCGGGCTCGTGCTCTCTGGTCATCGAACTATCCGACCAGGGGAGCGGACGCCGCAAAAAGCGTTCGCTTCGGCGTTCCACGGTGCCGGCGTTCGACCTGCCGCCGGGGACGCGACCGTTGCGCCACCCCCTCTGATCGGCGCGCGCGAGCCCGGAACTACGTCCGAGTCTCCGGATTCGTTTATATACCTCGCCAGCCCTCATAAATGGCTGCGCGGCAAGCGCCGTCCGGCGGGCTAAACAGTCTACCCGCAGGACGAGTCACATGATCCGCCAGACACCGCCGCCCTCCGGCGATTACGGCGCCCCTCGACAGCCACACTGCCGACCCCTGGCCCGAACGTTTAATAGCCCACCGTGCGAATTTGTAAGTAAAGAGTAAATTCAATCTAGATAATAACTTTTTTGGAGGAGTATCGACTATCGGTAGAAGCCGGATTAGCACCGCATCACGGTCGTTACGGCGCGGACGCACCGTACTGTGATCAGCCACGGCTACGCGATAATATCAGAAAGTAAACTCCCCACCGGGGACGGACCCCCGTCCGTCCCCCGGGACGCCCAGAGCGACGACGCATCGACCAGCACGACGCCTGCGGACGTCCGGCCGTCCGCCGGACCGATGGTGCCGTCCCGAGCGCCAGCTGTCCTCCCTACCACCCAGCAATGACCGACGCGACCCACCCCGACACCATCGACTGGCACCGGTTCTGGAACGAGGCCGAGGGCGACCGGCGGTTGAGCGCGGCGCCGGGCGCCTACGGCAAGGTCGACCTGCTGGCGCGGTTCTTCGAGCAGGTCGGCGCCCCCGCGGACCTGGGGTCGTTCGGCTGTGGCCCCGCCGACCTCCTGTTCGACCTCGCCGAGCGGTACCCCGACCTCGAACTCGTCGGCTACGACGCTGCCCGCTCCATCGTCGCGGCGAACCGCGAGCGCGCCAACGAGGAGGGCGCCGGGAACCTCCGGTTCGTGGTCGACGTCCTGCCCGACGTCGAGGCCGAGCGACGGTTCGACCTGGTGTACTGTTACGCGACGCTGCACTACGTCGAGGACGTCGAGCGCGCCCTGGAAACGCTGTACGACCGCGTGCGCGAGGGCGGCCACCTCGTGTTCAACTACCCGAACCGGCTGACGCCCGCCGAGTACCGGCGGATCATGGCCGGGGACCTCGACGGGCCGCTGGAGGTCGACCCGGAGGCCTTCGCCGAGCGGTTCAGCCTGGTGCTGGACCGGGAGAACCTGCTGTCCTACGAGCGCATCCACGACGTGCTTGGGACCTGGCCCCGCAGTTTCTGGTCGGCGGTCGACGCGCCGGACGAGGGCTGGACCGGGCGGGCAACCCCCTGGGTGTACCGGGCCGAATACCCCCCCGGGGGGGGGCCCCCCGGGGGGCCCCCCCGCCACGGTCCCCGCTACGCTCCACCGTCCCGGCGAATTCACCCGATCTCGTAGGTGGCGATCGACTCGGAGTCGCACTCCGGGCAGCAGTCCGCGCTCTCGGCGACGCTCGCCCCGCAGTTGCGGCACTCGACGACGGTATCGGCCCCCCGTCGGTCCCCCACCAGCAGTTCCACGAGTCGTCTCATCGCCAACTCCTCGCTGGACTCCAGGGAAGTGTCTTCTGTTTCGGCGCGGAACCCGCCCGGGGCGCGGCTCCGCCGCCGACCCCGCGGGTCAGGGCGTCAGTCGCCGCACGGCGAGCCACTCGACGGGGTCCTCGGCGGGAACGAGCGCGAAGACCATCTCCTTGCGGACGCCGTGGGCCAGCCGGACGTCCAGCGCCAGGTCCCGCGGCAGGAACGTGTGTCCGCTCGGCACCACCCGCACCAGGCGCCGGGAGTGGCCCAGCGACTCGACGTCCTCGACCTCGCGGTACGTGCGGAAGTCGGCGCCGAACTTGAACCCCGTCTTCGGGACGACGCCGGCCTCCCGGAGCGCGGCGTAGGCCCGTAACCGGCGGTCGAACCGTTCGCCCTCGACGCGGCGGCCGGCCTCGACGATGCCCTCGTAGCCGGCCTCGACGTCGACGGCCCCGCGGGCGGCCAGGTACGCGGCCTCCAGCAACGACAGCTGGAGGGCGTCGGGGCCGACGTCCTCGCGCTCGGCCAGGGGCTGACCGTAGAACGCCCGCCGGTGGAGGGGCGCCGGCGGTTCCCACAGGAGCACCCGGTCGGCCAGCAGGCTGCCCGGCACCGCCCCGGGAAGGTCGGACTCGGTCCCGCCCTCGACGTCGATTCGCTCGGTCTCGAAGTAGGTCACCTCGCTCTCCTCGTCGACCACGGCGACGACGCGGTCGCCGAGGTCGGCCGCCGGGACCGCCGTGCGCTCGCCGACGGCGCGGACGCGGTAGGCCACGTCGCCCTCCTGGGGCCCCTTGCCGCGGGGGTAGACGACGAAGTCGACGTCGCCGGACGGATCCGGAACCCACCCCTCGCGGGCCGGCGAGAGGTAGAAACCCCGCCGCCGGAGGTCCGCGTACACGAGAAACCGGACGCCGAAGCCCTCGCCCGTCGAGTCCGCGAAGAAGGCCCGGAAGCCCATCGACCCCGAAGCGCCGTCGCCCGCTACCGTTTCGAGGTTGCCGCGCAACAGCAGGTGGGCCGCCTCGACGCGTGCGAGGGCGATCTCGTTGCCCTCCAGCGGCCGACCGTACCCGCGGGCGTCGTAGAACCGCTGGCGGGCGTCGCCGCCGACGACCACCTCGCGGTCCCGGAGTTCGCCGTGCATCTACCCGCCCGTCGGGCGGCGCCGCAAATAGGGGCTGCGGTCCGGCGTGAATCCGGGACGGGTCGTAGCCCGGTAACGTCGGCACAGTTATTAAAATGGAAATAACATAATAAAAATTAAATAGAGTGGGTCTGTGCGTGCGGCTAACATGGACTTCGAGTCTCCGGTCACGCTCAGGGGGGAGGGGGAGGAACATCGGTTAGACGCCGTGCTGGCCGCGCTCAAGGAGCGTGGCTGTTCGATCCTCGTCGCCGGACAGGTGTCTGCCACGGCGTTCAGGCCGGTCAGTCGGCGGCTGTTCGGCCACCCCGAGGAACGCCGCGAGCGCACGTTGATTCGGTTGCACCAGACGGCCTCGCTGGCGGAGTGGTTTCCCCACAGCGTCGACCTGGCCGAGGAGGGCATTCGGGTCGTCGACTGTATCGATCCAGGTCGGTCGGCGGCCGGGGGTTTCGAGGACTGGCGCTGGGAGTCGGCGTTCGACCCCGAGGAGATCCCGGCGCTGTCGCGGCGGGCGGACGTCGAGGGCTGTCTCCGGGAGATCGACTCCCTCGTGGCGCAAGCCGGCGCGCTGGCCCCGGCCCAGCTCCGGGTCGGCGTCTTCTCGCTCAACGCGCTCGACGGGGCCGACGAGATGGTCGACGTGATCTCGCCCATTGCGGCAAGGGTCACCGAGCACCGGGGGATGGTCCACTTTCACTACCTGGGTCCCGCGGACGGCGACACCGTACGGACGCTGGAAGAGCACGTCGACGCCTTGCTCGTGATCCGCAAACGGGCCCCGAACGAACCGCTCTACCAGCAGTGGCGGATCACGGGCTACGGCGACACGCCCTGGATTCCGTTGCGGCGCCACGAATGACCCACATTACCGTCGACCCGGGGATAGATTCATTGGACGAGGCCGTGCAGCAAGTGCAATCCATCGACGAATCCAGCCATGACCCCGACTGACGAGGGCGCCCCGACCATCCGCTCGCTGGGGGACGAAAGCGGCATCCGCATTCACGATCCGATCGAGTCGGCGCAGTTCACGCTGTTCACGTCGAATCCGGTCGACCCCGGGCCGGGCGATCCGACCGACTTCTTCTTCCCGGTGGACCGGGCGGTGCGCTTCGAGACGGACGGCCTGATCGTGCCGAAGCTGGTGACGCTGCACGTTCGGGACGTCGATGGCGAGTACCTCTCGACGTTCGACCCCTCCCAGGGGAGCGAACTGACCGAGACGGGACCCCGAATCGTCCAGTTGTCGACGGCGCCGATGACGCTGTACCTGCAGACGGCCGGGGAGCTGACCGTCCGGAACCACGAGCAGTCGGTCATCCTCTCCTTTGGCGAGCCGGTGCCCGTCGAACTGGGCGTCCGCTCGTTCTACGACTCGCCGGCCGCGACGATCCAGGTGCCCGACGAGCCCGAGTCAGTGATGACCGCGCTCTCCTATTTCGGCTCCGCGTTGCAGACGCTGTCGCCCGAGCGCTCGTTCGGGACCTTGCGGGGGCACCCGCCCGCGCTGGCGGTGGGGGACGCCCTGGAGATTCCTGATTCGCTCGACCGGCCGGACTCGCCGGTCACCATCGAGATCCCGCCGCAGTGGGAGTACGTCTACCCGGTGGCGCCGCTGGCCTTTTATCTGGGCGCGAGCGTCGAACCCGGTCCCGAACCGCGCCTGCGCTGTGGGGACCTCGACCGCTCGCTCGCGGGCGAGGCTGGGTTCCAGGCGACGGTGCAGGACCTGTTCCAGCACGTCTTCTTCATGGACTGCGTGACCCGGACGGAGGGCCTCTACAGGGTCGAGTTGCACGAGCGGAACGAACTGGAGGCGTTGCTCGAGGACCCGCCGGACTTCGCGGCGCTGTACGACGCGCCGCTGGGCGAGCGACTCCGGCGGTACCTCGACCTGCCAATCGACCGGATCGCGTCGATCCGGCCGACCTGGCACCTCTGTACGGACGTCGAGCCCGAGGCCGAGTACGTCGAGGCGTTGCCCCACGTCGTCGACGAACTCCCGCTGGTGCGGTGTCCGTACACCGACACGGCGCCAGCGCAAGCACGACCTGCCGGAGAGGTGGAGCTGGCGGATCAGCCGACGACCGAGGCCGTCCTCGAAGAGATCGACGAGTTCGCCCGCCAACCCGACGGTCACGAATCCGACGGGTGGACCCCCTCGGTCGACACCGACCTGCCGCTGCCCGAGGTCGTCTTCGGTGCGCCCGAGGCCCCAACGATCGAGCAGGAGTGGCTCGGGGAAGGGATTCCCCTGGCCACCAACAAGGCAACCGTCGAAACGTACAAGCGCCGCCACGAGCGGCCACCCGCCGAGGACGAGCACATCTCGGTCGACGTCGTCTGCAACGACCCGCCGATGGAGGGCGAACGCATCGTCGAGGAGTACTACGGGTTGCGCGATTTCCTGTCGTTCGACGTCACCGTCCACGACGACCTCACCCGTGAGGAACTGGCGGAGGTGCTGGCCACCTCGACGGACCTGTTGCACTACATCGGCCACGTGGACGAGCGAGGCTTTCAGTGCGACGACGGGATGCTCGACGCCAGAACCCTGGACGACGTGGGTTGTCGGGCCTTCATGCTGAACGCCTGCACCTCCTACAACCAGGGCCAGGCGCTCATCGACGCCGGCAGCCACGGCGGCGTCGTCACGATCTACGACGTAGCCAATAGCATTGCCACCGAGACGGGCCTGACCGTGGCCCGCTTGCTCAATGCTGGCTTCACGCTTCGCAGTGCGCTCGAAATTGCCCACGACCATCATCCGATTGGCCACCAGTACGTGGTGGTCGGCGACGGTGGCGTTCAGTTGGTTGAAGGCGAGAGTGGTGCCCCGATAATGATAACTCTCCGGCACAACTCAGGTTCCGACCCCGCTCTGGAGTTTGACTACTACGCTTATCCGACGTCGAACTTCCCTCCTGGGGCGTTTACGACGCCGAACGTCGGCGATTCAACGACGCGCTACCTCCCGTTTGGCCTGATCGACACGTTTCAGCCAGCCCCCGATGATCTCGGGGAGTTCCTGACATTAGAACGCCTTCCGGTCGAATTCAACGGACAACTGACATGGTCAGACGAGCTCGACCTCGACCGGTTAGGGGCCGGCAGTGATGCTCCCGGCGTTCGCCGCGACCGCCCCGGCTTCCGTTAACAGCACCATCGTCACGAACAGCGCGCCCATGAACCGCGGGTGGTCACTCAACCATGCAGTGAAGCGATTCTCGGTCGACGTGTCGTCGTTCCCGGACATACGGGCGTATTGAATGCCTTCTTATATGTTAATTTTTCTTAATCATACAAATAGAATGAAAGCGAAACTGAGGGTAGAGGTCGGGAACCAAGCCATTTCGTCACGGTGGAGTAGCGACGGGCACTTTGGTCGCCAGAACTTTCGTTTGAGCGTCACATCAAACCCCGAAATTCGGGGCGATCTCCCCGTCCTTGCCGTTCGAACCGGGTACGTTCATGACGCCATACACCGAGATGAAGAACCCCCATCATCTTCCCTTCAGCCAGGCGATGCTTTCCATAATGAGCCACAGAAGTGCTCATAATTTCTCGCAGTCTGCCCTGGCCCCATGGCGCGCGCGCGAGCAACGCGCGCGAGGGAGGAGTAACGCAGGTGGCGCGAACGGACGTGAGCGCCCCGAGTAACGCAGTCGGTTGGGGAGGTGTGTGGCTGCGGTGCTGTGGGCGGGACTGAAAGGGGCCGCGTGCTCGAACCCTCCCGGACGAAGCAAGCACCGCAACGAGCGGAGCGACGCGGAGCGAGTGAGGCGCGCAGCGAGGCCCGGAGTGGTCGAGCACGCGGGGGCTTTCTATGCGGTGCTGTCGAGGGCGGCGGCGAAGCGTAGCGGCGATCAACCCTCGCGTACGAAATTGTGACACGACGACCTTCTCCGTAAATCACTACGATAGGGAGCAGCAAAACGACCCATAGAGCCAGGGCAAATGCTCAGTGAAGGCGGGCTGGCCTGGCGTCTCGCGGCACACGGGCTCGGCATAGCCACACGCCCTCCTGACCGGCTGCGTTACCCGGTTTCGCCTGCGTTACTCGCCCACCGTCAGGGTAAGCTCTGACGAGCCCCCTCTCGTTTCACTTGCGGGGACCTCGCGCGCCGTTGCGCCAAACTTGCTGTGAGAAACACGAATTTCTCTGCTACCCACTATGGATGGGCAACTCGCTTGGTCGGACGAATTCGGGCGGGAAGAATTACGGTCCAGCAGTAGCTGTCCCTTGGTTCGCCGCGACCGCCCCGGCTTCCGATAGCAGCACCATCGTCACGAACAGCGCGCCCATGAACCGGGGGTGCTCGGCGAGCCATTCGGTGAAGCGGTTCTCCGTCGACGCCTGGTCAGTTCCTGGCATACGGTCACATTGAATGGCCGGTGAAATGTTAATTTTTCCTAATCATACAAATAGAATGAAGCCGGGGACGCAGCACGTAGAAGAAAGCCACCGTGTTACGCTCGACACCCCGGGTTCCCGGTGTCCGACGCTTCGTGAACGGGTGATGCCGGGGAGTTCGGAGGGCCAGAGCCACGACGGACTCTCGTCAGCCGCCGACTACCTCGCACCCCGGGTCCAGACACCGCCGACCGTCGTCCGCCTCCACCGCCGGCAGCCCGCACTCGCAGGTTCCGTCGACGACGCCACGGGGGACGGAGAAACTCGCTGAACAGTCGGGATAGCGTTCGCACCCCGCGATCAGTCCGCCCTGCCGGAGGATCCGGAGTTCGCCGTTGCACTCCGGGCAGTCCCACTCGCGGTCGAACCGCTCTTTCACTGCCTCCTCCAGCGGTTCGCAGGCGCGGTCGACGCACACCTCGAACGCGTCGCCGCGCTCGACTGCCATCAGCGGGCGGCCGCAGTCGCAGTCCTCGTCGAGGACGGTCGCGTCCGCGGGCAGGCCGTAGCGGTCCTCGCAGTACAGGCAGGCGACCGCGCCGTCCGCGCGGACGAGCGGGCCGCCACAGTCGGGGCAGTCGCCGACCGGCGCGCCCGCCGGCGAGGCGGGAAAGCGCGAGAAGCCGTGGGCGGCGTGGGCGACCACCCGGAGTTGCCGGTCGCCGTCCTGCGCGAGGACGGTCTCGGGGTCGGCCCGCGAGCAGGAGACGGCGTCGGCGCGGGTCAACCACTCGACCGGGCGGTAGCCGTCCGCGTCGTGGACCATGACGGTGTTGTCGGGTTTGATCACGGCGGTGACGTGGCCGCGCTGTTCGCGGCGCTCGTCGCCGTCGGC
This sequence comes from uncultured Halobacteriales archaeon, assembly GCA_964435625.1. GTDB lineage: Archaea > Halobacteriota > Halobacteria > Halobacteriales > PXRE01 > PXRE01. The sequence continues at coordinate 4,061 of CAYTAG010000095.1, read as the reverse complement.
GTAGGTGACGGTGCAGTCGCCGGCGAGCACGCGGATAGGTTCGTCGGGCATGGCGGTTCTGGTCGCGCTTTGCGGGATAAACCTAGGCGTCTGAGGGCCGGTCGCCGTTGCAGCACGCGACCGCGACGCCGCCGTCACTACAACCGTCCTTCGACCCGACCGAGAATCTCCCAGAGCAACTCGACCGGCGTCGACGACTCGAAGTGCGCCTGTTCGTAGTCGTAGGTCCCCTCCCGAGAGTCGCGCTCCTGGTAGTGTTCCAGCCCGTCGACGTGAGGGTTCGGTTCCCGGTGCCAGCCGAAGTCCCGCCCCGTCGAGTCGTAGTAGTGGAACACGAAGTGGGCGCACTCGTCCGGGTCGGGGCGAGGACGCCACCCGATCCTGAGTCCGGCGTGGTCCGCCTCGACGCCGAGGATCGGCGGGCCCAGGGCGACGTCCAGTTCCCGGAACCGACCCCCGTCGTCCCGAACGCCGACGGACTCCTCGACGGCGGGGTGGCGCCGAACCGCCCGTGCGAGTTCGGTGAGCGTTCGGTGGCGAATCTCGGCCGGCGATTCGCCGCCGGCCCCGTCGGCGAGGGGTCGGCCCCCCTCGCTCATGCAGTCGCCGGCGGCCGCGCCGTCAACCGGTCGTATCCGGCGAGTGCGTCCTTCAGGAGGTCGAGTCGATGCTCGGTGTACTCCCAGTCCTCGGCGACCCGCTGGCGCTCGTAGACCTCCTCCTCGCTCACGTCGGCGTCGGCCACGCTCGCCCGGAGTTCCGCCGGCGTCTCGACGCCGAACGCCGCCTGCCAGTCCTCGACGTCGCCTTTCAGCGTCCCGACGATCTCGACGAGTTCGTCGCGGTCGTGCTCGCGGGCCAGCGTCCGGACCTCCCGGTACCGCACGAACCCGGGGTCGGGGTAGTACGTCGTCGGCCCCTCGCCCTCCTGGGCGAGCAACACGTCCATCTCGACGAGTCGCTGGAGGTGCCCACGTGCCGTCTTCTCCGAGACGTGGGCGCTGTCGGCGATCCCGCCCGCTGTCCGCGCCTGCTGCAGCGAGAAGGTGACCGACCGAACCCGGTCGAAGGCGCTCGTCTCCTCGATCCAGCGCTCGGTCCCGCGCTCGTGCTCGTCGCCCATGGCCATCGCTACGCCCCGCCATGCCTAATAATTTCCTCCCCGACGGAATCTATTCCTCTCGCTGTTCCGGACGAGCGACCGCGTCGGATCGTGCCGTCCATCGGCCGACGCGTGGGGTAGCCGGCGCGCACGCGGACGGGGTCGTCGGGCATGGCGACGTTGGTCCCGTTCTGGGGGAGAAAGCTACGCACGGCGGGACGACGTGCGAAAGAATTTAACTCATCCCGCCAAAGCCCACTGCCAGCGTGAACGGAAGTTCTAGCTTCGCATTCAGTTTCGGGTACATCCCGTTTCTCCTGGTACCCGGATACATCGCACTTCGGGGCTATCTCAACGCGACGATCCAGTTGGACACGATGTCCCGACTCGACAAACTGCTCACTACTGTTGTTGCAGGGAGCGTAACCCTCGTATTCATGCTGGTACTAAATCGGTTCGGCGTCCTGGTCGCAATTGCCGAACTGGAAGCACCGGCGTTGCAGTACTCCACAGAACACGCCGTCACTCCCGAACGAGTTCCAAGGTTCAGCGCGCTCGCTCTCCTGTGGTTTATTACAGCCCAGTCGGTCGTCGGTTACGTCGGTGGCTACCTACTCGGAACGTTCGTTCACGTGAAATCGTCTCGTCCACAGCGTTCCGACGAGGATCTTCAACAGCCCTGGGAAACCGCCGTCCGTCAATCTGCTATCGGAGATACGGTCACGGTCATTACGAAAAACGGCGAGGAAATAACGGGGACGTTGTACCGGATCGGGTCACCGTCCAAAGACTACGACCTGTTGCTTTCTGCTGCCAAAAAAGTAGAAGAAGACGATACAATACCACTAGGAATGACGTACCACCATTATGAGGATATCTCCCAGGTTCGGTTCCCCGAAATCGTCCCCGAAGAACCGAGTGATGAGGGGAACTGGCTAGTTCGACAGTGGGCCGAGATACAACATAGAACTCGAAAAGCGAAAGGGAAATATCTCGATAGATTCTCGCAGGAACGATTCCGGAACGCGGTCGAAAATGGGAGGAAATTGGATTCGTACTTGGGATCGCGTGAGCGGGATTGACGGATTTTAAACCAACCGTTTCTATCAATAGAGCACGCTGTTCTCGGCGTACTCGGGGTACTCCGAGTAGACGTAGTCGATGAGGTTCGAAATCGGTACGTCGTTGTATTCGGACACGATGTCGTTGGCGACCTCGACAATCGTCTGTAAGCGCTGTTCCGTCTCTGAGGCAGGATCTTCCGGCAGGTTCTGCTCGAACGTGCGGCGCCCCTTCTCGGTTAACTTGTAATCGTACCGCTCGTCGCCCCCATAGGTACGAGTCCGCGATTCGTTGACTAACCGCTGGCCTTCCAGATACTCCAATTCCTCGTACAGATCCTCGGTGAATGGACCGTAATCGTAAGGGACGAAATCGTATGCACCGATCCCTTCCTCCTCTAGCCGCTGTTCGGCCAAGAACGCTAACTTCTGGAACCGGGTGCGTCCTCGGATCCGGTAGTCCTCCGCGGCGTACAGTAACGCCAACGGAAGGACACGTTTTGCGTTCATTGTTCGGAAGGGTGACAGCTATTGCTTTTGCCGTCTACTTCCAGTTGTATATAACTAGCCCATTCGCATAGGTCTTTTGACCGGGTATGTCGAGTGGATAACCCTGAAAGCGCTAGTTCGAAGTCCCGGTTAATGGTTGTCTCGAAAGATGCCCGAAATACGGGAGACGTCTTACCCTGGACCAGCATAACGAATGTGTCCTCGGTTTAATGGATAAACCTAGCCAAAAGACGATGCAAATCGCGTGGTGTAGACTAATGCATGATCGAAGAAGTCCAGCTAGCGCTGGACCAGTGTTGAAGACCGAAGGATGCTATAGTAGCGTTTAGAAGTCTTTGCTCGCCGTCGACGGTGAATCCGTTGCTGTCGGCCGGGTTCTGCCAGTGTGTTTCGAGACCGAGCAAAAACTTCTGGAGACTACTATAATTCGTCGTCCGCCATCGCCCATGGCAGGCCTGTTCGGTCGCTGACCTCCGAAACCGTCGCCGGCTCCGCCAGCGTCTCGCAGCACTGCCCGAGAGATTTAGGCGACCCGAAACCGACACGGTTTTAGGCCGGCCTAAAAGATGTCCGGTAGGATGAGACAGGACGTCTGCGTGATCGTCCCGACGATACGAGAGTACGAATGCGTGCGCGCGTACGTCGAGAACGCGCGCGAACACGGGTTCGACCTCTCGCGGGTCCACGTGCTGCTGGTGACCGAGGACTTCTGTGCGACCGAGGAGATGCGCGCGATGCTTGACGAATTGGGCGTCTCCGGCGAGGTGTTCGACGGGACGCGCCGCCAGGAGTGGTACGCCGAGCAGGGAATCGAGGAGTACGCCCACGTCGTCCCGGCCGCGAGCCACGCCGAGACGAGTTTCGGCCTGCTGTACGTGTGGGCCAACGACGAGTTCGACTACGCGTTCTTCGTCGACGACGACACCCTGCCCCACGACGACCAGGACTTCTTCGGCACGCACATGCGGAACCTCGCGTTCGAGGGCGAGGTCGAGGCCGTCTCTTCGGACGAGCAGTGGGTGAACGTCCTCTACCAGAACGCCGACGAGCACGGCCTGTACCCCCGCGGGTACCCCTACAGCGCGATGGACGAGACGGTCGAGACCGGCACGGCCACCGTCGAGCGCGGCGAGGTCGTCGCCTCCCAGGGCCTGTGGACGAACGTGCCGGACCTGGACGCCGTCCGCATCCTGATGGACGGCGACCTCGAAGGCCAGGCCCGGACCCGGACCGGCGTGGACGACTTCACGGGCGACTTCGTCGCCGCGGACGGCCAGTACCTCACCGTCTGTTCGATGAACCTCGCCTTCCGTCGCGAGGTCGTCCCGGCGTTCTACCAGCTCCCGATGGACGACAACCCCTGGAACGTCGGGCGGTTCGACGACATC
>CAYTAG010000094.1:0-12588 GCA_964435625.1 uncultured Halobacteriales archaeon | reverse complement strand
GCGGCGCAGAGCACCTGTACAGCACCACGTCGGCGGCCTACGAGGGGAGCACGGCGCTGATCAACGACGGCGGCAACTTCGGGAGCCTCGTCTCCACGTCCGGGCTCGGGGGCTATCCGGAACGTGGCGACGAGATCCACGTCCGCTTCGACAACGCCGCTGACGACAACTTCATGTCGTTCCACCTGTTCGCCCAGTCCGAGCAGGACCACCCCGACTCCTATTCCGTCGGGATCAGCGGCTACGGCGGCTTCAAGATGTGGCGCCACGAGGGCGGCAGCGCCACCGAGATCGCCAGCGACGACCTCCCGACCGACCAGCAGACCAACGGCTGGTACCGGGTAGAGATCCGGACCGACAGCACGACCGTCGCGGCGGACCTGTACGACGATTCCACCGACGAGTTGCTGGCGTCGGTCCAGGCCGACGATTCGACCTACTCCTCGGGCGGCATCGGCTTCCGCTCGGCCGGCAACGGCGAAGTCTGGGACTACGCGGTCCGCGAACCAGTCGAGGACTTCGAGCGGTCGAATCCGCTGGCCGAGTACGGCGGCGCCGAGTCCCTGTTCGACACCACCACCGCGGCCTACGAGGGGAGCACGGCCCTGATCAACGACGGCGGCAACTTCGGGAGCCTGGTGTCGACCGCCGGCCTCGGCGCGTACCCCGACCGCGGCGACGAGGTCCACGTCCGCTTCGACAACGCCGCCGACGACAACTTCATGTCGTTTCACTTCTTCGCGCAGGCCGAACAGGACAACCCCGATTCGTACTCGGTGGGCATCAGCGGCTACGGCGGCTTCAAGATGTGGCGCCACGAGGGCGGCAACGTCACCGAAATCGCCAGCGACGACCTCCCGACCGACGTCCAGACCGACGGCTGGTACCGCGTGGAGGTGCGGTCGGACGCGACGACCGTCTACGCGGATCTGTACGACGATTCGACCGACGAGTTGCTGGCGTCGGTCCAGGCCGACGATTCGACCTACTCCTCGGGCGGCATCGGCTTCCGCTCGGCCGGCAACGGCGAAGTCTGGGACTACGTGGTCCGATAAACGAGGCGCCGCCGGGCGACCTGGCGCCCGGAACGACCGGTCGACGATCCCTTCGTCGGCCCTAACGCGCCCTTGAAGGCCCACAACCAAATTATACAACTAAATACGTTCGATAAATTATTTATTATAACCATAGAAATATTTTCAACGGTCCGTTTCCCACGTTTCACTGGAGATCGATTCGTAATGGCTGGTCGAAACTACCCGTCAGACGACGAACGGCTGTACGACAGCATCGGTCGCCGCGACGTCCTGAAGGGGGCGACGGCAGCGGCAGCGACGACGGCCGGAGCCGGTGCGTTCGCCGGCACCGCGGCCGCGAACGACTACGACACGGTGACCGTCGGGGCGAACGAGCGACTGGTGGTCACGGTCGATGCGGGCGAGACCCTGGAGAACAAACTCTACGACATCACCGCCAGCGGTGCGACCGTCGTGATCGCCGCCCACTCGACGAACTGGACGATCCGGAACGTCGGGATCAGGGGATACAACGACCGAGCCGAGGACGACGCCTTCTTCGGGGTGTCCGACCAGAGCGGGAATACCTCGCGGATGGAGAACGTCTACCTCGCCGACGGGGCGGCCGGCTCCGGCTCCCAGACCGGCATCTGGGTCAACCCGGATCACGACGGCCACATCGACTTCGTGAACGTCAACGTGCAGGGCATGGGTGACAACGGCATCTACGCGTCCGCCCCCGGGTACAACGGGTCCGGCGGCACCCACACGATAGAGCGGTGTTACGCGGCGAACAACTGGGTGTCGCAGTTCCGCGTGGGATCGGCCGGCGACGAGATCGTCGACTCCTGTGCCGAACTCACCGCCGACGGCTACGACGGCCGTGGCATCTGGTGCTGGAGTCCGGGAACGGTGACCGTCCGGAACACGGACGTCGCCACGCGCGGGCGCCACTACGCGATGGTCGCCGGGGCCAACGACCAGGCGACGTCGGTCCAGGGGTACGACTTCCAGTACGGCAACGACGGGATCTTCGAACGGTACGGTTCGACGGTGTCGCTGGACTCGGCGTCCGGGACCAGCCCCGATTCGTACGTCCCCGAAGGGGTGCCCCTGACGCCGGAAGCGGCCGCAAGCGGCGACGGTAGTGGCGGCGGTGGCGGTGGCGACGGGCAATCGCTGTTCTACGTCAAGGGCGAAGGCCCCTTTTCCTTCGAGGTCTCCGGGAGCGTCGAACCCCACGAGGACCTCGAACCCTGGGTCACCTACGGCGAACACTACGGCGACGACTGGGTCGACAACGAACTCAGCGCCGATCCCGACACCAACTACAACGAGTGGTGGTTCACGGGCGAGATACTCTCCTTCCAGCGCAGCGACGGTCAGACGGTCGAGATCGACGGCACGAATCTCGCGAACCTCGACGACCAGCGGGACTTCTACGTCAAAGGCGAAGGGGAGTTCTACCTCGAGGTCACGGGCGGGGTCGAACCCCACGAGGACCTCGAACCCTGGGTCACCTACGGCGAACACTACGGCGACGACTGGGTCGACAACGAACTCAGCGCCGATCCCGACACCAACTACAACGAGTGGCACTACACCGGCATCGTTCGTCAGCTCGACACGACCCCCGGCCAGCGGGTCGAGATCGACGACGAGGAGGTCATCTCGGGCTGACCCGCAGGCATCGCCGAGCGGACGACGGCGAGCCGTCTTCGACGTCGATGGCGACGTTCCGGAGAACCGCCACGGTTCGTATTTATATCAACGGAAAATCTTTTTCTGTTTTAAGCATAAATTTATCTTTTCGAGGACGTACAACGGGCTGGAGCATCCGAATCGATGACTGACGGAAACCGGACGAGCGACGTCGAATCGAACCCGGAGAACGGACACAATCGGCGGGACTTCCTGAAAGAGGTCACCGCCACGGCAGTGTCGGCGGGCGCGTTGACGACGGCCGCGAGCGCCCAGGCGTACGACGAGATCGTCGTCGGGGCAGGCGAGACGTGGACGTACTCGCTGTCCGACGGCGAGACGTTCGAGAACTACCTCGTCGACATCTCGGCCACCGGCGCGCAGTTCCAGCTGTACGCGACGGGCAACGACTGGGTGGTCCGCAACGTCGGCATCCGCGGGTTCTGGGACGGCACCCAGAAGGAGGAGCCGTTCATCGTCCAGGTCCCCGACGCGAACTCGACGGGCCTGATCGAGAACTTCTACTTCGCCGACGGGACCGCCGCGGACACGTACCCGGACGGTCCGACCGGGATCTACGTCGGCAAGAACCACGCGGGCCACATCGACATGGTCAACCTGAACATCCAGGGCATGCCGGACAACTCCGTCTACGCGAGCAGCCCGGGCGATCCTCCCGAGCACTCGACCGGCGAGGGCGCCGGCGGAACGGTAGCGGTCCGCGACTCCTACAGTTCCTCGCCGAACCCCGCGGGCTTCCGGCTGGGGACCGACGGGTCGTACTGCGAGAACTGCGTGATGTACGCCAACGGCAACCGCGGCTACTGGGGGTTCTACGAGCACACGGAGTTGATCGACTGCGACGTCTCGCAGTCGGGCGGCGCCGACATCGTCCTCGGCGACTCGGCGTGGACCAAGTCGAACTACGCCGAGGTCACCGCGACCAACACCTACTGGGAGACCGAAACCGCCCACGGCGGGGCGAGTACGGCCAACATCCACGGGACGTCGGCCAACCGGACGCCGCGCACCGATCCCGACGAGGTCGATGGCGTTCCGCTGTCGGCCGAGCAAGCCGCGTCGGGCGACGGCAGCGACGGCGACGATCCGTCCGGCGAACCCGACGAGGTCGCCGAGGACTTCAGTCACGGCGACGTCCCCGGGACCTACGACCTCGACACCGGGTCGTTCACCACCTCCTCGGTCCGGTCGACGAGCGACACCTACTCGCTGCGGGCCGACGACGACGCGAACAGCAACCAGCTGATCCTCCGGGACGACATGACGGCGACGGCGGGCAACACCTACGAACTGGACGTCTACTTCCCGTCCGGCAGCGACAACGACATGGGTTTCCTGTTCGGTGCCGAGGACAGTACCGGATGGAGCGACTACACCGGCTACCTCGGCATCTTCGACTTCTCCGACGGCGAGATCAGGATCTCGCAGCTGTCGAACGGAAGCCGGGTCGACAGTGCGGCGACGACCACCACGTGGCCGGTCGGGGAGTGGTTGACCGTCGAACTGGACTACCGCGACGCCGATAGCGGCACGATCACGATGACCGCCTCCGACGCCAGCGGCGGCGAAGTCGCCAGCGTCTCGTACGCCGATACGACCCACGACGACGGTGCCATCGGCTGGTACAACTGGCACGCCGCCTCGGACTGGTACGCCGACTCCTGGTTCCACGTCGACGACCGGGACGACGACCCCGCCGCCCCGACGGTGATCGAGGACTTCGAACGGTCGAGCCCGCTGGCCGAGTACGGCGGCCGCGAGGACCTGTTCGGCACCACCTCGACGGCCTACGAGGGCTCGCAGGCACTGGTCAACGACGGCGGTACCTTCGGCAGCCTCGTCTCCACGTCCGGGCTGGACGAGTATCCGTCCCGCGGTGACGAGGTCCACTTCTACGTGAACAACGCTGCCGACGACAACTTCGCCGCCGCCCACCTGTTCGCGCAAGCGGAGACGGACGCGCCCGACGGGTACACCGTGGGGATCAGCGGCCACGGCGCCTTCCGGCTGTGGATGCAGGAGGACGGGGATTTCCAGCAGATCGCGAGCGAGAGCTTGCCGGCGTCCGGCCAGATCGACGGCTGGTACCGCGCCGAAGTGTGGACCGACTCGACCACCGTCTACGCGGATCTGTACGACGATTCGACCGACGAACTGCTGGCCTCGATCCAGGCCGACGATTCGACCTACTCCTCGGGCGGGATCGGGTTCCGGTCGGCGGGCAACGGCGAGGTCTGGGACTACGTGGTTCGCAAAAACTGATCCGTCGGCCACGGGTGGCGCCGAGGTGGCCGTGAGGGCCGACCGATTCACTGGCGTGGTCCCTTGTCCCACGGAAACGCCACCTCATAATTTTAATTACTTTTATAGTAAAGTTTATATTCTACTATCGAATAAATGTAACGAGGCTCGAAGGATGGAAAACGAAGATCGGACGAGCGACGCCGAATCGAGCGCGGGGAACGGACGGGATGGTCACAACCGGCGGACGTTCCTGAAGGGGGTGACCACGGCAACGGTTTCGGCGGGGGCGTTGACGACGGCCGCGAGCGCCCAGGACTACGAGGAAATCGTCGTCGGAGCGGGCGAGACGTTCACGAAGTACCTCTCCGACGGCGAGACGTGGTCGAACAAACTGATCGACATCACGGCCGACGGCGCCGGGTACTACATCAATGCGACCGGGGACAACTGGGCGATCCGCAACCTCGGCGTCCGGGGTGCGTGGGACCACGACCCCGGGAGCCAGCAGTTCGTCGTGATGGTCGACAGCCCCGACGCCACCGGCGTCATGGAGAACATCTACCTCGGCGACGGAGCGGCGTACGACCGTAGCTACTCGCCGTATCCCTCGGGGTTCTACGTCCACGCCTACCACGCGGGCGACCTGGAGGTCAACAACTACCACGCGGCGAACTTCACGAGCCACGGGATGTACGCCTCCGGGCCAGGTAACCCGGACAATCACTCGCTCCCCGGCGGTGGCGGAGCCGTCCGCGTTCACGACTCCTACTGTGCCGACCTGGAGAACTCCGGGTTCCGGATCGGCACCGACAGTTCCTACCTCGACAACTGCGTCGCGTTCCGCACCGTCCGGGGTTGGTGGCAGTACTACGAGAACTCGACGGCCTACGACTGCGAGTTCGGCGACAACGGCACCGACGTCGTCGTCGGGGACTCCAACTACGCGAAGGACGCGACCGCGACCGTCGATAACACGCGGTTCGAGACCTACTCGACGCCGGACGGGTCGCTGAACGGGTCCTCCAGCGGCACGCCCCAGGAGTACGTCCCGGCAGGGTGTCCCACCACCCCCGAAGAGGCTGCCTCGGGCGGGTCCGGCGGTGATGGCCCCGACGAGCGCGAGGAGGTGGCCGAGGACTTCAGCCACGCGGACGTGCCGGGCACCTACAGCCTCGACACTGGAGCGTTCACCACCTCAACCGCCCGGTCGACCACCGACTCGTACTCGCTGGTCGCCGACGACGACGCGAACGGCAGCCGGATCGTCCTGCGCGAGGACATGGAGGTCACCGCTGGCAACACCTACGAACTGGACGTGTACCACCAGTCCGCCAGCGGCGCCGACGTGGGCTTCCTGTTCGGCGCGCAGTCCGGGATCAGCGGGTGGGGCGATTACACCGGGTACTTCGGCTTCTTCGAGTCCGACGACGACGAGATACGCGTCGACCGCCTGGAGAACGGCTCCTGGGCGGACTCGGCGGCCACCTCGACGACCTGGCCGCTGGACGAGTGGCTCACCGTCGAACTGGACTACCGGGATACCGTCGCCGACGCGATCACGATGACCGTCTCCGACGCCAGCGGTAGCGAGGTCGCCAGCGTCTCGCTGACCGACGCGACCTACGACAGCGGCGTCGTCGGCTGGTACAACTACCACGCCGGCGCCGACTGGCACGCCGACTCGTGGTTCCACGCCGACCAGCGGGACGGCGGTCCGACGGTGATCGAGGACTTCGAGCGGTCGGATCCGCTGGCCGCCTACGGTGGGCGGACCGGCCTCTACAGCACCACGTCGGCGGCCTACGAGGGGAGCACGGCGCTGATCAACGACGGCGGCGCCTACGGCAGCCTCGTCTCGACCTCCGGGCTGGACGCCTACCCCGACCGCGGCGACGACGTCACCTGCTATTACGACAACGCCAGCGCCGATAACTTCATGGCCGTCCACCTGTTCGCCCAGTCGGAGACGGACGTCCCGGACTCGTACGCGGTCGGTCTCGGCGGCGCAGGCGGCTGGCGGATCTGGCGACTCCAGGACGGGTCGACCGACGTCATCGCCAGCCAGGACCTGTCCACCTCCGAGCAGATCGACGGCTGGTACCGCGCGGAGATTCAGACTGACAGCACGACCATCACGGCGGACCTGTACGACGACGCGACCGACGACCTGATCGCGTCCATCCAGACTGACGACACCACGTACTCCTCCGGCGGCATCGGGTTCCGCTCGGTCGGCAACGGCGAGGTCTGGGACTACGTCGTCCGTGACGAGTGAATCTCGGAACGTAGATACGTCGGCGCAATGGGTCGAAACGCGGCGCCGGACACCCGTGGCCCGATCCACGTTTCAGTGATCCGCGCGCCTGTATGGCCGCGAGATAGCCTTGATCGGAGTCGCATCCCCGGACCGAACTTTCGCGGCCCCGGAGCAGCGAAGAGCATACCCCCATAGTTTATATATAGTTATCCAATAAAAATATTGTATTCTAACATAAGAAATTTGCATTTGGAACGGGAGTCCCCACTTGAGTGGTCCAAACGGATGGCTAACTTCGACGAGACGGACGACGGTAGCGCGAAACGGTCGCTCGACGCCGTTCAACGGCGCGATCTCTTGAAGACAGCGGCAGCGTCCGCGGTGACCGTTGCCGGAACGTCCGCGAGCGCGAGCGCGGAGAGGTACGCCCCCGACCTGGACGACGGCGACGACGTGACGCCGCATCTGAGAAAGCTGAGCGACGGCGATACGCTCGAACTCCCCGAGGACGGTCGGTACGTGATCGACGACGTCGATGTCGTGGGCGTAGACGGGTTCACCGTCATCGGAAACGGCTCGACCCTGGTTCCCCAGGGTCACACGCTCGTCAAGCTCATCGGCGACAACTGGTCGTTCGGGGGCCTCGCCTTCGATCAGAGCGCCGGCGGGGGCGACTTCATGATCTGGACCGGCGGCGGGGGCTGGGACCTCCACCACTGTGCCTGGCTCGGGCCCCTCAGCACGGCGGACCAGAACCCCGTCTGGGTCGCCTCGGATCCGGGCTCGGAGAACTACATTCGAAGCTGCTGGTTCGGCGACGGCCTGAACGATCCGGGGGACAGCGCCATGGTATCCTTCTCGGGCAGGGGGTCGGAAGCCGGCCACTCGAGCAACAACGACGGCATCGTTCACGTCGAAGACGTCTACTTCTACCAGATGGGCGTCTACGGGCTCATGTCGGCCGATCCCGACGGCTACGACGGGACGTTCCACTACGACTCCTGCTACTGGGAGAACCCCTACCTTCACGGCCCCCGCATCGGCAACCCGACCGTCACCTCCCGGATTCACAACTGCGTCATGGTGACGGACGATCCGAACGAGGTCCCGACGACGTCGAGCGGCGTGCGGAACAGCCGGGGCATCTGGGCCTGGTTCGGCGACGTCGAAGTCACGGAGACGGACATTCTCAACACGGACTGGTCGGCAATTGCACTGAACGCCAAGGAGGGGTACACCGCCCACGTGGAGTACAAAAGCGGCAACATCCAGGGATACGTCGAAAATAGCAGCGACGGCACCGTCAACGTGCACTCGGAGGTCGGGTCGGATCCGCGGACGAGCCCGCCCGCGTCGTGTCCGACGAGTCCGGAGGAGGCGCTCAGCGGTTCGGGCGACGGCTCGCCGGACGACCCTGCGGAAGTGGCCGAGGACTTCAGCCACGACGACGTCCCCGGCACGTACGCCGGTGATACCGGCGCGTACGCGACCTCGTCGGTGCGGGCGACCAGCGACTCGTACTCGCTGACCCCCGCCGCCGACTCGAACGGCAGTCGGATCATCCTCCGCGACGATATGGGGACCACTGCCGGCAATAGCTACGAGCTAGACGTCTACCACCAGTCGGGCAGCGACGCGGACATGGGCTTCCTGTTCGGCGCCCAGCGCGGCACCTCCTGGGGGGAGTACGTCGGCTACCTCGGCTTTTTCGACGCGAACGCCGACGAGATCCGGATCGACCGCTGGGAGAACGGCAGCCAGGTCGCCTCCTCGTCGACGGGCCTCTCCTGGCCGCTGGACGAGTGGCTCACCGCCGAACTCGACTATCGCAACACCGATAGCAGCACGATCACGATGACCGTCTCGGACGCGTCCGGGACCGAACTCGCCAGCGTCTCGTTGGCCGACACGACCTACGACGACGGCACCGTCGGCTGGTACAACTGGCACGCCGCGTCGGATTGGCACGCCGACTCCTGGTTCGGCGCCGACAGCGGCGACGGCCAGACGGCGGTCGAGGACTTCGAGCGGGCGGATCCGCTGGCCGAATACGGCGGGGCCGACGGCCGGTTCAGCGTCACCTCCTCGTCGACCTACGAGGGGAGCAAAGCACTGGTCAACGACAGCGGTAGCTACGCGAGCGCCGTCTCGACCAGCGGGCTGGACTCGTACCCACAGCGGGGCGACGAAGTCCACTACTACTTCGACAACGCGGCCGACGACAACTTCGTCGCCGTCCACCTGTTCGCCCAGTCGGAGGAGGACGCTCCGGACACGTATACGGTCGGAATCGGCGGCACCGGAGGGTGGCGCATCTGGAAGCAGGTCGACGGGAACTTCCAGCGGATCGCCAGCCAGGACCTCCCTGCCTCCGACCAGATCGACGGCTGGTACCGCGCGGAGGTCCGGACCGATTCGACCACCATCTACGCCGACCTCTACGACGACAGCACCGACGAGTTGCTCGCTTCGGTCCAGGCAGACGATACGACCTACTCCTCGGGCGGCATCGGCTTCCGATCGGCCGGCAACGGCGAGATCTGGGATTACGTCGTCCACGGCAACTAGGCGGGCACCGTCTCCCTCGACGACGAACGGGCCGATTCCGACGATTGCCCGCGCGGTTGCCCCCGCCCGTCCGTCGACACCCACTATTGTCGGACACGGTGGAATTGATTTATTAACTCAGAAGTTTGTATATATCTCAGGTGCACGAGAATGCCCAACGAAGAACCGAGATTCGACGACAGTTCGGAGCAGCCGTTTGACCGGGTCGAACGGCGTGAATACCTGCGTGGGTCGGCGGCGGCCCTGGCGGCGACCGGCCTCGGGGCCGGGGCCGGATCGACTGTCGCCAGTGCCGGGGCAGTCCAGGGCGAGGCCTCCACGGCCGACGGAACGGTCGTCGAGGACTTCGAGCGGACTGATCCGCTAGCCGAGTACGGCGGCCGGGAGTCCCTCTACCGCACCACGTCGGCGGCCTACGAAGGGAGTACGGCGCTGATCAACGACGGCGGGAGCTACGGCAGCCTCGTCTCGACCTCGGGGCTGGGTACGTATCCCGAACGCGGCGACGACGTCACCTGCTACTTCGACAACGCCGACGACGACAACTTCATGGCCGTCCACCTGTTCGCCCAGTCGGAGACGGACGTCCCGGACTCGTACGCGGTCGGTCTCGGCGGCGCAGGCGGCTGGCGGATCTGGCGACTCCAGGACGGGTCGACCGACGTCATCGCCAGCCAGGACCTGTCCACCTCCGAGCAGATCGACGGCTGGTACCGCGCGGAGATTCAGACTGACAGCACGACCATCTACGCCGACCTCTACGACGACGCGACCGACGAGTTGCTGGCGTCGATCCAGGCCGACGACACCACCTACACCTCCGGCGGCATCGGCTTCCGGAGTCGCGGCAACGGCGAAGTCTGGGACTACGTGACCCACGTGGATCAGGCGAACGAGTCCGTCGTCGAGGACTTCGAGCGGTCGGACCCGCTGGCCGAGTACGGCGGCCGGGACGGGGCACTGAGCAGTACCAGCACGTCCGTCTACGAGGGGTCCCAGGCGTTGGTCAACGACAGCGGCAGTTTCGCGGGCGTCGCGTCGACGGCCGGGTTGGGCGAGTATCCCGAACGCGGCGACCAGGTCACCTACTACTTCGACAACGCCGCGGACGACAACTTCGTCGCCGTCCACCTGTTCGCCCAGTCGGAGACGGACAATCCCGACTCCTACATCGTCGCGATCAGCGGGGCGGGCGCCTGGCGAATGTGGCTGCGCGAAGGCGGGAGCCACGAGATCATCGCGGACCAGGACCTGCCCGCGTCCGACCAGATTTCGGGCTGGTACAGGGCAGAAGTGTGGACCGACTCGACGACGGTGTACGCCGACCTCTACGACGACGCCAACGACGAACTGCTGGCCTCGATCCAGGCCGACGACACCACCTACTCGTCGGGTGGCATCGGCTTCCGCTCGGCCGGCAACGGCGAAGTCTGGGACTATGTGGTCCGGAAGTCCGACGACGGCGGGGACGACGAGACGTACCTCATCGACTACGACCAGTACGCCGATCCGGACGACGTCTACAACGTCAACGACAACCGTTCGGGCATCCCGCCGGAGTTCGTCAGCCAGCCGACCTACAGCGGCGGGTCGACGCTCCGGACGGAGTTCTCCTCGGCGCAGAAGACCGCGAACGTCGAGTACCGGTTCCCCGAGCACCCGGAACACGACGGGCTCAACCAGTATGACATGGCCGAGGAGCTATTCGTCCGCTTCAAGATCTACCCCCAGGGGATCAGGCTGTCCCAGTACGACACGATGCGGATCTTCTGGTTGCCGCTCACGAACGGATCGGGGTCCAGCGGCGGCGGCTACCCCGACGGAACGAACGGCTGGTCGAACGCCATCGGCTTCTCCCACCGGAACGGGTCGCCGGCGCCGGACGGATACAACTTCTTCAGTTACGCCTACCACATGGACGGCAGCGGCGACTTCCGGATGACCGACGAACCGGTCTGGATGGACCAGTGGAACGAGATTGCAGGGTACGTCCGGTGTAACACGTACTCGGGCGGTAGCGCGAACGCCGACGGCGTGATGCGGTACTGGGTGAACGGCACCCTCGCGTTCGAGGACACCACCATGCGGTTCACGACTGCGGACGACAACCTCATCGAGGGGACCGGACCCCTCGGATACGTCGTCGGCGACGACCAGTCCGGGAACGCGCTCGTCTACGACCTCCACGAGTTCGCTATCGACTACAACCCGGGACGACAACTAGAGTGACGCGCCAGTCCCGGCTCACCAGGACTACGCGGTGCGGTCGCCAGGCCTCGGGGCACTGTTCAGACAAGCGGTGGTGGCCGGCACCACCGCACGCGAAGGTGGCCGGCACAGCCGCCTGGCGAAGGTAGCCTGCACGTCCGGCAAAGCGATGGTGGCCGGCACGAGCCACACCGGGCGGGACTTCTGAAAGACTCGCGGTGCTCGTCTTTCAACTCCCTGTTCGCACGGCTCACGGGGATGAAAGGGGCCGGGCGCTCACCCCGCCCGGACGACGCTCCCGCGAGCATGCGAGCGGGAGTCAGCGAGATCTTCGCGAGTGGAACGAGCGAAGGCCAGCGAGAGCTTGCTCTCGCCAGGCGCAGCCCGCGCAGCGCAGCGAGCAGGACCGTCTCGCCAGACAAGCACCGCAGGAGCGACTGAGCGACGCGAAGGAGCGACGAGGAGCGCAGCGAGGGTCCCGCGAGCAGCGCGAGCGAGCCAGCGAGAGCTCGCCTCTAACGGAAGTCGAGCGCCCGGGGGCTTTCTGGCTGGTGCTGTCCAAGTGACCGTCGA
>CAYTAG010000093.1:0-12606 GCA_964435625.1 uncultured Halobacteriales archaeon | reverse complement strand
TCTCGGCGGCGGCGTGGAGCATCGCGTACTCGCCGGAGACGTTGTACGCGGCGACGGGGTGGTCGAACTCGCGGCGCACCTCCTGGACGACGTCGAGGTACGGCAGCGCGGGCTTGACCATCAGGACGTCCGCGCCCTGCTCGACGTCCAGGCGGACCTCCCGCATCGCCTCCCGGGCGTTGGCGGGATCCATCTGGTAGTGACGGCGGTCCCCGAACGCGGGTGCGCCGTCGGCCGCATCCCGGAACGGGCCGTAGAAGGCGCTCTCGTACTTCGCGGCGTAGCTCATGATCGGGACATCCTCGTGGCCCGCCTCGTCCAGCGCCTCGCGGATGGCGCCCACCTGGCCGTCCATCATGCCGCTGGGAGCGATCACGTCCGCGTCCGCCTCGGCCTGCGAGACGGCCGTCTTCCGGATGTTCTCCAGGGTCACGTCGTTGTCGACGGTGAGGTGGCTGCCCGTCTCCGCTGCCTGGGCGGCCCCGCCGTCAGTCGCGGCACCTCTGACGCCGTCTTCGAGGACGCCGCAGTGGCCGTGGTCGGTGTATTCGCAGAAACAGAGGTCGGTGACGACCGTGGCGTCGGTTTCGGCCTTGACGCGGCGTGTCGCCCGCTGGATCACGCCGTCGTCCGCCCAGGCACGGGAGCCCTCCGGATCTTTCGATTCGGGCACGCCGAACAGGATGACCGACTCGACGCCCGTTTCCAGCACCTCCTCGACGCGGGCGACAGCCTCCGCGACCGGCACCCGTTCGTGGCCGGGCATCGACGGGATCTCGACACGCTCGTCGGTCGTCGCGTCGACGAACACGGGCGCGATCAGATCGCTGGCGGCCAGGTCGGTCTCGCTGACCAGCCCGCGGACGCCGTCGCCGCGGAGCCGTCGCGGACGGTGCGTGAGGTTCATACGTCGGAGTTGACGGGGCGTGGCAAAAGGGTTCCCGGAACGCAGCGTTATTCCTCGAATAGCTCCCTGTATATCCACGTCATGGACCCGCCAGCGGCCGCGTGGGTTCTGTTCACAGGCGCCCCCTCCACGTCCGCTTTATTCCCCACGTCGTACAGTTCCCGTTTCTCTTCGGTGCTGTACTCGACCGTGACGCAACCGCCGTCTCCCTGATTCTCCTTGGGACTCATTGGTTCACGCGAGTACGTGGCCGACCAGCGCCGCACGTCTCATCACGAGTCGTTGGACGGCCTTCTCATTAAACTTTGTTTCGTCGATGTACGCCGTGCTATCCAGATTCAGAACGCCGATTATCTCCTCGTCGACTTTGCCCGGTCGGTAGACCGGGACGGTCAGAACGGATTTCACGTCCTCGGTCACTCGGCGCTGGGTCGCGCTCATCCGACCCTCGCCAAGCGGTTGCCGGCGTTCGTCGTAGTACGTCGGGTTGTTCTCGACGTACGCCTGTCCACAGCACCCTTCGCCCGGTTTGTACCGTTGCTCTAGCTCCTCGCGGTCGTAGCCGTCGGTGTGAAACTCGATTTCGAGGAAACTGTCCCGGCGAGGGAGCAAACCCTGGCCGAATTGCCGTTTGACCGGCATCACGTTCATCCGTACGTCGGCCTCACCGTCCGTCAACGCCTCGTATTCCCGCCGTAACCCCTCGAAGATGACGCCGAGTAACTCCGCTCGATGGTCGTACCGGAGCTTCGAGTACGGGCGATAGAGCGAGACGTACGAGACGACGAACTGGGCGGCGGTGCCGACGCCGACGGCGGCAACCCGAACGGAGAACCCGACGGGGAGCGTGAATAGCGAGATGATCAACACTAGCGTCGTGACCAGTGTTGCGGCGGCGAGCGCCAGTTGCGGCGGCACGTCGAAGGTCCGGTTCGGCGGCATCCACGGAGGCTTTCACCCACGTTCGCATATGAAATTATGCATCCGGATGCATCACGAACGCGCGGAAGGGGTCGAGAGTTCATGGGAAAACCTCGGGTTTCATTCCCTGCAATCCCCGTCCCTCAGGGGTTTCCCGCACGCGCCACCGCAAACGAAAATCCGCGTCGCCGAAACCGACTGGCGAGCACCAGATGCCCGGACTGGTCTTCGTCTGCCGGTACCGGGAGTCCACTAGCCGGCGCCCCCGGCGGTACCGGCCTCCCCCGCGTCGAACCGGCGCTCGTACCGCCGGACCGCGCGGACGATCAGCGGCAGGCCGACCGCCGTGGGACCGAGCCAGCGGGCCAGCGACGGGACCATGGTCAGGTTGACCGTGACGGCGGCCGTCACCGTGGCGATGAATCCGCCGCCCATAAACACGAGGTGCCGGTAGAACCAGGCCATCGGATCTTCGGGAGGCGACCGGAGTCGCCGGAGTTCCAGTACGGCGAGTCCGAACCCGATCCCGCCGAAGACCACCAGCACCGGCGCCAGGTCGACCGTTCCCGCGACCGTCCCCCAGCCGCCCCAGGCGATCATCGCTGCGCCGGCCACGATCATGGTCCCGTGGCCGCCCAGGTCGACCGGATCCGCGCCGTCGGGCCGTTTCGTGGCGAGCGCCCGGTAACCGGCGAAGACGAGGTAGCCGCTGAACACCGCGATGGCGAACAGGAACCAGTTCCCACTGCCGACGGCCAGCGGGACGGCGGTGACGACCACGACGGCCATCGCCTGCGCGTACGCCCGGCCGGAACGGACGTGACGGGACCCCCCTTTCTCTGTGGCGAGTGCGATCACGCCAGCGACCAGCGCGACGACCCCGGCGAGGACGTGAACCCCCAGCGCCACCGAGAGGGCGCGGTCGATCACGGGCGGCCCTCCCGGACGGGGTCGGTCGAACGCGGTGCGATGGTGGACGACGCGAATCGGTCCTGCACGGGGGTGCGCTCCTGCATAAGCGTACGATTCATACGGCTGGCGGGTGAACGCTTCGCCAACATGTTGGCATCGCCGCGGGAGGTCGGGTCGGCGTGATCGAGGCGCAGTTCAGGACGACGCTGCCCGGCGACCTGTGGATCGCGACGGTGTCGGAGTCGTTCCCGGACGCGACCTTCCGGCTGTTGACCGGGATGCCGGTCGAGGGCGGCGCGGTCGAACTCGGCGAAGTCGTCGCCGACGACGTGGCGGCCGCGGCCGACGCCGTCAGGGACCACCCGGACGTCGTCGACTACGAGCAACTGTTCGTCGGCGAGCGGCGGGCGCTCGCGCAGTACCGCTCGACCGAGGCGGGCCTCTACGAGTTCCTGGCCGGGTCGGCGTTCCCACCGGAGTTCCCCATCGTCGTCGAGGACGGCCGGTTCGAGTTCGAACTCACGGCGACCCGCGAGCACCTCCGGGAGGTCCGGTCGACGCTGGACGCCAGCCCCCTCGACTACGAACTCCTGTCGGTCGTCAGCACCGCGGACCCGGACGCGCTGCTTACCGACCGCCAGCGCGAACTCCTCGACGCGGCCGTCCGCCGCGGGTACTTCGAGGTCCCCCGGGAATGTACTCTCGCGGAACTCGCCGACGAGGTGGGCGTCGACAAGTCGACCGCCAGCGGCGTGCTCCGGCGCGGCCAGGGCCGCATCGTGAAGTCGTTTTTGACCGGAGCGGCCAAACTCGACTGATCGCGTCGACCGACCGCGTCGACCGACCGCGTCGACCGGACTCGACTGATCGCGTCGACCAACCGCGCCTACGGGTGGCCGACGGCCAGTCGATGACGCAAAGCCTTTGACCACGCCGGGGTTCCGGTAGCCTGATGGCCGTTCTCCCGGTCCCCGAGTTCGCCCTGGTCGTCCTCTCGGTCCTCGGCCTCGCCGCCCTGTCGGCGGAGGTCCGCGACCGGTCCCGGCGACTCGTCGTCGACTACGGCGTGGTCGTGGTGGTCGTCTCCATCGTCGCCGTCGGCGTCTGGCTGTTCTTCAACCACGGTGCGGGATTCGTCGAGGTGCTGCTGCGGCGGTACTGGTTGCTCGCGCTGTTCGGCGTCTTCGTCCTGGAGGGCGCGATGGTGCTGTACTTCGCCCCCAGCGAGTCGCTGGTCCCGGTCGCAGTGGGCCTGGCGTCGACGACGGACGTCGCCCCTGCGGGGCCGGTGACCTACGCGACGATTATCGGCGTCTCGGTGCTGGGCGCGACGATTGGCCAGTACCTCATCTTCCTGCTGGCGAAGCGGTGGGGCCGGGACTTCCTGCTGGAGCGGCCCTGGTTCCGGATCGGCGACGAGCGCCTGGCGAAGTTCGAAGGCTGGTTCGACAAGTGGGGGCCGATAGTCGTCCCGGTGAGCAACACCATGCCGTTCGTCCGCGGGATGTTCATCGTCCCCGCCGGCATCGCGGAGATGCGCGACCGGACGTTCGTCGTCCTCTCGGCGCTGGGAACCCTGTCGTTCGAGACGATCCTCGCGCTGCTGACGCTGGGCGTGTTCGAACTGGGGATTCTGTGAGAGCAGGCACGGTGTTTGGAACCTCGTCCAATAGATACGGTCTGGTCACCGGTATCGGGTCAGTTGCCACCCTGGCTCGTAGGAAACTCCATCCCTTCGTCCAGCCGAATACCCTTGATGAATGACAGGACTGCACTCACCGACTTTAATACCAAGCCTTCAATGTATTATGATATATTGTCAGGTTCGAGAGCGACCCGCTCCACGCCAGTACCATCGAAGGCCCCATCACTGGAAAGGATGGCATCGCCAGCGAGCGCAGCGTGAAACGCATCGAACGCGTTCAACCCATCGTCGATGTACTCCGAGGCCTGGAACACTACGTCCTCGTCCACCTCGGATTCAGCGAGTTCGAGTATCGCGAGCGCGGCCTGTTCTCGGTCGAAACTGAAGCGCTCCTCGATCAGGAACAACTCGACGAACGTCGCGAGCGATACCTCTAGATCACCTCTGTACTCTTCGAGATGTACTTCTGCCTGCTCGGCGAGCCAGTCGTCGTCTTTGAGGAGGGCGAGCCAGAAGTCAGTGTCAGCGTACATGCTCGTCGGCCTGGTCGCGTGCTTCCTCGCGGCCAGCTTCGCGCAGTTCGTCCATCGAAGTTTCCTCGAGGTCGTCGCTGGCGGCGTCCCTGAGCGCCGTAACCGGGTCGTCGGGACGGGGCAACAGTTTGATGCCGTCCTGGAGTTCGACCAACCTGTATCGCTCGCCGAACCGTTCTCGCAGATCCTTCGGGATCGTGATCCGCCCTCGTTCGTCGGTCGTTATCTCACCCATTCCTATTTCAGCCTATGGGATAGGATCGAAGTAAAATTTTCCCACAAACGAGATCAGAGTGGGTTCAATTGGAGGTAGGTGACGGTCCCCGGCACCGAACAACCCCGCAAGTACCCCGGAACCACACGGAGCGGACGCACAACCACCTCGAAAGTAGCTTTTCGGTCGTCTCAACCATACAGTAGCAGAGAGGGGAATGTACCGACGTAAACTCGTCGGCGTCCGGCCAGGTTCGGGCGCCGGTCGGTCCGGAGGTGGGGTAGCATGAAACTCGCGATGATCGGCGTGGGACAGGCAGGCGGCAAGCTCCTCGACCGGTTTCTCGCGTACGACGAACGTACGTCGGGGGCGACCGCGCGGGCGGCGCTGGCGGTCAACACGGCCCGGACGGACCTGGAGGGGCTGGAGTACGTCCCCCAGGACCGCCGGGTCCTGATCGGCCAGTCCCGCGTGAAGGGCCACGGCGTCGGCGGCGACAACGAACTCGGGGCGACCATCGCCCAGGAGGACATGACCGAGATCCAGCGCGAACTCGACGAGTTGCCGTTCCACGAGATCGACGCGTTCCTCGTGATCGCGGCGCTGGGCGGCGGGACCGGCAGCGGCGCGGCGCCCGTGCTGGCCCGGCAACTGAACCACCTCTACGGCGAGCCGGTGTACGGCCTCGGCGTGCTGCCCGGCACCGACGAGGGCAGCATCTACACGCTGAACGCCGCCCGCTCGTTCCGGGCGTTCGTCCGCGAGGCCGACAGCCTGCTTCTGTTCGACAACGACGCCTGGCAGAAGACCGGCGAGTCGCTACAGGGCGGTTACGACGAAGTCAACGGCGAGATCGTCAGGCGGTTCGGCGTCCTGTTCGGCGCGGGCGAACTCGACGGCGACGCCGTCGCCGAGAGCGTCGTCGACTCCAGCGAGATCATCAACACGCTACGGGCCGGCGGCGTCGCCAGCGTCGGCTACGCGACGACGCCGATCCGGAAGAAACGGGGCCTGCTCGACCGGTTCCGCCGCGACGGCCGTAACGGGGACGTCGACACGACCAACGCCATCACCAGCCTCGTCCGGCAGGCGACCCGCGGCCGGTTGACGCTGCCCTGCGACGTCCAGGGGGCCGAGCGGGCGCTCTGCGTCGTCGCCGGGCCGCCGCAGCACCTCAGCCGCAAGGGCCTCTCTCGGGCGCGCTCGTGGCTGGAGGACGAGACCGGCTCGATGGAGGTCCGCGGCGGCGACTTCCCGATGGCCGACGCCGACGAGTTGGCTGCGGTCGTGCTGTTCGCCGGCGTGACCGAGGCGCCGCGGCTCCGGCAACTCCAGCGGGCCGCCCAGGCGGCCGAGGAGGAAATCGAGACCAGGCGCGAGCGAACCGACGAGGAACTGGAGGAGATCCTGGACGCCGGCAACGACCTGGAATCGCTGTTCTAGGGCCTCGCTCTCCGGAAGCGTCTTGCCCCGGCCGGTCAAGCGACCGGTCTGCTCGACGAGGCCGGATGTTCGACGGTTTACCGTGCGAAAGACAGGTCGAAGGTACTCCGCTAGCCGTGGCGCAGTACCCGAATTCGAGATCGGGCCAGGCGAGCGCCGCCTTCGGATGATGGGCGTCGTCGACGAGCAAGTGTAGGTCCTCGCGGACGTTGCCGTCGCGGGATTCCCGCAGGAACGCGGCGGTGAAGTGTGTCGTGCGGGGAGGAAACAGCCGGACCTGCAGGGTTCGTCCGTCGCTGGGTCGTCGGTGGCGACCAGCCCGTGGCGCTGGTCGGGGGCCTGGATCACCGTCGCGTCCAGCGCACTCCGGGCTGGCTCGACATCACGAGCCGGCTGCGTACCGCTAACTTAGTTTCATATTTCAATTTATTAATATATATTAAAGAAAGAAATATTTAAATTAATTTTGTTCGATGGAGGTGCATGGAAGGCAACGGCTCCTTCTCACGACGTACCGCACTGAAGTCCATGGCTGCCGGCGTCTCGTCGCTGGTCGGCGCTTCGAGTATCGCCGGCGCGGCAAGGCCGAGCGATAGCGCCGACGACCACGTCCGTAACGAGATCGACGACATCCGCATCAACTACGAGGTCAGCGGCATCTCGGTCGGCCTGCTAGAGAACGCCTCGTCCAACCGCAACACCTGGACGCACGTGTCCGGGACCAACAGCTACTGGATGGACCCGTACCCCGAGGCCCTCACGACCGACCACCGCCTGCGACTCGCCAGCGTCTCGAAGATGCTCACCGAGTCGGCGATCTTGCAACTGATCGACGACGGGGAAATCGACCAGTTCGACGACGTGTTCGGCCCCGACGGCATCCTGTCGGGCTCGGAGTGGAGGGACCCGGACCTGGACCCCTGTCGAATTGATGTCAATGACCTGATGGACCACGAGATCACGGCGGACGTCAGCAGGCCGGTCTACGTGTATCCCGACCAGGAGAACTCCGACGCACAGGATGTCATCAACGCGGTCATCGACGCGGACGCCATCTCCAGGGATAACTGCTACTCGAAGCAGGACTACACCAACTGGTCACACGCCGTGCTCGGTGCGATCGTCGAGGAGGTCTACTGGGGCGGGTTCTACTCCGGGGATGCGTTCAGGTCCTACGTGGAGTGGAACATCCTGAACGACGTCGCCAACGTAGATCGGACCGGGATGGGCACGGTCGCCGACAACGACTACCCGGTGGTCGAGGACGAGGGGAGACACTTCGACTATCGGGACGGTCACGACGTGTACGAGGACGACGCCATGCGCGATCCCGCGTGGGGCTGGAGCGCGTGGGCCGCCCGCCCGATGGAGATCTGCAGGATCACGCGAGCCATCCACGAGGACGAGCTCTGGAGCGACTCCTACGATTCAACCGACGCGTACATGCTCAAGTCGAGCGACAGCAGCGAATGGGTGTACCACGGCGGCGCCCAGGACGGCGTCCTGTCGTACGCCTACGCCGGTGACGAGTACTCGCTGACGGTCCTCGTCAACTCGCGCCGGGAGTGGAGCAGCTTCAGCGACGACCCCGATACGGCGGTCAAAAGCGAAGTCCGGGATCACTGGGACGCCCTGGTGTGAGCCGCGGGGACGACCGGCGAAACCCGGGTGGTCGGCCGGCTATACTAACGGCCAGAAGTAATCGCTCTTTCTCGCGTCGAGACCTGGGTGTGTCGTTCAGTCTGGAAAGCCCCGCCCGGCGCCGGGTGATCGGCCGCCGCTGGTGCGCCAGCTGCCCGACCGTCGTCGATTCGCTCACGAGGCTACTTTGGGTACGCCCTCGTAACTGAATTGCCACTATTGACTATCCCGATTTGCAGTGATTGAGACAGTCGCCAGTGCAACTCTGAATCTCACCGCGTCGCCCGCCGCCCGAACACGAACACCAGCAGCGCGAGTAGGATCACACCAGCGGAGGTTTCGAAGATGGCAAGCGCGCGGCCGAGTTCGTTCGCGGGCCGGTAGTCGCCCATGCCCAGCGTGGTGAAGGTGAGGGTGCTGAAGTAGAGGGCGTCCAGCAGGGAGACCGTCGCGTCCGTGGTGCCCTGTGGAGTCGGCACGAGCAGGTCGAGGGCGTAGTACAGTAAGCCACAAACGGTGACGAGCAGGCCGGCCCACCCGAGCAGACGGTAGGGGCTCTCGCCGTAGCGCATGAGGCCGTTCGACAGCGAAGCCCAGAGGCCGGCCAGCAGGTCGCGGTCGTTGCCGTCGCCGTCGGCGCTGTAGTAGCGCTTGCGCTGCATGTCCTTGCGCCAGGCGAAACACTTGCGAGCGAGTTTCGAGGCGGCGTTGTCCTCGGCGAGCGATTCGAGGTCCGAGTAGACGGCCGCGGCTTTGGTGTAGTTGTTCACGTCGTCGTAGTCGTCCGGGGTGGGTTCGGTGCGGGGGTCGTAGGCGACTTCCGGGGTAGGGGAAACGCCTGGGAAGAACTCCGGTAGGAGGGTTCCGCGGCCGCGGATGCCGAAGTCCGTCGCGTCGCTGATGCGGGCGTCCGTGAGGCGGGCACCGTAGAGTTTCGCGTTGGTGAGGTCGGCGCCGTAGAGGGCGGCGCGGGTCAGGTCGGCGTCCTCGAAGTTGGCGTTCGAGAGGTCGGCGTCGCGGAAGTTTGCTTGTTTGAGGTTGGTGTTGGAGAAGCTAACGTCAACGTCAAAATTTACTTCAAAGAAGGAGATCTCGGACCCAAACTCGATCGCTTTAAAGCTAGTAGAATCCCCGAATTTAGCCCTCTTAAACTCGGCTTTTCCCCTAAATTTAATCTCACTTAAGGTTGGGTTATCTCTAAATTTAGCGTTCTGAAAGGTGGTATCAGATTGAAATTCAGTCTCTAGAAAGGTGACATCGGCCCCAAACTTAGTTTTCGAGAAAAAAGAATCTGACTTGAATTTTGTGCCCACGAAATAGCTATTTTCGTCGAAATCTGATTCAGAAAAGAAGGTGTCAGAATTAAATTGGGCCTCAGTGAAGGAGGCACTAGGCCCAAACGTAGCCCCAAAAAAGTCTGCACTTTCTCGAAACTTGGCCCTGAAAAAATCGGCTTCGGGTCCTAAATCACATTCAAGAAAGAATATATCTCCTTTGAACTCTGCCTTCTGGAACGTTACTCCCTCTCGAAAAATTGCGTTTTTGAACATCAACCTAGCAAAAATCGCACTATCGAAGTTTGATTCTGCTCTCCTGTCATCATATCCCCCGAAAACCGCACCCGACGCATCAATGTCAACCCTGACGGTGGCGTCGTTCCAACTAAGGGTTCCGACGCGGACGTGTCTGATGTCAACCTCTTGCTCAGCGTCTAACTCCTGCCCGGAGAGGTCGAATTCAGGAAAGACCGCCCCGATGAACTGGTTTGGCGCGTCACCTTCAATTGCCTCTACGAATCGACTCACTGGATCAGCATCTGCAGGTCGGTCCTCGGGTGCAAGGTGGAAGATGCACTCTTCGTGGCCCGCAACGACCTCATGCGGACAACTCCAGCGGCCGTACTTGACTATTTCTTCGCTCAAATTGATTTCGCACGGCCGGTCGTGTTCCTCTTCCCAGGCCTCGATATCGAATTCGTACCCACACCTATCCGACATTCGATTTCGAACCCGGCGAGCGCGAGTAAAAGGGTTCCGGCGATTCACTCGCTTGGGGACTGGCGTGCTGACTCTGGTTTCTGGATGGTGGACTCGGCTACTGGACGGTTTCTTGGTGGGGTAGTTTCGCGGCACACGATGCTAGGGGAAGCCTCACCCTCCCCAACCGGTGCGCTCGCACGTGTTCCTCGCGCGCGCCGTGGGGCCAAGGTCGGCTGCAAGCAATCCGAACGCCGTTTCCCCTCCCGTCTAAAGGTTTATACGCCAGAGAGGCTCACCTACGATAGATGTCGAGCGACCGTGACGAGACTTCCGTCGGCCCCGAGGACGAGATGCTTCCCGACGAACGGGGAGCCATCGTCGAGCGGATAGACAGCATAGCCGACGAGGAGTCGCAGTTGACGGTCGAAGTAGTCGCCGAGGATCTGGGGATCGACCTCGACGACGCCGGGTAGGACCGTGCCGAACGCGCCATCTGCCTTGCGGGTTCTCTCGGACACGAGGTGACCTTGCCGCCGGTTCTCACCCCGTCCCTGAGCGCGCGCCGTGACCCTAACTTTCCCCCCCACGGCGCGCGCTGGCGAGCGTGTCGCCGTCGGCGACCGCGAACCTCTAAGCGCGCGAGGGATGAGTAACGCAGCAACGCGAGTAACGCAGTCGGTTGGGGAGGCGTGTGGCTGCGGTGCGGTGGGCGGGACTGAAAGGGGCCGCGCGCTCGATCCGGCCCGGACGACGTAAGCACTGCAGGCGAGCGACCGAGTGTAACGAGGGAGCGAGCCAAAGCGCGCA
Organism: uncultured Halobacteriales archaeon; assembly: GCA_964435625.1. Taxonomy (GTDB): domain Archaea; phylum Halobacteriota; class Halobacteria; order Halobacteriales; family PXRE01; genus PXRE01. Next base: position 1,604 of record CAYTAG010000093.1, on the reverse strand, counting down.
GCGAGGCCCGGACGGTCGAGCGTGCGGGGGCTTTCTACGCGTTGCTGTCGAGAACGTCGTGCGAGTCGAGCAGTGCGGGAACCTTCTGAACGAGTCGGCACCAAACCAACGCTCGATCACTCCAAATCCAGCCGCTCGGAAAGCCGCGCCATCACCTCCCACACCACCCGCGTCGGATTTGCCGAGGAGAACCCGTATGGCTCGTAAGTGTACACCGCATCAGAACCACCTCGTTCCTGGAAGTGTCCCCACCCGTCGACGTGGGTGTTCGGTTCGTGGTGCCACCCGAAGTCCCGTTCCCCGTCGCTGTAGTGAAAGGAGAACTCGGGCCGCGAATCGGCCGTCTCGCCCGCGAACCAGCGCACCGTGAGCGAGGCGTCCCCCGCGGCAGTGTCGAGACGGGCCGTCGCCACCTCCGCGACGACCTGCGTGAACTCGCCCGCGGGGAAGCCACGAACCTCGTGGATCGCCGGATGACGTTCGAGTTCTCGCTGGATGCCCCGGAGCGCCCGATGCGAGGCATCCGCCGGATCGTAACCCCCCACCATCAAGCCGACGCCCGACCGTCGCGGCTGTAGGTCGCGTAGTTCTCGATGGCGTCCTCGACGATCCCGAGGCGGTACCGGACGAGGTCCCAGTCGTTGGCGGTCGTCCGGATGCGCCGGGTCTCCGCTGCCTCGTCCGTCTCGACGGCACGTTCGCGGAGTTCGTCGGCCGACCCGACCCCGTACTCGTCACGCCACGTTTCGATCCGCTCTTGCAGGTCGGCCCGCAGCCGAATCAGCCCGTCGTGGTCGTGGTCGTCCAGCAGGTCCCGGAGGGTCTGCATTCGCGTGTGAAGCGGGTCCGGCGCGTACGTGGTCGTCCCTCCGTCGTCGTGTTCCCGGAGGACGTTCATCTCCACGAGCCGTTCGAGGTGGGCTCGTGCGGTGTTTTCGGCGACCTGTGCTTCGGCGGCGATGTACGACGCCGGCCGGGGCCGGGACACGGTACTGGCGACTGACCGGACCCTGTCGAAGGCACTTGTTCGTTCTCGCCACGCCTCGACGCCGGGGCCCTCCTCGGACATACCCGACGTTTCCCCCTCTGGCTCAATAAATCTACCTGTGGAGCAGATTGTTGTGTGTGTGGAGCAGATTGTTGTGTGCCGGCCGGCGTTCCGGAAACCGACGACTGGAAGTATGACGGAGAATCGCCGTTCAGTCCGCCGCGACCCGCTTCGTCCCCGTCTCCTCCACGGCCTCGACCAGCAACTCCGCGACGTCCACGACTTCGATCTCGTCCTCGAAATCACCCGTTTTCCGCCCGTCCTCGTACATCGTCATGCACTGCGGACAGGCCACGACGAACTTCTCGACGGCCGACCCGGCCTCGGTGTCCTCCAGCGCCTCCCGCAGTCGCTCTTCGCTCGGTTTGGGGTCCTCGTCGAACTCCATCCAGATGCCGCCGCCGCCACCGCCACAGCAAAAGGAATCCTCGCGATTCCTGGGCATCTCGTGGAGGTCACACCCCGTCGCACGGACGAGTTCGCGGGGCGCCTCGTACTCGTCGTTGTACCGCCCGAGGTGACAGGGGTCGTGGTAGGTGACGGTGTAGTCCAGTTC
>CAYTAG010000092.1:0-12829 GCA_964435625.1 uncultured Halobacteriales archaeon | reverse complement strand
AGCGCGAGGATGCGGGTCATCGACGCCTTCGCGTCCTCGTAGCGGTCGACGACCTGGCTCATCTGCGCCAATGGTTCGACCAGCCGCTGGGTGAGCAGCAGGAAGATGACGAGGTCGCCCTCGGTGAGTTCCCCGGAGAACGGGCCGGGCGGTCCTTCGATCAGCCACAGGCCGCCGACGACGAACGTGGCGACGAACGACAGCGCCGTGAGCGCCTGCATCCCGGGACGGTAGACGAAGTTCAGCCGCAACGCCAGCCAGTCCAGCCGGAAGTAGGTGTAGGACTGCTCGCGGACGCGCTCGTCCTCGTAGTCCTCGGCGGTGTTGGCCTTGATCACCTGCATGCCCGCGAGGTTGTTCTCCAGGCGAGTGTTCAGGTCCCCGACCGACGAGCGGACGTCCGCGTAGCGGGCCTCCACGAGTTTCATGAACCAGTAGGTGAAGACGGCCGCGACGGGAACGATGAACAGCGTCACGACGGCCAGTTGGGGATTGATGTACAGCAGGATGGCGGCGATGCCGACCACTAGCACCCCAAGCTGGATGGCGCTGGACATCATGTTGTCCAGGAACAGCTCCAGGCGGTTGGCGTCGTTGTTGAGGATGGACATGAGTTCGCCGGTCCGGGTGTCGTCGAAAAAGCCCACGTCCAGCCGTTGCATCCGCTGGTAGGTGGCCGTCCGGACCTCGTGTTTCACGCGGTGGGAAAACAGGTTCAGCGAGGACTGCCGGAGGAAGTTGGCGATTGCCGCCCCGACCATGGCCACGGCCATCAGGGCCACGGAGAACCAGAACTGGTCGGTGGTCCCCGCCGGGAGCCACGACTGGGGGACGAACGGCACCGAGTACGGCTCGTCGCCGCGGAACAGCGCGTCGATGGCCGCCCCGAGGACGAGGGGCGGGACCAGCGACAGGAACCGCGCGATCATCGAGGTCGTCACCCCGAGCGCGAACCACCGGCGGCTGCCCTCGCCGTACTCCAGAAACAGCCGGACCAGCGGCCACTCGACCTGCTCGCGGTACTCCTCGAGTTCGCTCACCTGGAGTGATTCGTCGCTGCTCATCGTCACGTCCCGGCGGTGGGTCGCCGATACGTGGACTCCCGTCGGCTCCGGGGAAAACCCTTGCCTTCCGTACGGGGCTTTCCGGCTCCGGACCCGTGGTGGACGGGGCGACCGGCAGTCCACTCGCGCGCTGCTCGCCGGCCCGTGTCGCGTCCCCGTCCACCATGGCGTTATCACCGTGAGGGCCCTCGATCGGGTATGACCCACGTGCACGTCCACGACGAACGGGTCGTCCTGAACGGTCCGGTGCTGGTCGAGGGGTTGCCGGGGATGGGCCTGGTCGGCAAAATCGCGACCGACCACCTGATCGAGGAACTGGAGATGGTTTACTACGCGAGCGTCGAGTGTCCCGGATTGCCGCCGGTCGCCGCCTATCGCGACGGCGAATACGCCGCCCTGCCGCCCGTCCGCGTCTACGCCGACGAGGGTCGGAACCTGCTCGCGCTACAGAGCGATGTCCCGATTCCGTCGGGGGTCGGCCCCGAATTGGCCGACTGCGTCTCCCGGTTCGTCGTCGACCGGAACGCGCTGCCGGTGTACGTCAGCGGCCGGCCGCCGGCGGCCGACGCCGAGGACCGCGAGGACCAGTCGCTGTCGGGGATCGCCACCGGCACCGCCGCTCGCCTGCTCCAGGAGGTCGACGTCGACCCGCCGACGACCGACGGCGTCTGGCGGGGGCCGTCGGGGGCGTTGCTGAACGCCGCCAGGGTCCGTGGACTCGACGCCGTCGGCCTGGCCGTCGAGGTGACCCCGAACGAACCGAACCCGCGGGCCGCGTGTCGGCTCCTGGAGGCGGGGATCGGTCCCCTCGCCGGGTTCGACGCCCACGCGGGCGTCCTCCAGGAGTGTGCCGGCGAGATTCGCGAGCAACGCCGGGGGCTGGCCGAGGCGATGGAGGCCGGCGACGAGGAGAGTTCCAAGGCGGAACCCCTCCGGATGTACCAGTGATCGCCGGCGGCGGCCCGCCTTCCGCACGACTTAAGGCGCGCCGGGCCGCCCGTTTCCGGCATGGAAGAAGTCGACATCGAGGTCGTCGCCGAGCCGGAACTCGACGATCCGCTCCTCGTAGAGGGGTTGCCGGGCGTCGGACACGTGGGGAAACTGGCCGCCCAGCATCTGGTCCAGGAACTGGACGGCGAGGTCGTCCGCCGGGTGTACACCTCCGATTTCCCGCCGCAGGTGACCGTCGACGACGACGGCACGACGGAACTGACCCACGCCACCTTCCACGCCGTCGACGCCGGCGAGCGCGACCTGCTGGTGTTGACCGGCGACCACCAGGCCCAGTCGAACGAGGGCCACTACCGGCTGGCCGAATCGTTCCTGGACGTCGCCGAGGACCTGGGGACCGGCCGGCTGTTCGCGCTCGGAGGCGTCCCGACGGGCGAACTCGTCGACGAACCGGCGGTGCTCGGGGCGGCCACCGACGCGGCGTTCGTCGAGGACCTCGAAGCGATGGACGTCGAGTTCCGCGAGAACGAACCGGCCGGCGGGATCGTCGGCGTCAGCGGCCTCCTGCTCGGCCTGGGCGAGCGCCGCGGGATCGAGGGCGCCTGCCTGATGGGCGAGACCAGCGGCTACCTGGTCGACCCCAAGAGCGGCCAGGCGGTCCTGGAGGTCCTGGAGGAGTACGCCGGCTTCGACGTCGACTACGGCGACCTGGAGGACCGCGCCGAGGAGATGGAGGAGGTCGTCGGCAAGATCCGCGAGATGGAACAGCAGGCGGCCGCCAACGTCGGCAGCGACGACGACCTGCGGTACATCGGTTAGCCGGCCGACCGCTCCGCGCGGCGAGCCTCGCCGTGTTCCTCGCACAGCACCTCCCCGGTCTCCGGGTCGAGGTAGAAGGTGTCGCCCTCGCGGATCGGTTCGCCGCCGACGTCACAGCCCCCAGCGTGCGACAGGAAGAACTTGCCCTCCTCGCGGCCGGTCTCCAGGCGGCCGCACTTCCGGGCGAACTTCGCCAGGGCGTCACCGATCTGCGTGCGCTCGTCGCCGTCGGCCGCCTCGATGCGGATCGGTTTCTGCACGAGCGACCCAGGCGAGCGCGAGTGAAAGACCCCGCGCCGGAGCGGGAATCGGCAACCGCTGCCGACCTGGGGGAGCGTTCAGACGAGCGGAGGTAGCCGGCACCACCGCACTCGAAGGTAGCCGGCACAACCGAATTCGAAGGTGACCGGCACATCCGCCTGGCGAAGGTGGCCGGCACGTCCGGCAAAGCGACGGTGACCGGCACGATCACTCCGGGCGGGACTGAAAGGGGCCGGGCGCTCGATCCCGCCCGGACGACGTAAGCACCGCAGGCCGGAGGCCGAGGAGCGCAGCGAGGGTCCCGCGAGTGCAACGAGCGGGACGCAGCGAGAGCTTGCCTCTCGCCCGCCCCGGCGGGTCGAGCGTCCGGGGGCTTTCTGGCTGGTGCTGTCCAGGAGGCCGCCAACAGAGAGCGCCCAAGGCTTCCTGAACGGGAGTCGTGGAGAAGCAATCCACCAGGATCACCTAGCGCCGACGGGAGTTTCTTAATCGTTCGCGCCCAACCGCGGGTGTGATGCAGGCGCTGCCGGGCTGGGTCGTCGCTGGCCTCGCGCTGGGCGCGGCGTTCACCGTCGTCGCCGTCGTCGCCTTCTTCGCGGGGACGCGGCTGTTCCCCGGACCCGAGCACGGCCGGAACGGGACCGGGCCGGGCGAACGCAAGCGGCGTGCCGAGATCCGCGCGTTCCTCCGGGACCTCGGCGAGGAGTTCGTCGAGGACCACCCCGTCTGCGGCCGGACGGTCGCGTTCTACCTGCCCGAGCGCGGGGTCGCCATCACCTTCGACGCCCGGGCGTTCTTCCGGATCGAGGCCTCCGACACACACGCCGTCCTCGTCGAGCACGAACTCCCGGGACCGCTGCTGGGCGCCCGCCTCCCCTTCGAGACTCCCGAACCCGCGGTCGAAGAGGAGTCCCCGTCCAGGGACCCGATCGCGGCCGCCTTCGACGTGCTCGGGTTGCCCGTCGACGCCACCGAGGACGCGGTGCAGTCGGCCTACCGCGAGCAGGTCAAGTCGGTCCACCCCGACCAGGGCGGCGACCCCGAGGCGTTCAAGCGCCTCCTGGAGGCCTACACCGTCGCCAGGGCGGCCGCCGCCGGACGCGAGGACCCCGTCTCCGCGCCGCGCTGACTGCTGGTGGGAGTCTCGTCTCCGCACCGCGCTGACTGCCGGGGAAGCCGCCGCGGCGCCGGATCCAAATCTTTAGTTTCCGAAGTATAATTCTTTGGAATCCAAAGATTTGTCGGGGCGGCGAGCGTCGGTCCGGCCGACCGTCCCGGGCGAGTCGGACTCGACAGTTAGGCGCTGGCCTCGCCCCGGACCGGTCCATTCTTCCGCTCGCCCGTCGTATCGCCCGACGTGACCGACGTACCCGGGGACCTGGCGTTCGCGTCCCGTGCCGTCCACGTCGAGCCGGCCGACGCGCTCGTCGTCGCGGACCTCCACGTCGGCCGCGACGAGGCCTCCCGGGTCGAACTCCCGCTGGGCGAGCGCGAGGACCTGGTCGAGCGGCTCTCGGCGCTGCTGGAGCGGTTCGACCCCGCGACGGCCGTCGTCGCCGGCGACCTGCTGCACTCGTTCGACCGGCTCCCGGAGGCGGTCGCGGACGGCGTCGACGCCGTCCGCGGGGTCGTCGACGACGCGGACGCCGAACTGGTCGTCGTGCCGGGCAACCACGACACCATGCTGGAGGGGGTCTACGACGGGCCGACGGAGTCGGCCCACCGGCTGGCGGACGGCGAGACGGTCGTCTGTCACGGCCACGAGGGGCCCGACGAGGAGGCCGACCGGTACCTGATCGGCCACACCCATCCGGCGTTGAAGGTCGAAGGGGCCAAACACCCCTGTTTCCTGTACGGGCCCGGGACCTACCGCGGCGCGGACGTGCTCGTGCTGCCGACGTTCAGCCGGCTCGCCCGCGGCGCGGTCGTCAACGGCATGATCGGCGCGGACTTCCAGTCGCCGCTGGTCTCGTCGGCCGCCGAGTTCCGGCCCGTCGTCTACGACGGGGACGAGGCGGAGGCGCTGGCGTTCCCGCCGCTGCGGGACCTCCGCGAGCACCTCTGAAGAAACGGGCTGGGTGTGGGGTCGGGGAGGGAATTCCTTCTGGGTGGACCGTGGGGCCGCGCGCCCCTGGTTATGAGTCGCTTGTCGTCCAGGCGGCGGCCACTGTCGGTGGATCAGCGCCACCCCCGCCTGCCCGGACGCACACCGCGACGGGAGTCGGTCACGCGGAGCCACCGCAGCGAGGCCCGTCTCGTGGGCTCACACCCCCAGCGAGGTCGGCCTCGTCTGTCGTTCCCCTGAAACGAGGCCGGGTTCATAAAACCGGTGCAACGGACCGGACGAACGCCGACCTCGCAACATGATAATTTTATCAATCATTTAATTAATGACTAGGTTTAATAGAAATTGGGTGCATCAACGACCGTGGCATCCCGCCACTGGTTACCGTGAAACGACGCGACGTTCTCAAGAAGGCCGGAACAGGCTTCGCAATCACCGTCGGCATGACCGGCATCGGAAGCGCGGTGGACACGTCCGGTCCCCGTGGCCACGTGGCCGCCCAGGACGACCTGCTGGCCGACCTCGCCGCGGACGGCGTGCTCGACAGCGCCGACGTCGAGGAGTTCGACCTCCAGACCCTGGCGGCGCCGACCGACGACGCCGACGGCGTCGCGGCGACGAAGCTCATGGTCGACGGCTCCGAGACCGACGCGCTGGTCGCCTCGAAGGAGGTCGAGGACGGCACCCTCGAGCTGTTCGTCGTCCCCGAGCACGACGGCTCGTTCGCGGTCGTACGCGACGGCGACGAGTTCCGGGCCGGCTACCACGCGGACGTGGAACCCCAGGACCACTGTTCGATCGACTGCCCGACGTGTTACAGCGGGTCCTGCTATCACTCCGACGACTTCGGATGTAGCTGTAACTGTTACTGTACCTGCCAATACTGTCCCGAGTAGCAGGATCGGGACGGTCCCGTCGGTCCCCGACCGGCAGCCCCTCTCCGCGACCGGGTCGTCGCCTCACCCGAGGTGACCTTCGACGGCCCAGGCGGCCTGCCGGCCGCTCTCGATGGCGCCCTGGATGGACGACCACCGCGTGTAATCGCCGGCGAGCACGACCGGCCCCTCGGGCGCCCCGGGATCGGGCAACCGCTCGTGGAACCCCGGCGGCTGGGCGAACTGGGCGAACGGCACCCGCTCGGTGTGGACCGGCTCCAGATCGTCGAAGGACCGCCCGGGGAACCACGACGCCAGCGCCCGCCGGGTCTCCTCCGCCAGGGCCGAATCCGGCTCCTCGGGGCTACCGGGGAAGGTCGCGCTCAACAGCGTCCGGCCGACCGGGGCGTGGCCCGGCGCCACCTGCGAGTGGACGACGACGTGGTTCGGTTCGGTCCCGCCGGCGTTGACCACCAGCCGCCCGTCGACCGGGGGTTCGTCGTCGGCCGGCAGGCCGTAGTACTGGGTGACGCAGCCGCGGGCTTCCGTGGGGATCGACTCGACCCCGGTCAACTCCCGGGCGGTCGCTGGGTCGGTGGCGACGACGGCCGCGTCCGCCGTGACCGTCTCGCCCGCCAGTTCGACGGTGACCCCGCCCGCCCCCGTCGCGTGGACGCTGGAGGGGCCGGCGTCGCCGTCCTCGACGACCGTCTGTCGCTGCCACAGCGGCTCCTCACGGTCAGTCGCCTCCGCGGCGGCGGCCGCTCCGTCGGCGCGCACGTCCGTGACCGCCATCCGCCGGTGGAGCGTGGCGCCGGCGTCGCGCGCCCGTTCGGCCAGTTGCTCCGGAATCGCGCCCATCCCGGCCGCGGGGACGGCGGCGCGCCCGGTCGAGAACTTGTCGAAGACGTACTGGAACACGCCGAACGACGTCGACAGCGACCGGTCCAGGGTGACGCCGCCGAACAACGGCGCGGCCACCCGCTCGACGAACCGGTCGGAGAAGCCGTACGCCGAGAGTCCCTCGCGGACCGTCATGCCGTCGTCCTCGAACAGTTCGTCGTCGGGGGTCCGCGCGAGTTCGCGGCGGAGCCGCAACGCCAGTAGCTTGTCGCGGGTCGTCACCGTCCGGGAGAAAAGCGCCGACGGAAGCGCGCCGAGGTTCCGTAGCGGGTCGTCTAGCGTCGCCCGGCCGTCCGACGAGGCCACGACGACCCCGGACGGGAACCGCCGCAGGTCCAGCGCGTCGTAGTCCAGTTCCCGCCGCGCCGCGGGGTAGTCGGTCAACAGCACCTGGAACCCGCGGTCGAGGACGAACCCGTCGCGTTCGACCGAGCGGACCCGACCGCCGAACTCCCCGCGGCGTTCGAACAGGTGGACCTCGAACCCCTCGTCGGCGAGGTGCCGCGCGGCGACCAGTCCGGCGAGGCCCCCGCCGGCGATGACGACCGTAGTCATGGGGGGGCCAACGACCTGCCGGGATAAAACTTCCCTGGCGGGTCGTCGGACGGCTGACGTTTCGTCGTCCCGGTCGACGGTGACCCCCAGGCGGTCGACTTCCACCGGCCGCCCCACTACCGGAAAGCGAAGGCGTTTGAACCCCGCGAGGGTACGACCCGGCATGGAGACAACGGACGCGTTCGTCGGCCTCGCGTGCGTCGACTGTGGGGCCACGTTCGACGCCGCCGAGGTGACCCACCGGTGTCCCGAGTGCGGCGGCATCCTCGACCCGGAGTACGACCTCGATGCGGTCTCGCTGACACGCGAGGCGGTCGAGGAACGGCCGTTCGACTCGATGTGGCGCTACCGCGAGTTGCTGCCGTTCCCGCGCGAGCGCGCGGTCACCATGGACGAGGGCGCGACGGCGCTTGTCGAGTGTCCGGACCTCGCGGAGGAGGTCGGCGTCGGACGCCTGCTGGTCAAAGACGAGGGGCGCAACCCGACCGGTACCTTCAAGGACCGAGGCCAGACGGTCGCGATGACCGCCGCCGTCCAGCACGGCGCCGAGGACGTCGCCCTCGCGTCGGCGGGCAACGCCGGCCAGGCCGCGGCGGCCTACGCCGCCCGCGCCGGCCTGGACGCCCACGTCTTCCTCCCCTCGCGGGCCGGCTTCACCCAGAAGGCGATGGTGAACGTCCACGGCGGCGACCTCACCGTCGTCGGCGGGCGCATCGGCGACGCGGGCACCGCCTTCCAGGAGGCCATGGAAGAGCACCCCGACTGGTACCCCGTCCAGACGTTCGTCACGCCGTACCGCCACGACGGCAAGAAGACGATGCTGTACGAGACCGTCGAGCAACTGGACTGGGAGGTGCCCGACGCCGTCGTCTACCCGACCGGCGGCGGCGTCGGCCTCGTCGGGATGCACAAGGGTGCAAAGGAGTTCCGCGACCTGGGCCTGATCGACGAACTGCCCGCGATGTACGCCGCCCAGTCGACCGGATGCACGCCCATCTTCGACGCCTTCGAGGAAGGCAAGGAGATCCACGAGGCGGTCGAGCACCCGGACACCATCTGCGGCGGCGTCGAGATCCCCGACCCCGGCGCCAGCCCGCTGATCCTGGACGCCCTCCGGGAGAGCGACGGCGGTGCCGTCGCCACCGACGACGACGAGATCCTGGAGGCGGCGGTCCGCCTGGCACAGGAGGCGGGCGTCGAGGTCGGCCACACCGCCGGCGCGGCCGCCAGCGGCGCCCTCGAACTCGTCGAGCGCGGGGAGTTCGGCGAGGACGATACGGTCGTAATCCTGAGCACGGGCGCCGCCAACAAGAACGCCGACGTGCTCCGCAGTCACCTGATGAGCAAGGGCGTCTGAACAAGGCGTCTGAGGAAAGCGAGTGGCCGTGAGGCGGTGACACACCCGGACAAAGACTTTTCCGTCCGGTCGCGTCCCTCCGACCATGGCCGAGGACTTCTTCGACGCGACGGCGGCGTTCTACGACGCCAAGTACGACGCCGACCAGGGCGGCGACCTGGCGTTCTACCGGGAACTGGCCCTGGAGGCCGACGGCCCGGTGGTGGAAGTCGGCTGTGGCACCGGCCGGATCTATCTGGACCTGCTACGGGCGGGCGTCGACGCCGACGGTATCGACCTCTCGGCGGCCATGCTGGACGTGCTCCGCGAGCAGGCCGCCGACGAGGGCCTCGAACCCAACGTCTGGCAGGCCGACGTCACCGAGTTCGAACCGGACCGGGAGTACGCGCTCGTGATAATCCCGTTCCGGGCGTTCCTGCACCTGACTGACCTCGACGACCAACTGGCCGCCCTCGGGCACATCCGGGAATCGCTGGCGCCCGGCGGTCGCCTGGCGCTGAACTTCTTCGTCCCGAACTTCGAGGTGATCTGTGACACCTACGGCGAGTGGCACGAGGAGTCCTTCGAGCGCGAGGGCGAGCAGTACACCATGCGCTGGCGCGTCGAGGTCGTCGACGACGTCGCGCAGGTGATCCGCGAGCGCCGGGAGATCTACGACGCCGACGGCGAGCAGGTGGCCGAGGGGGCTTTCGAGTTGACGCTGATCAGCAGGCGGGAGTTCGAGCTGCTGGTCCGGAACGTCGGGTACTCGGACTGGGCGGTCTACGGCGGTTTTGATCGGGAGTCCCTGGAGTCGGCCGACCAGGAGATGGTCTGGATCGTCGAACGGTGAGGGGATGGCGTTATTCGGGTAGCGGCTTCGAGAGTACAACTCGGGAAGTTCTTGCCCACCTCCCCGGACGGCATCCTGGTCGGCAACGGCCAGAAAGCCCCCGCGCGCTCGACTCCCGGGGCGGGCGAGAGGCAAGCTCTCGCTGGGTCGCTCGCAGTGCTCGCGGGACCCTCGCTGCGCTCCTCACTCCGTTGCGGTGCTTCCGTCGGCCGGGTGCGTTGAGCGCGCGGCCCCTTTCAGTCCCACCCCAGCTACGACGAGCCACGAACCTCCCCAGCCGATTGCGCTCCTCGCTCCGTTGTCGCGCGAGAGCGAAGCTCTCGCTGGATGCCAAAAATCTTCGATTTTTGAGCACGGTGCTCATCCACCGTCAGAGCACGCTCTGACGAGCCCCCGCTCACGTCCGTTCGCGGGGACCTCGCACGCTTAGAGGTTCGCGGTCGCCCACGGGGCGACACGCTCACCAGCGCGCGCCAGTGGCCAAGTTAGGATCACGGCGCGTGCGAGCAACGCGCGCGAGGTCCCCGCGAGTGCAACGAGCGGGGGCTCGTCAGAGCTTGCCTCTGACGGTGGGCGAGTAACGCAACGGAGTGAGTAACGCAGGCGGTTGGGGAGGGTAAGGCCGCGGTCGGGTGGGACTGAAAGGGGCCGGGCGGTTTCGGGAACCCGGACGACGTAAGCACTGCAGGGAGCGACTGAGCGAAGCGAAGGAGCGAGCGAAGCGCGCAACGAGGCCCGGGACCGAAACCGCCCGGGGGCTTTCTGCGTGTTATTGGCGGTCAATCCGTCGTCAAAGAGCAACCAAAACAAACCGAATACACCCTGAGAGATTAGTCACTCCTCACTCGCTTGCTCGTCGGCGTCGGCTCGTTTCCGCACGTCGACCTGGTAGTGTTCGAGGACGTCCCGCCCGAGCAACAGGGGATAGTCCATGTGGCTGCGGTCCTCGATGCTGGCGGTGACGGTGTGCTGGGTCCCGCCGACGCCGACGACGATGTCGACGACCGGCCGGGACTTGCTCGTCTGGGCGCTACCCGACCGCACGCGGGTGATGTCCTTGATCGGGCCGGCGCCGACGGTGGCGGCCAGCCCGGTGTCGATGCTGGTCCGAGTCGCGCCCGTGTCGGACTTGGCGACCACGCTCTCGGAGCCGCGGGTCCCGGTGACGACGACCTCCTCTGTGTAGCCGACGACGACCGGCTCGCCGGCCTGGCCGCGGCGCTTCGGACGGGGCTTGCACGCGGGCACCGAGTCGTCCAGGGTCTTCGAGAGTTCCCGGACGCGCTCGTCGTCGGCGGTGCCGCCAGCGCGCTCGATGGCGAGTTCCGCGATGTACGGCGCCGGACTGACCCCCGTCGCCCGGAACAGTCCCTTGAACCCGGCGGTCGGATTGACCTCCAGGACGTAGTAGCCTTCGGCGCCCTCGACGACGTCGACGCCGGCGTAGTCCAGGCCGACCACCTCGGTCGCCCGGACGGCCGTCTCCAGCAACCCCTCGGGGAGGTCCGCGCCGGCATCGGAGACCTCGCCGCCCAGCGCCACGTTGGTTCGCCACTCGCCCTCGGCGGCGTGACGGGCCATCGTGCCGATGACCTGGCCGCCGACGACGTACACCCGGAGGTCGTGGTGGCGCTGCCCGCCGGGGTCACCCTGCTCGCCCGGGGACGTCCCGTCGCGCCCGATCATCTGCTGGAGGAACGCCCGGCGGTTGCCGACGACGGCGTTGACGGGGTCGTCCGGGCCGACCTTCCAGGTGCCGCCGCCGTGGGTCCCGATGGCGGTCTTGTAGACGGCCTGCTGGCCGAAGCGCTCTCGGTCGGCGTTCAACCGATCCGACGACAGCGCCAAAAGCGCGTCCGGGACCGGGACCCCGGCGTCGGCCAGCGTCGCCGCGGTGGCGAACTTGTGCATGGCGATCAGCGTCGCCGCCGGCGGGTTCAGCGTCGGCAGCAACTCCGCGAAGATGCTCGCCAGCCCGAGTTCCTCGGAGGGCTGGGGCGTGTTCGACAGCAACAGCCGGTTGGCGACCACGTCCACGTCGGGTTCGACGTGGACCGTCCCGTCCCGGAGGTCGACCGCTGTGTTCTCCTCGCGCAGCCACACCGGCCGGTGGCCCAGGTCCTCGACCGCGTTCAGGATCGCCTTGGTCTCCTTGCTGTTGTGGAGGCTCAGTACCCCGACCCTGTAGGTGCCCTTGCCCATGGACCAACGTACAGCTACCGGAGAGAAAGGCGTGGCGGTGCCAGAGACCACCCCGCGTCGGTGGCGTCCGACGGCCCGTCGCGCAGCCGCCGTTCTAGATAGATAGCCCCTCGTTCCGCCGGAGGCTGTCTATACAGATAGAATCACTTTCCGGCACCCGGTCGTTCGATCCGGTAATGAGTCCCCGTATGACGAACCAGCACTACCGAATCGCGGACGACGAACGAGTCAGCGACGCCGTCGTCAGGGCCGTCGCGGGCGCCGAGGGGGTCGATCCGGTCGACCTCGACGTGCGGCTGTACGACGTCCTCGATCCCGACGCGCTCGACCGTCTCTTCCGGGGTGACTCCACGGTCGGCCGCGTCGAGTTCACCTACACCGGCTACGAGGTCGCCGTCCACGCCGACGGCCGGTTGGAACTGGCCGACAGGTAGATGACGACCGACAGCGACGACCGGCCGTTCTCCGAGTGTGCCCACTGCGGCGCGGCGTTCGACCTCGGCACCAGCTACCCCGTCGTCGTCGAGGAGGCTGCCGACGGCGGCGTCGATCTGCACTCCTTCTGCGACGAGTCCTGCAAGCGGGCCTGGGTAGAGGACTGACTCGTCCACTGGGTACTGGAGCAATCGCGAGGAGGAGAAGAGCCGGCGGGGGGATTTGAACCACGCCCCGACGGTCGCTCGCTTCGCTCGCGCTGCGTCGGGTCTCATTCAAATCCCGGCGGTTTCGCTCCGCACGTCCGTTCGTCGCAGAAAGCCGGCGGGGGGATTTGAACCACGCCCCGACGGTCGCTCGCTTCGCTCGCGTTGCGTCGGGTCTCATTCAAATCCCGGCGGTTTCGCTCCGCACGTCCGTTCGTCGCAGAAAGCCGGCGGGGGGATTTGAACCCCCGACCTATTCCTTACGAAGGAATCGCTCTAGCCAGTCTGAGCTACGCCGGCGCGT
>CAYTAG010000091.1:0-12893 GCA_964435625.1 uncultured Halobacteriales archaeon | reverse complement strand
ATGTACCGCGAGGTCGGCGAGTTGCTCGTCGAGACCAACTACGAGGACGCCGAGGACGACCTCGAGGAGAAGGTCGACAGCCTGGAAGTCCGCGTCCAGACCCTGGAGAAACAGGAACAGCGCGTCGAGGAGCAGTTCGAGGAACTCCAGGAGGAACTCCAGGAACTGCTCGGCGGCATGGGTGGCGGCGGCGGTGGCCCGATGGGCGGCCCCGGCGGCGCCATGTAACGGTGGCCGACGGAGACTCCCCGACCGACGGGGAAGTCGTCGAGGCCGCCGCGACTGCGGCCGAAGACGTCGTCTTCTCCCGGTACGACCGCTCGACGGTCGAGGACTACGACGTCTCGATCACCTTCGAGGACGGCGTCCTCGAGGTGGACGTCTACGTCGACGCGGGCGGCGACGACGAGGAAGCGCGGGTCGCCGACGACGCCGCGCTGGCGGCCCGGGCGGCCGTCGACGAACTGTTCGACGGCGGCTGACCGGTCGCTACCGGACGAGCACCGCCGCCGAGAACGAGGGCCCGCTCCTTACTGCCCGTCGCCGACCGCGGCGGTCGGCCGCTCGCAGACGGCGAGGAAGTTCTCGAACACCGCCTGGCCCTCCGCGGTGTGGGCAACCTCCGGGTGCCACTGGACGCCGAACAGTTCCCGGTCGGGGTCGCTCATCGCCTCCACGTCGCAGACGTCGCTGCGGGCGGTCAACTCGAACCCCGGGGGGAGGTCTTTCACCTCGTCCGCGTGGCTCGCCCAGACGCGGGTCTCCGGGGCCAGCGACCCGAGCAGCGGGTCTTCGTCGTCGAGCACGTCGACGGTGACGTCCGCGTAACCGCCGTACTCCCCCGGACCGACGCTGCCGCCGAGTTCCTGGGCCATCACCTGCATCCCCAGACAGATGCCCAGCACCGGAACGTCGAGTTCGAGGTATTCCCCGCAGCGCCCGGTCCGCTCGATGTCCGGACCGCCCGAGAGCACGAGGCCGTCCGCGTCGACCTCGGCGGGCGGCGTCTCGTTGTCGAGCAGGTTCGACTCCACCCCCAGGTCGCGGAGGGCGCGACGTTCCAGGTGGGTGAACTGGCCGTGGTCGTCCACCACGTCGATCCTCGTCATTGGCGGGTGTTGCGCCCACCGGTACATAAGGTGAGGGATTCAGGTACCGTCCCGGTCCGACGCCTGCGAGGATGGGTCCCGAAGTCGATACCAAACGATGGGGTAGTCCGCTTACCTGCCTCCGTCGCCTATTACATGACGGGCGGACCCCGACGCCAGCCCCACCCGCCCACACGCGTCGCGCCCGGTCGACGCGAACGAATACGGTACCCAGGTTCGAGTTACAGCGTCCTCCCGACCTCCGCGCTCCCCGTCCGAAGCCAGCAGCCATCCGGGAGGGTTGGCGCGAAGGGCGTTCGCGCCGCCCATGGAAGAGAGGTACCCACGTCGCCGGTCGTCGGCCGGCGACGGCGGAGTCCTCCGGTGCATCCGGCAAGAGTCTTGTGGCGGCTACCGGTCGACCGACTAGCCGCCGTCGTCGCCGAAGCGTTCGCGTGCCGTCTCGAAGTCCAGTTCGTCCAGTTCCTGGCTCCGGCGACCCTCCCGCTCGGCCAGCGCCTCGGGGTCGGGTTGCACGTCGTCGGTCAGCCGTGCCCAGGACTTGTGAACCTTCGCGTGGCACCACCGACAGAGGTAGACGGTGATCTCGTGGCCCGGGCTCTCGGCGTCGTTCCCATCGCCGGAACCCATCCCGTTCCGGTCCGGACTCCGTCCGTCGGCGTACGAGAGGTGGTGTTCCTCCAGCAGCGGGCGCTCGTCGGAGTGGGCCATCCGACGTTCCTCCAGTCCGCAACGGACGCACTCGCGGTCGGTCGCCCGCGAGCGGAAGTGCGGACAGTCCTGCCAGTCGTGGTCGCAGTCGTCGCCCCCCTCGGCGACGACCGGACAGCGGAACTCCGCCTCGCGTCGCTCGCGGGCGAACTCGCGGTCCTGCTCGGGGTGCTCGAAGGCGAATCGGCAGCGGCCGTCGTCGGTGAGGTGGTCGCAGACCTCGACGTGCTCGTAGGGGTCCTCGACCCCGACCGGCGTTCCCCCCGGCGCCTCGACCATGCCGCCGGGTTCGTCTCCATCGCCCATCAACGTTCGCACCGGTCGGCCGAATGCTTCACACCGGCCGACCGCGCGCTTCCCGTCGGCCGACCGTACGTTTCCCGTCGGCCGCCCGGCGCTTTACCCGCCGACCGCGCCTGGTCGGCCTCGCCGCTTCCACAAGGGTAATCGGGCCGAGAGCCCGAATTCACGCATGGTGCGGTGTCCCCGATAATGTCGACCCGACTCGGCGTCGATCCGCAGGTGTTGACCCTCGCGGTCGCCCGGATGACCGAGTCCATCGGCAACTCGTTTCTGATCGTCGTCCTGCCGCTTTTCATCGGCAGCGAGGCCGTCTCCGGGGCCACGCTCGGGCTGACGGAGGTGGCGCTGACCGGCGTCGTCCTCTCGCTGTTCGGGTTCGTCAACAGCCCCCTCCAGCCGTTCACGGGACGGTTGTCCGACCGGACCGGCCGACGGAAGGTCTTCGTGCTGGTCGGCCTGGTGCTCATCGGGACTGCGAGTTTCTCGTACTCGCTGGCGTCGGCCTACTGGCACCTCGTCGGCCTGCGAGTGCTCCAGGGGGTCGCCGGCGCGCTGATCATCCCGACGACGGTCGCGCTGGTCAACGACCTGGCGACGGCGACCAACCGCGGCGGGAACATGGGCATCTACAACACGTTCCGGCTCGTCGGGTTCGGCGTCGGACCGGTCGCCGCGGGGACCGTGGTCGCCGCCGGCCCGTACGCCGTCGACCTCGGCGCCGTTCGGATCGCGTTCAGCGGATTCGACGCCGCCTTCTACTTCGCGACGCTGACGGCCACGCTCAGCTTCTTTCTGGTCCTGTTTTTGATCCGCGACCCCGATGTCACGGAGGCCGAGGCGGGCGAGGACGCCCCCGGCGGAATCGCGATCCTGGACCGGTCCGGCCGCGGGATGCTCGACCCGGTGTTCGCGCTCGGCGCCGTCTCGTTTTTCATGGCGGTCGGCATCGCCCTGTTCGCCACCCTGGGCGACATCATCAACGCGCGGCTCGACCAGGGGCCGACGATGTTCGGGTTGCAGTTCGCGGCGTTCGTGCTGGCCCAGGTCCTGTTGCAGACGCCGATCGGCCGGGCCACCGACTTCTACGGTCGCAAGCGGTTCATCGTGATCGGGACGGTACTGCTGATCCCGACGACGTTCGCACAGGGGATCATCCTCGACTCGTGGCTGATGTTCGTCGCGCGGTTCGGGCAGGGCGTGGCCGGCGCGATGGTGTTCGCCCCCGCGCTCGCGCTGGCGGGCGACCTCTCGCCGGAGGGGCAATCCGGGTCGACGCTGTCCGTGCTGACGATGGCGTTCGGCTTCGGCGTCGCCTTCGGCCCCCTGGCGTCGGGGTTTCTCGTCTCCTTCGGCTTCGTCGTCCCGTTCGCGTTCGGCGCCGTCCTCGCGGCCGTCGGGGCGGTCCTGATCTGGACCCAGGTCGAGGAGACCGGCGCGCCGAGCAAAGCGCCGAGTTCTGCGGACTGAGTCCGTTCCGAGGGGGAGATCGCCGACGTGGATGGATTCGTGAGCATCGCGTCTCCCCATCGTCGGCCACTCGTCGGCCGCGTCACCCCGATTCGCTCCTGATCCCCGGACCGCGAGTCCCGACCGGAACACTTACATTAGAAGGCGCTAATATTAGGAATAGCTAAGATGGCCCAGCAAGAGAGAGGCAGTCAGGCGGACGACGCCGGAGGCCCGCAAGCGGCCGACTGCTGTTCGGTCGGCCACTCCCTGACCGACGAAGCCGTCGCCACCGACGTGGAGACGCTCGCGACGCTCGGCAACGACACCCGGTACGAGGCGCTGCGGCACATCGCGGCGGCCGAGGACGCGGTGTGCGTTTGCGAACTGGAGCCGGCCCTGGGCGTGAGCCAGGGCGCGGTCAGCCAGGCGCTCTCGCGACTGTTCAGCGCCGAACTGGTCGAGCGCCGGAAGGAGGGCCGGTGGCGGTACTACTCCGCGACGCCGCGGGCGGAACGGCTCCTGGGCGTGCTCGACGAGACGAGGGCCGACGATGAGTGACGACGCTTCGACGGCGACTGACGAACCGATGGAGGCCAGCGAGCAGCGTACCGCCGTCCGGGAGCGGTACGGATCCATCGCCGCGGAGTCGTCGTCCTGCTGTGACGACACCGGGTGCAGCGGTGGGGCATCGGCCGAGAAGTCCCGGAAACTCGGCTACTCGGACGACGACCTCGACGCCGTCGGCCAGGAGGCGAACCTCGGACTCGGTTGCGGCAATCCGACCGCCATCGCCAGCCTGGAGGAGGGCGACGCCGTCCTCGACCTGGGATCGGGCGCCGGCTTCGATTGCTTCCTCGCGGCGCGGGCAGTCGGGGAATCCGGCCGCGTCGTCGGCGTCGACATGACCCCCGAGATGGTCGAGAAGGCACGCGACAACGTCGAAACCAACGACGCGAGCAACGTCGAGTTCCGACTCGGCGAGATCGAGCACCTGCCGGTCGCCGACGAGTCCGTCGACGTGATCATCTCCAACTGCGTCGTCAACCTCTCGCCGGACAAACCGCAGGTGTTCCGCGAGGCCTACCGCGTCCTCCGGCCGGGCGGTCGCCTGGCCATCTCGGACGTGGTGGCGACCACCGACCTCCCGGTGGACCTCCAGGCCGACCCGACGTCGGTGGCCTCTTGCGTCGGCGGTGCCTCGACCATCGACGCCCTGGAATCGATGCTGGACGACGCCGGGTTCACGAACGTCTCCATCGAGCCGAAGGACGACAGCGAGGAGTTCATCCGGGAGTGGGACGACGACTACGACCTCGGGGACTATCTCGTCTCGGCCCGGATCGAGGGCGAGAAACCGGCGAGGTAGCGGCCCTCCCCACCGACCGCCGTCAATCGCCCGACCCGACCAGCAGGTACAGGCAGACGCCGACGACGAACGCCACGCCGATGCTCGTGAGCACGCCGAGGAGGCCGATCACGACGACGAGCCAGCGGTCGGTCGTCCGGAAACTCGCGTGTGCGAGTTCGGCCGCGACGACGGCGAGGACCACGCCGAGCATCGAAAGGGGGAACGCCATCACGAGGCCGACCGCCCCGAGCGCGACGACGACGTAGCCGGCCCCGAGGACGAGGTTGGCCGCTGGCGTTCGCGCACCGAAGGCGTACTTGCCCGCCAGGCCGCCGCTGCCGTGACACATCGGAATGCCGCCGACCGGAACTGCCAGCAGGTTCATCGCGCCCATGCTCACCGACAGGTCGTCCGGCGAGACTTCCCGGTCGTAGAAGTCCGCAACCAGTACGGAGGTCGCCACGGCCGCGTTCCCGACGGTCGTCGCCAGTTGGGCGGCGGTCGCCGCCAGCGCGTCGGTCGTCGCCGCCGCCGGCGAGAGGTGTGCTAGCGGGTCGACGTTCGGGACGGCCGGGGCCGGCGTGCCGCCCTGGAGGACCGCGACGAACCCGCCAGCGGCGAGGACCGTGAGCGCACTCACACCCCGACCACCCAGGACCATGGCCACTGCGGCGACGACGACCGCAACGGCCGCCAGGCTGAGGTCCCCGGCCGCGAGTTCGAGTCCGGTTTCGATTAGCAGGAGCGCGACCGCGAGCTGGACGCCGCGGGCGACCGGGTCCCCGAGGTACCGCTCCAGGCGGCCCAGCGACCCCGTCAGCCCCACGGCGAGCAGGACCGCGCCGGCGAGCAGGCCGGCCACCAGGAACTCGCCGGTCGTGATGGCGCCGGCCAGCAGGAGACCGGCCAGCGCCTTCATCGGTTCGACCGACAGCGGGACGCCGTAGTGCAACCCCCAGACCACCTGGAACGCGCCGAACCAGAGCAACATCGTCGCCGCCGAGCGGTCGGTCAGCGCCGCCACCGCCACCACGATGGGCAGCACCGTAACCGAATCCCCTATCGCGCCGGTGACGTCGCTGCGGTCGACCGCCGGGAGGGACTCGCGGACCTGCCACGTAGAACCGGCCATCGACGCCGGATTGTACCCGGAACAGGTTATGCCTTCGCGTGACCGCGTCCGGTTTCGATTTCGGGATGCGTAACTATTCTCGGTTACGTCCAGGGTCCGGTGCCTCAGGCCAGCAGGTCCCGTAGCGCTCCGCCGACCTGCGTCCGCGCGCGGCCCGGGTGCGGGAGGCCGAGTCGGTAGCGGACCCGGTCCTGGGCCTTCAGCGGGTCGAAGACCGACGGTTCCGACAGTTCCCAGACCGCACACCGCTCGGCGGCCGATCCGGCGTCGTCGAGGACGGCGTTGGCCGCTCGACGGCCCGCCTCGTCGGCGGCCTCCATCGACGCGAGGTCGGTGTTCGTGCGGACGTAGTCGCCCGCGAGGTAGAGGTTCGCCACCTCGGGATCGGCCGGCGGGCGGTGTTTCAGCGACCCGACGGTGTTGACCAAAAGCGGCGCGTCGTTCTCGACTCCCTCGTCCGTCACCCGCAGTTCGGGATCGAGGAACCAGTCGAGCACGAGGTCCTCGTCCAGGCGCTCGCGCCCCTCGCGGTTCAGATGCGTGCACAGTTGCGTCCAGACTTCCTCGCGGATCTCCTCGGGCGTGCAGTCCTTCGCGGGCTTGCCGTACACATGGCCTGGCTCGGTCCAGTCGGAGACGATGACCGACAGCACGCCCTCGACCCTGCCGTCGCCGCGCTTTCGGAGGTCCACGTCCCAGAACTGCGCCTGCGAGATGGCCGTCAGCGCCCACGGCGAGTCCACGAACAACTGGTGGCCCGCGACGACCGGAACGTCCTCACGCAGGTAGAACTGCACGCCGTTCATCCAGGCCGTCTCCAGGTGCTCGACGCCGGCCAGCGACGGCGCGGCCCGCCGGAGGTCCTCGGTCAGCAGGTCGACGGCCACCTCGACCGGGACCGCGAGGACGTACCGGTCGGCGGTGACTCGTTCGCGGTCACCAGCGTCGGTGACCTGCTCGCGGTCGCCGCCGTGGTCGACGGTCGCGGCCCCGATCCGCCGGCCCGAGAGTTCCAGGCCGGTCACGCGCGCACCCGTGACGACCTCGACGCCCAGCGATTCGAGGTGCTCGCGCCACGGTTCGAGCCACACCTCGCTGGTGGGGCCGTCGAGGATGCGCTCCGCCTGGACCCGGGGGTCGACCTGGCCCACGAGCATCTGGGCGTAGACCCGGCCGACGGTGCGGGCGCTGGCCCGGCGGGGCTGGATCGCGACCAGCGCCTGGGTGGCATCGACGAGTTGCGCCCGGTAACGGTCGCTCATCCGGTCGGCTTCGAGGAAGTCCCACCAGGTCACCTGGTCGAGTTCCTCGCGGCGCCGCTGCTCGCAGGAGGTCAGCAGTTCCAGCATCCGCTCCGCGAAGAAAGCCGCCTCGTGAGCGGGCACGTCGCCGCCGGCCGGCTGGAGCCGCCTGAACCACCCGCCGACCGAGTCCGGCGTCCCGACGTCGGCTAGCCGGTGGTCGCCGTGGATCCGGGCGACGAGCGTCCGCTCGGTCGGGACGAGGTGGTCCGCGACGGACCGGCCGTCGCCGTCGGGAATCCGCTCCATGGTGTCGATCACGTGCCGGTAGAACCCCGGGAAGAAGCGGAAGCCGTGTTCGCCAGGTAGCGGCGGATTTCCGGAGTCCGGTACCGGGACGCTCCGGGCCTTCCCGCCCACTCGCTCGCCGGCCTCGTAGACCGCGACATCGAACCCCCGGCGGGCGAGGTGGTGGGCCGCGGTCAACCCGGCGACGCCGCCGCCCAGGACGGCGACCTGTTCGGTCACGGGTGGCGTTGGGACGGCCGCGTCGAAAGGGTGCGCCCCGCTCGTTCGGAACCCTTAGGGCCGGGCCGGGCCAGGTGCCGGACATGGACGCCATCGTCGCCCGGGAGGTGGTCAAGACGTACGGGTCGACGGCCGCGCTGGACGGCGTCTCGCTGTCGGTCGCGGCCGGCGAGGTGTTCGGCCTCATCGGCCCGAACGGCGCCGGCAAGACGACGCTGGTCCGGGCGCTCACGGGCACGACCGACCCCGACGCGGGGGAGGTGGCACTCTTTGGCGAGCACCCCCGCGAGGTCGGCCGCCACCGCATCGGCCTGCTCCCGCAGGCGTTCGTCCCGGCCGACCGCCTGACGGCGCGCGAACTGCTGGCGTACTACGCCGGCCTCTACGACGACGCCCGGGACCCCGACGCCGTGCTGGCCGACGTCGGCCTGTCCGGGGCCGCCGATACCCGCTACGAGGCCCTCTCGGGCGGCCAGCAGCGCAGGGCCTGCGTCGGGACCGCCCTGGTCAACGACCCCGAGGTGCTGTTCCTGGACGAACCCACCACGGGCATCGATCCCGCCGGCCAGCGGGCGCTGTGGGACCTGCTGGCGGACCTCGCCGCCGCCGGGACGACCATCCTGCTGACGACCCACGACATGGCGGAGGCCGAGCAGTTGGCCGACCGCGTCGGCCTGCTCGCCGGCGGCGAGATGCTCGCGGTGGGCACGCCCGCGGACCTGGTCGACGAGTACGGCGGCGACTCGCGGGTGGTGATCGAGACGGCGCCGGAACGAGCGGCGTCGGCAACCGACGCACCGCAACTCGCCGAGTACGCGGTCGAGGCCAGCGAGGAAGGCCTGGTGGTTCGCGGCGTCGACGCCGGCGAGATCGGCTCCCTCGTCGACGCGCTGGCGGCCGCCGGCGTCGAGTACGAGTCGCTGACCTGGGCCGAACCGGACCTGGAGGACGTCTACCTGCGCCTGTCCGGCGGTCGGGAGGGAAGCGAGGAGCCGACGCCCCCGGCGGCGATGGCGGGAGGTGACCGTCAATGAGCCGGTACGGCCGGGTCCGGGCAGCGTCCGGGGCGGCCTGGCACGCGTTCGTCCGCCGCCGGGTCGCGGTCTTTTTCACCTTCCTCTTCCCCGCCATCCTGGTGGTCATCTTCGGAGCGCTCGTCCGGACGACCCCGGACGGGACCGGCCTGTTCGCCCGCAAGCCGGAGTACTACGTCGCCGGCTACCTGGCCGTCGTCGTGTTGCAGACGCCGCTGTCGCGGGTCAGTAGCGAGGTGGCCCGCCAGCGCGAGGGCAACCGCTTCGAGAAACTCGCCACCACGCCGCTGACCCGGGCCGAGTGGCTGCTCGCCCAGACGCTGGTCAACGTCGTCCTGGTCGGGATCGCGTCGGTCCTGATCCTGGCGCTCGTAACGGCGCTGACCGACGCTACCCCTCGGCTCTCGCCGGCGCTCGCGCTTTCGGTCGCCGCCGGGACGGTTCTGTTCTGCGGGTTCGGCGCGCTGCTCGGTCGACTCTCGGAGTCCCAGGACGGCGCCATCACGGCGGCGAACGCGGTCGGGCTCCCACTCTTGCTCCTCTCGGAGACGTTCGTCCCGCCCGAACGGCTCCCGGCGTGGTTCCGGCCGCTGCTCGAACTGTCGCCGCTGACGTACTTCTCGCGGGCGGCCCGGGCGGCGACCGACGGCGGGGAAACGGGGGTCGCGCTCGCCGTCCTCGTCGTCCTCGCCGTCGGGTTCTTCGTGACGGGGGCGTACGCGATCCCGCGGACGGACTGACCCGGCCAATCGCTCCCAGACGGCGGATTACCGGACGGGAATCTCGCCGCCGGGCGCGGGACGCTCCGCGAGTTCGACCTCGACCGTGCGCTCGACGCCGTCCCGGAGGACGGTGAGTTCGACCGTCTCGCCCGGTTCGCAGGCGGTGACGAGGTAGCGCATCAGTTCCTCGTGGGCGTCGACGGGTTGGCCGTCGATGGCGAGGACGACGTCGCCGCCGACCGGGACCTCCCGGCCCCGGACCTCGACGGTGCGGGTGCTCTCGATCAGCGCGCCGCTGGAGGGGCCGAGGCGGACGTCCACGACGAGGACGCCGCGAGGTTCGTCCAGGCCGTTTGCCTCCGCGACGGCCGGCGAGACGTCGAGGGTGCTCACCTTCAGATACGGGTGGCGGTGCCGGCCGTCCTCGATCAGCGAGGGGACGACCCGCTCGACGATCTCCGGGGAGACGGCGAAGCCGATGTTGTCGCCCTGGCGGGCGCGGTTGACGCCGACGACCGCCGGTTGCCGTCCTCGCTCCCCTCTGTCACCGTCGCTCCCGCCGACGGCCACCAGCGGCCCACCGCTGTTGCCGGGGTTGATCGGGGCGTCCGTCTGGACGGTATCGGGGAGGGCGAACCCGCCGCCGGTCGGCATCGAGCGGTTGGTCCCGCTGACGATGCCGCTGGAGATGGACCCGTCCAGTCCCATCGGGTTCCCGAGCGCGGCCACGGGTTCCCCTGGCTCCGGGCTCGAACCGGCCACGGGAAGCGGCTTCGCGTAGTCCGGGGGGTCGTCCACCCGGACGACCGCGAGGTCGGTGTGGGGGTCGGTTCCGACCACGTCGGCCGTCCGCCAGTCGCCTCGGCCGAACCGCAGTTCGACCGCGTCCGACTCGACGACCTCGATTCCTGGTCGGCCCCGGCGGGACCTCGTCGCCCGCGGCGGGGCGACGACGTGGTGGTTGGTCACCACGTGGCCCCGTTCGTCGTAGACGAACCCCGACCCTGCACCGCGGCCCGGTCCGGTGGCGTCCTCGTCGGTCGCGCCGACGTAGACCGACACGACCGACGGCATCACGTCCTCGTACACGTCGTTGTAATCGGGTTGCGTGCTCATTCGGTGGATAGCGCGTGCGACGCCGTGTCGCACTTACCCGAGGTAAAGGCCGGAGACTGATACGGTTGTCGGCGAGGAATCCGAGCGAGCCAATACTTTAGAAACTGTAGTATATGATTTGGAATCTAAAGTATTATTCTTTGGATTCCAAAGTATTGACTCGCTCATCGCGTCCGCCCGCGCCGCGGTCCCGGTGTCCCGAGGCGGACGCTCCGGCCACAGGACGTTCCGGGCGCCTCGACCGGGGGTTTCCGTAAGCGTGATACGCCGGCCGCGGGAACTACCGGACATGAGCGCCGGCCCAGAACCGACGAGTGGACGCTTCGCCGACCCATGACGGCCGACGCGACGGAGGAGGCCGAGCAACTCCTCTCGGACCTGCTCGCCGGCGAGCAGCGCGCGCTGGCGAGGGCGATCAGCAAGATCGAGGACCGCCGGCCGGGCTACCGCGACCTCGTCGCCGGTCTGCACGAACACACCGGCGACGCGACGGTCGTCGGCGTCACCGGCAGTCCCGGTGCCGGCAAGTCGACGCTGGTCGACAAACTCTCGGCGGCCTACCGCGAGCAGGGACTCACCGTCGGCATCATCGCCGTCGACCCGGCCTCGCCGTTCACCGGCGGCGCCGTCCTGGGCGACCGCATCCGGATGGGGTCGACCGTCGGCGACATGGAGGTGTTCGTCCGCTCGATGAGTGCCCGTGGAACGCTCGGCGGCCTTTCGACCGCGACGACCGACGCGATCCGGGCGCTCGACGCCTTCGGCAAGGACGTCGTCATCATCGAGACGGTCGGGGCAGGACAGAACGAGATCGACGTGGTCCGCACGGCCGACACCGTCGCCGTCCTCGTCCAGCCCGGCAGCGGCGACGACATCCAGACGCTGAAGGCGGGCATCCTCGAGATCGCGGACGTGTTCGTCGTCAACAAGGCCGACATGGACGGCGCCGACCGCACGGTCCAGGAACTGACCGAGATGGTCCAGCAGTCCGTCGGCGGCCACGTCGAGACCGCCGGCCACCACGGCCCGGGCGTCGACGAGGAGGTGGAACTGGAGGGGGCCGAGGACCGCGAGTGGGTCCCGCCCATCGTCGAGACGGTCGCCACCTCCGGCGAGGGCGTCGAGAACCTCGTGGAGGCGTTCGCCGAGCACCGCGAGTACCTCGAAGCCTCCGGCGAACTCGAGGAGCAGGCTCGCACCCGCTACGCCGAGGAGATCCGCGCGCTGCTGCGGGACGACCTGGGCGACCTCATCCGGGCCGAGATCGACGAGCGCGGCGGCATGGACGACCTCGTCGAGCGGGTCCGCAAGCGGGAGACCGACCCCTACACCGTCGTCGACGAGGTCGTCGAACCCATCGCCGAGTGCGTCGAGGACGGGCGCTGAACGACGGAACCCGCTATTCTCCCGAGGCTCGGGCCGGTCAGTTCGCCGGCTGCTCCGGGACCTTCGCCACGGCGAGGAAGTGCCCCGACAGGTCGGCGGCCGTCCGGTCCCCCCGGAGTTCACGCACGGCTGCCCTGATCGCCTCGCGGTGGCCGTCCGTGAGTTCCTCGAAGTCGTCGCGGCGCTGTGAGACGACGCTCTCCAGGCCGGTCACCGTCTCGACGGCCAGTCCTGCACCCTCCAGCAGGCCCTCCAGTTCCTCGACTCGGAACAGGTGCATCGGCGGGGCCGTCGGTTCGCGGTCGAACTCCCCGAGCAGGTCGGCGTCGTAGTCGCCAGACTCCGCGAGCCTCGGGAGCAGTTCCGTCTCGTCTTCCGCCGGCGGGACCGTCCCCGCGAACCGGACGACTGTCTGCAGCGCCGCGAGCCGCCCCATGACCGAGACGAAGACTGGACCACCGGGGACGGTCACCCGCCGGAGTTCTCGGGCGGCCGCCCGCCGCTCCGATTCGTCCAGCACGTGTGACAGCGGCCCGCCGAGACACAGCGTCGCGTCGAACTCGTCGGCCCCGTGCGGCAGGTCCCGGACGTCGCCCACCTCGGTCGCTATACGGGAGTCGACGTCGCGTTCGGCCGCCTTCGACGCCGCGAGTTCGACCTGCCGTTCGCTGGGGTCGACGAGGACGACGTCGTACCCCCGTTCGGCCAGCCAGACGCCGTACCGGCCCGCACCGCCGCCGACGTCGAGGACGCGGCCGCTGGCCGGGAGGCGTTCTTCGAGGAAGTGGACCGTCTCCTCCCACTCCAGTTCGTG
>CAYTAG010000090.1:0-12985 GCA_964435625.1 uncultured Halobacteriales archaeon | reverse complement strand
AACTTCGACTTCTACAACCACGGCTGGACGGAGATGATGGAGTTCCCCGTCGACGAGGTGGAGGCCCACTACGAGCGCCACCGCGAGTTCTACGAACGCCACGGGATCACCATCGACGACCCGCTCGGCGAGTTCCGGCCGGCCAGCGGCCTCCCGGCGGCACCCTCGACCCCCGAGAAACTCGACGACCCCGAACACCCCCACGCCGAGGGCGGGTTCGCGGACGACGTGTACGTCGACACCGGCGAGGAGGTGCTGGAAGGCGAAGGGCAGGACGAACCCGAGGACGTCGACCCGACGGCCGTTCCGGGGGCCGACGACGCCGACGTTAGCGACGACGCCACTGCCGGCCATGAGGACCAGACGGCCGACGATGCCCAATCGTCGTCCGAGGACGGGGAGGACGGCCCCGTCACCTCCGGCGAGGGGAGCGGGAACCTGCACAAGGTCGGCGAGGGCGAGTAGGGACTCGTCGACGGTGGCGTCCTACTCCTCGACGACCGCCCGCTGCAATCGCGGCAGCACTTCTGTCACGTCGGCGTGGAAGACGTAATCCGCCACCGAGTCCTTCGGTGTCGCCTCGTCGTTGACGAGGACCACCGTCGCACCGTGGGTCGAGGCCGTCACCGGCAGCGACGCGGCGGGTTCGACGGTCAGCGACGTCCCGGCGACCAGGAAGACGTCACTCCCCTTCGCGGACGCCTGCGCGCGGCCGAGCGCCCGCCGCGGGAGTTGCTCGCCGAACAACACGGTACCCGGTTTCAGGACTCCGTCGCACTCCCCACAGCGCGGCGGGAGTTGGCCTTCCCGGGCGCGCCGCTGTGGCCCCGCCGCGTCGAACCGCCGTCCGCAGGACCGACACTCGACCTCGTCTGCCCGGCCGTGGATGGTCACCACCGTCTCGCTGCCCGCCGCGTCGTGGAGGCCGTCGACGTTCTGGATGACGACCGCGTCGAGGTGGCCCGCGGACTCCAGGGCCGCCAGCGCCTCGTGGGCCGCGTTCGGCCCGACGCCGTCGGGGAACAGTTCGTCGTGTAACTCGAGCCGTCGCTCCCAGTAGGCGCCCGGGTCGCGCTCGAACGCGTAGACGTCGAAGTCGTCCCGGTCGTAGCGGTCCCAGATGCCGCCCTCGCCGCGGAACGAGGGAATCCCGGAGGCGGTGCTCACCCCGGCGCCCGTCAGCGCGGCCGCCCGGTCGGCGTCCCGGAACGCCGCGGCCGCGTCCGCGATCCGGTCGTCCATGCGTCCCGGTACGACGCGAGCCACCAAAGGATCCGGGGCCGACGGGCGACCGCCGGCCCCGGTCCCGACGACCCGTAATGAAACTAACGTTTCATTTCCGTAATTATTTAAACCAAAGTGGGAATAAAATCGCCGAACCTCGATGAACAGAACTGTCGTCGCCGCGGTGGCGGTCATGCTGGTCGTGTGGACGCTACCGGGGACCGTAACTGGCGTGGGGGCCGTGGACAACGAACCGCCGCTGGCGGACGCCGGCCTGGACCAGGAGGTCGAGGCCGGGGCGTGGGTCATGCTCGACGGGGGCGGGTCGGTCGATCCCGACGGGGAGATCACGAGCTACGAGTGGTCGATAGCGGTGCCGAACGGATCGACGGTGACCCCGGAGTGTCCGACCTGCGAGCGCACGGAGTTCCGGGCGACCGACGTCGGCGTCTACGAGGTGACGCTGACGGTGACCGACGATCAGGGCGCCAGCAGTTCCGACACGCTGTACGTGACCGTCGCGGACGGGGATTCCGGCGAGCCGTCGGTGTCGCTGTCCGGCCCGGACGAGCTCGCGGTCGGGTCCGCGGGCACGTTCACGGCCGACCTGTCGGCGGGGACCGCACCCATCGAGCGAATCGAATGGCAGGTCGACGGCGAGACCGTCGCGAACCGATCCGCGTCCGCCAATCGGTCGACGGCGACGCTCGACCGGTCGTTCTCGACGCCCGGCGCGCGCGAGGTCTCGGTGACCCTCGTCGACGCGGAGGGGCGGACGGCGAATGATTCGCTGGCAGTGCAGGTGCGGCCGGCCAGCCCCGATCCGGGTAGCGCTCTCTCGGTGACGATCCAGGGCCCGGACGAGGTCGCCCGCGGCGAGTCCGCGTCCTTCGAGGCCGCCGTCGCGGGTGCCGGCGGGGCGTCCGTCGAGTACGACTGGTCGAACGTCGACGGCAGCGACGGCCGGGAAACCTCCCGGACGTTCGACGAATCGGCCGGGACCGAGGTCGTGCTGTCGGTGGTCGTCCGGACCGACGACGGGGACCGGGCTACCGCGACGAAGACGGTCGAGGTGACCGATCCGCTGCCCGAAATCGCCCTCCACGGCCCCCGGTTCGTGGACCAGGGCGAGGTCGCGGACTTCGAGGTGGACGTCCTCCGGGAGCGGCACCCGGTCGTGTGGTACTCGTGGGAACCGGCCGACGGGACCTCCGATCTGCGGGGGTCGACGTACACGAGGACGTTCGACGAGGAGATCGGCGAGACGGTCAACGTGACCGTGACCGTCCATACGGGCCGGGGCCAAGTTCGGGCGACGAAGACGGTGCGGATCACCGAGACTCGGGGCGAACCGAACGGGACCAAGGCCGTACCCCACGTCGGCGCCGTCGACGCGACCAAGCGACCTCGTGACCACGGCGACCGGCACTACTGGAAGTTCGACGCGGAGGTCCACCACTGGGGCGACGAGGACGTGACCGTTCGGTGGGAGTTCGCGGACGGGACGACCAAGCGGACGACCCACGACTCCCTCAACGGAACGACGACGTCGACCGTGGATGTGTTCTTCACGTACGACCCCGCCGAGGATCCTCACGACCGGCCCGACGGGCCGCGGGAGCGCGGGATGCCGGTGAGCGTCACGGTGACCGACGCATCCGGAGACATCAAGACCGCCGACGAACTCTTCGTGGTGACGCAGTACCCCAGCGACGCCTCGCCGCTCGGCGTTTCGGTCTTCCCCAGCAGCAAGGTTCGCGCCGGGACGCCAGTGACGTTCGAGATCGGACCCGTCACCGCCGGCGAGATCGACTTCGGCGACGGAGAGACGAGGCGTTTCGGCACCGACCCCGCCGACGGGGGCGCCGGGTCGGCCGAGGTCACCCACACGTTCGACCGTCGGGGAACGTACACGGTCGAAGTGTGGACCGACGATGGGCGATACGAGTCGGTCGAGATCGAGGCTATGGAGCAGACGTATACGGTGTACAGGTACGAAAAGCATAGTCGAAAGTATTGGAAGACAACCGCTGAAAGTGAACCTCGCGGGGATGGCTGGGAGAAGATCGGAGTCGACGAAGTTCACTGGAACTATACTGACAAGAAACGGACATTCAGGTCGGGGTACACTCCGTCGAAGATCGTCGAAAGCCGGAACTGGAAACACGTGGGGACTGAACGGCGCGTCGAAGAGCAAACGTTCACGAAGATCTCGACGGACGATCCCGGACCGGGCTGGACGCTAGTCGAGGAGAACGTTGAAAAGGACCGCCGGCGCGTGGAATACACTTTCCCCGACGGAACGATCGTCCGGAGTTGGGAAACGGTGTATTACCACCGCTACGAGAGGACGTTCGTCACGAAAGTGCCGTACAAGGAGTGGCAGTATGCCGAGAGGACTGTAATCTATCAGTGGGAGCGGGCAATTAATATAACAGAGATCACCTATTCCCTTACAAAGCCAGAAAAGGAAGATTATGTTAAGGGAACATTAGAAATGAAAACATTCAATTGCAGCAACAAAGATGCTCCAAAATACGAGGAGTCGTGTATTCGCGAGAATGAACCGCAGTAACAATCACCCGATGTATCATGGGTATGATGAAAATGAACGCGGATGAACAAACGGAACACGTCCACAATCGTCGCCGACGAGCCTTCTTAAAGGGTTCAGCAGTAGTTGGCTTGACGTCAATGTCGGGGTGTGTCGAAACAGTCTGGAAGGAATCGACGACCGAAGAACCGACGCCGAGATCTTCAACACCGTCACCAACCCCGACAGAAACCGGATACCAGACGCGTACCTTCCGTGATCGTCCGGACGATCCGTATCCCGGTACGTTAATCCTCAGCGGTGGTGGTGGTCCCATCGAGGTCGAGGTGTTCTCGGATTACGCCGTAGAGGAATGCAGCTGGTTCTGGAATCATATCCAAAATAGGCTTCGTGAATACCTAACTACGAACATCGACACTGGCGAGGACCCGGACATCACGCTCCTCCTCAAACACTTTCCAAAGCCCAAAAACAAGTGGTCGATGTTTCTACCCTGTGCAATGATGGAGGTCCGGGTGCAACAAGGCATTCTCGCACAAGGTGAGTTCCACGACCGCCTGTTCGAGAATCACTTCCCGGACTACTCGATCCGTGACGTCGAGATCGCCGCGAGCATGGTGAATGCCGACCCGGACGAAGTCGTCAAAGCCGGAAAAGAACGCCGGCGCAACTACGTAATCGAATCGGACGTCGAGGAGGCCGAAGACTACGACCTCGAAGAACCGCTCGGGGTCGTGGTCGGGAGCGAACCGGTCTACGAGAACTCGGCGGAGGCAATCGAACAGGCCATCGAGCGCGAAAAAGTACAGCGCGACCTGTAACGGGCGAACTCGGTTCCCTTCCGACTCCTGAACGCTTTTCTCCCCGAACGCCCTGGTTCGAGGCATGGTCACCCGAGTTCCCGACGCCGAGTTCGAGTCACGTCTCGCCACGGTCCGCGACCGACTCGCTGACGCAGACGCCGATGCCGCGGTGTGGTTCGGCGCGGCGAGCATCGAGTACCTGACCGGGTTCGATCACGTCCAGACTGAGCGGCCCGTCGCGCTGGCCCTGACGGCCGACCGGGCCGAGATCACGGTCCCGCGGCTGGAAGTCGAACGCGTCGAACCCAACCCCAGGATCGACGCCGTCCACCACTACTTCGACTACCCGCAGGGCCGACCCATCGAGACCGTCGCCGAGATGCTCGACGGACTCGATGCTTCGTCGGTCCTGGCGGACGCCGACGGCGCGCCGGGCGTGATGGGCTACGAGGGCCCGCCGCTATCGGAGTTCGTCGACGTCGAGTCCCAGGGGTGGGTCGAGCGGATGCGCTGGGAGAAGTCCGAGACGGAGGTCGAGTTGATCCGCGAGTCCGCACGGTGGGCCAACCTGGCGCATCGCTATCTGGCGGACTTCGCAGAGGTCGACGCTCACCCGGCGACGGTGAGCCAGCGCGCGTCGATGGAGGCCTCGCGGGCCATGCTGGACGCGCTGGGCGACCGGTACGTCCCGCGAACCCGCGGGGAGGGCCCCGCGAGCGCCGGGTTCATCAGCGGGCCCCAGACCGCGCTCCCGCACGGGCACACCGCCAACCGCCGGTTGTCGGAGGGAGACGTCATCATCACGGGGGCGACCGCCGACGTCGACGGCTACCGGTCGGAGCTGGAGCGGACGATGTTCGTCGGCGAGCCGTCCGACGAGGGGGTTCACTACTTCGAGTTGATGCTGGAAGCACAGACCATCGCCATCGAGGCGCTGGGACCGGGCGTCGAAATCGGCTACGTCGACGACCAGGTGTGGAGCTACTTCGAGGAGCAGGGAATCGCGGACCTCGCACAGCACCACGTCGGTCACAACATCGGCCTGGGTGCCCACGAACCGCCGTACATCGACGGCGGCTGGACCGACCACACCCGGCGGGACGCGACGGAGATGGACGACGAGGGCGCCGTCATGAAGCCCGGCCACGTCTACACGATCGAACCGGGAATCTACACCGACGACGCGGGCTACCGGCATTCGGACACGGTCGCCGTGACGGAGGACGGCACCGACCGGCTGACCTACTTCCCGCGGGACCTGGAGGGCAACATCATCCGTTGACCGGCCGCGAAACCTACTGCTGACCGGCTACAGGACCTGCTGTCGGGGGCGGAACAAACCCTTTAGGATCGGCAGTCGAGGGGCGGTACATGTGGAATCTCGACGTGGGACGGATCACGGGCATCCCGATACGGCTGAACGTCACCGTGTTGCTGTTCCTCCCGGTGATCGCCTGGCTCATCGCCAGCGGCGAACAGATCGGCATCTACGCGGACCTGGTCGCCGGCATCTCGCCGCACAGCCCCGACGTCGACGCCCTGATGGCGGGCGAGACGCCGCTTTTGATCGGCGCCGTGGGCGCAATCGGACTGTTCGTCTCCGTGCTGGTCCACGAACTGGGCCACTCCTGGATGGCTCGCCGGTACGGCATCGCCATCTCCTCGATCACGCTGTGGATCTTCGGCGGCATGGCCCACATGGAGGACCTCCCCGAGGACTGGAACGTCGAGTTCTGGGTGGCCATCGCCGGCCCGGTCACGAGCGTCCTGCTGGGCGGGGCGTTCTACGTCGGCCTGCTGGCCGTGCCCGCCGACCCCGTGGTCGTGTTCGTCTTCGGGTACCTGGCACTGATCAACGTCGTCCTGGCGGTGTTCAACATGCTGCCGGCGTTCCCGATGGACGGCGGACGCATCCTGCGGGCACTCCTGGCCCGCAAACAGCCCTACGCACGGGCGACCCGGACGGCCGCGACGGTCGGCAAGGGCTTCGCCATCCTGATGGGCTTTCTGGGGGTCTTCGGCAATCCCCTGTTGATCCTCATCGCGCTGTTCGTCTACGTCGCGGCGTCGGCGGAGTCCCGGGCGACCGTCCTGCGTGACCTCCTGCGTGGGGTCACGGCCGGCGACCTGATGAACGCCGACGTCACCGCCGTCGAACGGGGCGCCACCGTCGGGGGCCTGGTCGAACGGGTCGTCCGCGAGCGCCGCACCGTCTATCCCGTCGTCGACGACCGTGGCGGGGTCGTCGGCATCGTCACGCTGTCGGACGTCCGCGACGTCCCGGAGGGCCAGCGCGGGACCCGCACCGTCGCCGACGTCATGGACCCGGACCCGACGACGGTCTCGCCCGACGACGACGCCTTCGACGCGCTGGTCGCGTTCGGCGGCCGGGACGACCCGCTGCTCGTCACGGGCAGCGACGACCGCCTCCTCGGGGTCATCACCCAGGAGGACGTCGAGCGCGCCCTGGAGGTCATCCAGGGCCTCAGGAAGACGCCGGACCCGCGCGAGGTCGTTCCCGAGGGCTACGCCTGAGGGGTGGCCGGATTCCTGGCGTTGTCCGGACTCACTCCTCGCCGAGTCGGGCGAGCGCAAGTCTACCGGCGTCGGCGCCCGCCAGAGTCTCGACGGCCGCCTCGTCCAGCCGGTAGCGCCCCGCCGAAATACGTTCGAGCGCTGTGTCGAACCCGACGTCGTCGAGGTCGCGTTCGGTCCAGGCCCGGTGGGAGACGACCCCGACCAGTCGGCGCACGGTCGAGGGGAACCGCGGGACGCCGCGAGCCGTCTCTCCGACGCCGTCGAGCAGCGGTGCGTACCGATAGGGCACTTCGATACGGTGGCTCCTGGTCTCGGTGCCGGTGAACAGACACCGCCCGGGGACCTCGGCGAACCGGGCGGCGAGCACGTCGTCGTCGGCCAGCGCCGGGTCCGACCTGGAGGCGGGTCGCGTGCCGGCGTGGAGCCGGACGTTACGTCCCAGGTCGCGGGCGTCGTCGCTGCCGGCGGCGAGCCAGACCGCAGCCGCCAGCGCGTCGCCGGCGTCGGCGGCGACGCAGACGACCGCCCGGTGCTCGCGTTCGTAGGGGGCGAACGTCGCCCGGGCGGCGAACGCGGTCGTCGCCGGGACCGACCGTTCGCTCGTCAGGTCCTCCCGCGTGGCGCGGTACTCGCCGGTCAGCGCCCGGATCCGCTCGCGGCCGTCGGACCGACCGTAGCGCACGGGGAGGACCGACAGCGACGCGTCGGCCCGTTCGAACGTGGCCTCGAACCCCGACCGGTCGTCGGGGCCGAACGCACCGCGCTCGAAGCGGGTCTCCGTCCAGGACGCCGGCAGTTCGATGGTGGCCGCCTCGTCGTCGGTCACGGACGGTCGTGTTACCCCGGCCCGCTTGAGCGTTGCTATCTCGGATCCGCCACCGTGGCCGGCCCCGCCGGGGGCAGACGGCACTGCCGCGTCTCGCCGTCCCGGCCAGGGTCGGACGTCCCCGCCGTGTCCAGTTTCCCCGGCCAGGGTCGACCGGTACTGCGACGGCCGGCCGGCCCAGTCAGGGCCGACCGGCACTGCTACGGCCGGCCGGCAAGCGCGAGGGCTGCTCCCCCCGCGAGGGCCTTTCCTGCTTTAGAAGATCACGAAAAAATTATAGGGCGTTGATTCTATGGTAAGGGTGGTATGGGTACGATGGACGGTGAGGCCAGGCGTTCGGTCGGTCGAGGACAGGACGACCCCGCCGGCGAACGGCACGTACTGGACTTCGGCGTCCCCGTAAACCCGGATCGGCCGGACGGCGTCTCCCGCGTCTACCAGACCGCCCTGGGTTCGGCCCGGTCGTACCCCCAGGACGACTACTGCGAGTTCCGCGTGGCGGCCGGCGAGTACGTCGGCTGCGAGCCGCGCGACGTCGTCCCGACCGCCGGCGGCCTGGCGGCCGTCCGGCTCGCGCTCGACGCCACGGTCGCGTCCGGCGACAGGGTGCTGGTCCCGACTCCCAGTTTCGTCGAGTACGAGCGCGAAGTCCGCCGCCGCGGCGCGACCCCGGAGTTCGTCCCCCACGACGAGTTGCCCGACCAGGATCCCGACGGGGTCGCGCTGGCGATCCTCTGTAACCCGAACAACCCGACGGGCGAGGCCTACCGGACCGACCGGCTCCGGGCGTTCGCCGAGCGCTGCCGGGACACCGGGACGACGCTGCTCGTCGACGAGGCGTTCCTGGGCTTCTCGGACCGGCCGACGATGGCCGGGCTCCCCGGCGTCGTCGTCGCACGCTCGCTGTCGAACGTGTTCGGATTGCCCGGCCTGCGGATGGGCTTCGCCGTCGCCACCGGCGACCTCGGCGAGGACGTCGAGACGGCCCGCCGGACCTGGAACCTCTCGACGCCGGCCGCCCACGTCGGGGAGTTCTGCATGGGTCGGACCGAGTTCGTCGAACGGACCCGCGAGCGGGTCCGGACCGAGCGCGAACGACTCGCCGAGGGACTGTCGCGGCGCTTCGAGGTCGGCCCCTCGGACGCCCCGTTCCTCCTGGTCGACGTCGGGGACCGCCCCGTCGGCGACGTGATCCAGCAGCTGCGCCGTCAGGGCGTGGCCGTCCGCGACGCCACGGCGTTCCGGGGTCTCGACAGCCACGTGCAAGTGGCGGCGGTCCGCCGGCCGGACGACAACGACCAGTTGCTCGATGCCGTGGACGCCATCTGACCGCGGCTCACGGTCTCCCTCCGTCCACCTCGTCGGTGATTCGCGTGGCGACTCCGTCAGTTACCCGCCCCGGCTGCCCGAACGCAGCTAGGGTCGACGTTCCCCGTCGGTCCCGAGTTCGACCGGCAGGTCCGGCGCGTGCAGGTGGTACTGCGGCGGGTCGAACGCGGTAGCCAGCGCCCGGACCTCGACGCCGGCGTCGCGGACCTGCCGGAGGAGGTCGGCGAACTCGGGGTCGACGTCGCGGTACGGCGCGAACGTCTCGGCGTCCGGCCGCTGGACGACGAACGCGACCCGGCAGTCGACGCCCGTCTCCGCGAGGTCCCGGAGGCTCCGAAGGTGCCGCCGACCCCGCTCGGTCGGGCGGTCCGGGAACAGCGCGCGGCCGTCCTCGACGTAGGTGCAGGACTTGACCTCGACGTACGCGCGGGGGCGGCCATCCTCGTCGTCGAGCCGGAAGTCGGTCCGGCCGTGGTCCGGGAGGTCCGGTTCGCGGACGACGCTGGAATGGCTGGGAACGTCGAGCAGGTCCCGGTCCAGGGCGGCCGCGAAGAGGTCGTTCGCCAGGGCGGCCCTGAGGCTGACGTAGGTCCCGTCGACGTCGGCGGCCACGGCGTCGTAGTCGGTCGACCGGCTCTCGTCGTCGACGGGCGAGCACAGCACCTCGGCGCCCGGTTCGACGATGCCCGCGAGTTCCCCGGGGTCGCCCAGGAAGACGCGCTCGGGGTCGTCGGAGCAGCGCTCCGACGCGGTCCCGCTCGCTTCGTTCGCGGGACCGCCGTCGAAGCGGACCCGCAGGACGAACCGGTTCGGCCGGTCGACGACCGTGCCGGTCACCAGGTCGCCGTCGTGGGTGAGCAGTGGGTCCGCCATCCGTGAGAAGTGGGTGGTCGGGGGACACGAATCGTTCGGTTCGAGGGGTCCGATGAGTGACGGAATATGCGGAGCTTCCGTATATCCCGGGACGATCAGAAGGCTTTTTTCCGAAGGTAGTCGACCGGTCACCCATGACCGAGCCCTCCGCGTCCGACCCGGCACCGTACGAAATCTCCACGGTGGACCTCGACGACGACCACTACGAGGTCAAGCAGCCGGCGATCCGGAACAAGTACGCCGTCCACGATAGCGCCGGAGACGTCGTCCTGCGCGCGAAGCAGAAGCTGTTCAAGATGAAAGAGGAGTTCCCGTTCGTCACCGGCGACGACGAGGACGCGTTCACGGTGAAGGCCGGGAGCATCCTCGACGTCGCGGGGAACTACACCATCACGGACGCGGGCACCGGCGAGGACGTCGTCGTCCTCGACGAGGACCTCTCGCTGTTCGTCGAGAACTGGACGGTTCGGGACCCCGACACGGGGGCGGCCCTGGCGACCATCCGGTCGAAGGGCAAGTTCCTCTCGGCGCTACGGCACCTCGTCTCCGTGGCGAACCTCGTCCCGAACAAGTACGAGATCGTCGACGCCGACGGCAACCACGTCGGCAGCATCGACGGACAGTTCTCGCTACGGGACACCTACACGGTCAGTATCGACGACGCCAGTAACGTCCCGAAGGAGGCGGTGATCGCCGTCGCGTGCGTCCTCGACGCCCTGGAAAACCAGTAACAGGAAACCGCCCGGCGGTTCTCGAACGCGGGCTCCGTCGAATTCCCGGTTGCAGGACGCGCATGGATGAAATCACCGATGAGCAGGTGTGCGTACGTGGTGGGCTCCCAGGTCGTGAACTCGAAACGGGCTTGCGCTGGCTACGTTCGTCACGACCGGGTAGCTGGCGTAAGGAGTGCGCCAATGACGGTCCCGGGGAGGCCGAGCACCGCCACGAACGCGAGATCGACGCCCGCTTCCCCGACCGATGGGGACGGCGCCGGACGCGCGTAATACCACCACACCGCCAGGTACGCGATCGCTCCGGCCGCGCAGGCGGCGACGGCCCCGCCTCGCCGTCGCCGCCGCAGGGCCGCCCCTGCCGGGATGCCAAACGCCGCCCCGAGCAGGATCCCCTGGGTCGGTTTCAGCGCGATCCGGATGGCCTCGGCGCCCCCGAGTCGCCAGAGGTCGTACCCGAGGAGGCCAGCGAGGGCGGCGAGGACGCCGGCCGGGACCCACCACGCCAGCAGGGGATCGAGTGGCCGGGACCGGCCGACGACGAGTACCAGCACCCCGAGGACGCCGAGCCCGGAGCCGACCGCGACGAGGACCTTCCTGACGAGGATCAAAGAGAGCCCGGCAGGGGACGCCGCCGCCACGGTGAGGCCGAGGCCGGCGACGAGCAGTACTCTCCCGGGAACGACCGGCGAGTGATCCCCCGGGACGATCCGACTGCCGTCCATTCCAGCGGTCCAACGAACCGAAAATAAAAGTGCCCTGTGGGGTGAACGGTTGCCAACGTGGGCAGCACCCGGGAACGGGACGTCGGGGTCCTCGAACCGTCCCCTCATCGACTCTATTCGTAGACGGGGGTAGTCAAACGAAAGCCACTTGGCCGAAAAGGCGGTACGCCTGTGTGCGCGAGGGTGGCCGAGCTTGGCCAAAGGCGGCGGGCTTAAGACCCGCTCCCGTAGGGGTCCATGGGTTCGAATCCCATCCCTCGCATTCTCCGGCTCGAACGGACGTGAGAGCCGTGAGAATCACCGGTGGGATTCGAACCCTACCAGTCGCAGCCCGGAACGGCCGAACGGACGTGAGGCCGCAGGCCCGGACCGTCTGGGTCCGGTTCGAATCCCATCCCTCGCATGAACCGGGCCGAACGGACGTGAGGCCCGTGTGAACTCGACGGATGGCGATTCGAATCAGGGAAGTCGCAGTCCCGGAACGGCCGAACGAACGTGAGGCCGCAGGCCCGGGACCCTCGCGGTCGCGCTCCCGGATCGTCGCGTCCAGAAGACACTTGGCAAAACGGCGGGAGTTGGCACGTATGCCCTCCAGACGGCAGGTCCTCGCGGGGGTCTTCGGACTCGCTGCGGGGGTCGCCTGGTTCGACCGGATCGCCGCGGTGGCCGGGACCGACCTCCCGGAACGGGAACTGCCTGCCGGGGAGGCCCGCGAACCGTACTTTCCCGAGCGAAACTTCGACTTGCACCCGGTCGCGGCGTTCGAACTGGGCGACGCCGACCACGGGTCCCACCACCTCGTCGTCGTGAACCTCACCGGTTCGGCGGTCGAAGTCGAACTGACCCTCCGCTCGGGACTGCTGGATCGCGTCGTCTACGGGCGGGCGCTGCGGATCGACGCCGGGGGTTACGCCTCCTGGCGGTTCACCCGCAGCGCGGAGTACGGCGTCACGCTGGTCGCCGCCGGCGACCGCCTGAACGCCACGGTCGACGCCGGACGGATCGACTGCAACGAGTCCCACCGGACGTTCCTGGTCGACGACAGGGTGACGACCGGTCCGGCGATGTCGACGGACATGGGGTGCGGCCCGTTCTGAACCGGCGGACCGGCCGAACACGTTCGGCGTTTCGTTCTCGGAGTCCGCCCCCGAACCGTCGCACATGTCCGGGATGCTCGAAATCCCTGGATGCGCAACGTTGCAAGGATGATGGTCGGGTGGCTGACCGCGACCACGGTCGCCATCGTCGTACTGTTGACCCTCGGACCGGCGCTGTTCTGACGTCCGGGCGCTACGCGCCGGTCCGGGCTCGGCCGCGTTCTGATGCCTGGGCGAAATAAGGCCTATGGTACTCGCTGGCGAACCAGTACCCATGGCCGGCAA
>CAYTAG010000089.1:0-13032 GCA_964435625.1 uncultured Halobacteriales archaeon | reverse complement strand
TCGTGCGAGACGGTCCTGCTCGCTTCGCTGCGCGGGCTGCGACTCGCTGACTCCCGCTCGCGGTGCTCGCGGGAGCGTCGTCCGGGCGGGGTCGAGCGCCCGGCCCCTTTCAGTCCCACCCGGTGTGATCGTGCCGGTCACCATCGGTTTGCCGGAGGTGCGGGCCACCTTCGCCCTGGCAGATGTGCCGGTTACCTTCGAGTGCGGTTGTGCCGGTTACCTTCAAGTGCGGTCGTGCCGGCCACCTTCGTCTTTCTGAACCCGACTCGTGGATTGGAGCGGCCCCTTGAGCACTTCTCCACGCTTATAAATGCGGACGGCGAGCGCGACGGATCAATCGTCGGCCGGCACGGCCGCGCCCTCGGGGGCGGGTTCGAGGTCGAACGAGAACGCGAACGTCGCGGCCGCGAACACGAGCATCCCCGCGGCGATCCAGAAGGCGACGAAGACGGAGGTGGCGTCCCAGACGACGCCGACGGTCACGGGACCGACGATCTGGCCGACCTTCCAGGCGATGGAGCGCAGCGAGAGGCTCCCGGCGACGGCGTCGAAGTGCTCGCCCTCCTCGACGAACAGCGCCATGCTAGCGGGGAGCCTGAGGCTGTCCGCGATTCCCAGGACCGCGTAGGCGCCGAACAGCGCGAAGAACGCGGGCGGCAACACGAGGCCGCCGAGGGTGACCGTCGGGAAGGCGAGGTGGGCGAACTCCGCGAGCGGGATCAGGGCCGTCCCGAGCGCGTAGACGAGCGCGCCGGCGAGCACGAAGTGGTGACGCCGGCCGATCCGGTCGGTGAGGTCGCCGACGTACCCCTGGGTGAGCGCCTTCGTCAGTTTGCCGCCGGCCATGATCCCGCCGACGACGGCGGCGGTGATGCCGAACCCGCCCGTCTTCGCGTAGATGGGGACGAAGACGATCACGGCCATCTTGCCGAAGCCGAAGGTGAGCCGAAAGAGCACCAGCGCCCGGATGGCCTGCCGGCCGAGCAACTTGCGGTAGGTCCCGATCCCCGTCGACTCCTCGGGGTCGGCCTGCCCCCCGGGGTTGTCCCGGAGGAACGCCAACACGGAGACGAACGCGGCCGTCGTGATCACCGACAGGACTGCGTAGGTCCAGGTGAACCCGGCGGTGTACAGCAGGACCCCGCCGGCCAGGTCCCCGGCGAGGCTGGAGAACGCCCCGACCTGGTTGTAGGTCCCGAGCCACAGCCCCCGGGCCTCCTCCGGCGCGATCTCGCCGGTGACCGCCCCGCCGGTCAGCCACAGGAGGCTCGCGCCGATCCCCTGGAGCATCCGCATCAACAGGACGTGCTCGACGGTCTCGACCATGGCGAAACCGACGAACACGGCGACGTTTAGCCCGAGCCCGACCAGGAGCAACCGCTTGGAGTTGCTGGTGTCGATGTACCGGCCCAGCGGGAGCACGATGAACAACTGCGCGACGGCGAAGACCGTCCCGAACAGCCCCTCGACCGTGCTCGTCGTCCCGAACACCTCGGCGTACAGCGCCAGCGCGATCAGGATCGTCGAGTACGCCTGGCTCCGGGCGAACGCGGTGCTGGCCAGCGCGACGAACTCGCGGTTCCGAAAGAGGCGGAGGGACCCGCCGCTCGTGGACGACACGTGTTACGAATCGAAATAGCCGATCCCGCAGTAATAAACGTCACTCTCGGCGAACCCCTGTCGGTCGATAACACGGTTCGCCGGGCTCCGACTCGTCGTCGTGATGCGGCAGTGGTCCGGTCGATCCGAAAAATGGTCTAGTGTGGGCGATCAGCTACAATCGTTGGAACACGGACAATGGTTGGTACAGTTAGGGTCCCAGTGCTTGCAGAAGCTCTTCTTGATGGCCGTGACCGTACAGTCGGTCAGGTACTGGGAGTGCGTCTTGTTCCAGTCGGCAGGTGACTTGCAGCCCCCTTTCCCCGTCAGGTCGTTGTTCCGGCATCCGGCCGTGCTGCTCTCGTAGTACACAAGCATCGGGGACGCCTGGTAGGTGCGGGGCGAGCTGTCGTAGATCTTCCCCAGTGCGTGTTCCGTGTCGCCGTGCGTGCCACCCGTGTAGGGGTCTTCGACGCACTGGTGGTCGATCATCGTGTGGGCCGTCTCCTGGATCGAGGCGTTCTTGATCCGGCCCGTAACGTCGCTCGTGTCGACGTTGTAGTTGCCGGACGTCCCGACCCAGGCGTCCGCCGCCGTGTCCTCCCACGCGTACTCGTTCTCGGCGCCCGCGTACATCGCCTCGTCGGTCACGTAGAGCCTGACGTCGTAGTGTTCGTTCTCGATCACGTTGTCGTACAGCGGACCGGGATCGCAGGGATCGTCGCTCCGTCCCGGGTCCTTGGAGATCTCCGACCAGGCATACGTGGCCACCGAGAGGTTGTAGCCCGGAATGGCCCCCTCGTTCTCCAGTCGAGTGAGAAAGCCGTCGAGGGCGTCGTACACCTCGTTGTTCGCGGTGCTCTCGTCGGACGG
Organism: uncultured Halobacteriales archaeon; assembly: GCA_964435625.1. GTDB lineage: Archaea > Halobacteriota > Halobacteria > Halobacteriales > PXRE01 > PXRE01. The sequence goes on along the minus strand of CAYTAG010000089.1, from coordinate 10,560 downwards.
ACGGGCGAAACTGATGTAGACCTCGACGTCTTCGCCGCCCACCGAATGTGTCGCCGTGGCCGTCCCGGAAGCCAACCCGAGGCCGACCGTCGTCGCACCGAACTTCTTCAGGACATTTCGTCGATTCGTATTGTTTCTCTCCATCCGGACTCAGTTTACTATTGTATACTAATAAAATATTCTCTAAATTAAGTTATATTATCTTCGAGCACATTCCACTTGGCCGAACCGCCGGACCTGCCGTCAGTCGTAGATCCGGCGGCGTTCGTCCTCGCTCAGTTCGATCTCCCCGAGTTGCACGGCGCAGTACTCGCACTCGTCGGAGACGCCGCCGCGTTTCACCGTCAGGTAGGCGCCGAACAGACAGAGGACGGTCTCCTCGTGGCGGTGGACGATGTCGTCGGCCTCGCGGCCGCAGTAGCGGCACATCTTCTGGTCGGCGGCGTCGGTCTGGTAGCGCACCGTGGCGTACCCGAACCAGCCGAGGTCGCCGTGGGCTTCCTCGCGGGTCCGGCGAGGTAGCTCTCCACGCGGAAGAAGTTCTCGCGCGCGTCGCCCAGGTCGTCGAATGCGAACGCGCCCAGCCCCAGGCAGAACAGGAACAGGCCGATGGTGATGGCGTAGCGGATCGCTCGACCGCCGAACACGACGGTCAGCATCTCCGAGTAGATGAGTTCGTAGACGATGCTACAGAGGGCCACCGTGAAGGTCAGCCCGTAGACCAGCGTCCTGTCCCGGGACATCCTGGCGTAACTCCCCCTAGAGGCGCGGCGAGACCTTCCAGACGTTGTTAACCTGGATGGACTCGCTGGCGTCCCGGACCTCGAAGTCGAGGCACTCCCAGCCGAACGTGTGGTTGGCGTCTTTCGCTTCGAGCTTCGCCCCCGTGCGGTACCACCCGGTCCGCGGCGGTTCGTAGGTGATGTCCTGGTCCGGCCTGGGGTTCGTCCACGTCTCGTCCCAGTCGATGGGGCCGGGACCGGGCGGCGAGTCCTCCATCTGGACGACGGTGCCGATGTAGCCGATGGCGAGGGTGGTCACCTCCGCCTGGTAGGTATCGACCTCGTCCTCGTGGTCCTCGCGCCAGTCGTCGTAGTCACCCCCGTGGTACTTCGCGTGGCCGCTGTGGTTCTTCGGCGCGGAACCGTGGCTGCCGCTGCCGCGGCCGGTCGCGCCGCGGCCGCCGCCGCCTTTCGCCGCGGCCGCCGTCCCGACCGGATTCAGCCCGGCCAGTACGGCCACGACGGAACCGAACGATCCCGAACTTTCCCGGGCGTCGACGTCCGCCCTGGACTCGACGATGGGCTGGTCGGCCAGGTTCATCTGCAGCGCCCCACCGTTGGACCCGACGTCGGCGAACACTTCGGACCGTCGCGGCGGCGGCGAGGAGGAACCCAGACATCCCGCGAGCGTCAGGGCGCCGACCGTGGCACCCGACGCGACGAATCGACGGCGTTTCATGTGTGTTATGTTCCCGTTCAGACCTGGGTTAGATTTCGCCGTGACAATTACGTCCGCGTGGGGGCTATCGGTGAGGCGGTCGGCGGACGCGGTGGCGGCCGCGCCTACAGTTCGATCCGCTCGATCAGGGCCTCCTCGCGTTCCTCGCGGACGTAGACGGCCTGGATCTGGACGAGGTCCTCCAGGCCCGAATCGCGCAGTTTGGCCTTCAACAGGGAATCGACCTGGTAGACGCCGGCGGCGTCGGTCATCTCGATCTCGACGAGGACGGGGACGTCCTCGCCCTCGAACAGCGACACGTTCCGGATCGCCTGGCTGGAGATGGTGTTGATGCCGCGGCCGCCCTCCTCGTAGGGGATGCGCGAGCGGCCCCGCTCCATGTCCAGGGCGTCCGCGACCCGGATGACCCCGGCCTCCAGGGTGAGCGGATTCTCCTCGGTGTGGTGACAGAGGATGGCGTGCAGCACCTCCCCCTTCACGCGGATGGCCTCGGCAACCCCGTAGAACTCCGGCAGGATGCGGTCGAGCACGTCGGCCGCCAGCGGGATGGAGTAGTAGGTGTGACTGTCGCGGTGGACGACGTGGCCGATGTCGTGCAGCGTGGCCGCCAGCGCGACGACGACGGCCTCGTCGGCCTCCGCTAGCCCCTGCTCGGCGGCGCCGTTGAACTCGACGTCCGCGCGCTTGAGCAGTTCGTAGAGACACAGCGCCCGGTTGCGGACGATCTCGATGTGCTTGCTACCGTGGTCGTTGTACCGCATCCGCGTGACCGCGTTGACGTTCTGGGCCTTCAGGTAGGTCTGGACCTCCTCGTCGTCCTCCAGCAGCGATAGCACGTCGTTGACCTTCTCGTCGGGGAAACTGTGGTCGTCCGCCGGCCGATAGAACCGCTCCTCGCGGTCGGGGTCCAGATCGCTCATGTCTTCGACGTTGGTGCCGCGCGCGCAAAAGCCTCCGCATCGGCGCCGGTCAGGCGGCCTCCCCGGCGGCGGCCTCGACGGCCTCGTAGTCGGGTTCCTGGCCCGGGTCGTCGGCGACCCACCTGTAGGTGATCGTCCCCGCCTCCTCGACGACGAACACCGACCGCTGGGCGAGGCCGTAGTACCCCAGGTCGCCGAAGCTGTCCCGGACGCCGTACCGGTCGACGACGACCTTCTGGTGGTCGGAGACGAGGCCGAACCCCAGGTCCTCCTGCTCGCGGAACTCGTTGAGCGCGAAGGGGCTGTCGACGCTGACGCCGTAGACGGTCGCGCCGACGTCCTCGAACACGCCCATGCGCTCCTCGAAGGTGCACAGTTCGGTGGTGCAGACGCCCGTGAACGCCCCGGGGAAAAACGCCAGGACCAGCGGGGCCTCCTCGAGGCGGTTCGACAGGGTGAACGGGACGACGTCGCCGTTGGCCAGCGGTGCCGTGAAGTCCGGTGCGGAGTCGCCTACCTCGACCATGCCGACCGGGTACGGCCACCCGGTTCAAGTCGCTTTGGGGATAGAGCTACGTAGCGTCGGTCCAGTTGACACCGGTAACCTGGCCGTACCACGGTGGGTCCCGGAACGTCCGGTGATTGCACCCCGGTCGAACGGAGCAAAAAGCCTATAATTGGCTGTACTCAAAGTCGGAGTAGAGATGGCACTCGAAGCAATCACACCGCTGTTCATCCCCGGCGGGCTGGGTCCACCGGAACTGGTGGTCATCCTGCTGATCTTCGTCCTGCTGTTCGGGGCGAACAAGATCCCGAAGCTGGCCCGCTCGACCGGCGAAGCGATGGGCGAATTCCAGAAGGGTCGCCAGGAAGTCGAACAGGAACTCGAGGACATGAAAGAGGGCGTCCGCGAGGGCGTCGAGACGGGTAGCGACGTCGACTCCGAGCAGGTTTCGACCGAGGAGGTCGAGACGACCGAGGCGACCGGGGCCGACGACGCGACCGAAGGATAATCGTTTTCGCCCCCGCCCCGCTACGGTCTCGCGGGGCGTGTGGCCTAGTGGACAGGGCGGGAGGTTCCTAACCTCCCGATCGCGGGTTCGAACCCCGTCACGCCCGTCGATTTTGCGACGAGCGGACGCGAGGAGCAAATCGACCGCAAGTGGCGGGTTCGAACCCTGCCAGAGGCAGCCCGCGCAGCGAAGCGAGCAGGAACCTCTGGCTCCGGTTCGAATCCCGTCACGCCCGTCTCTCGTGTTGCGAACGGACGTGAGCAACCGAGAGCGACGCGTGCGGGATTCGAAGTAGACGAGTCGCAGCCCGGAAGCACAGCGAAGCGAGCATCCCGGACCGTCTCGGCGTGGTTCGAATCCCGTCACGCCCGTTCGGCTTCGCTACGCTCAGCCTCGCGGCCGTGACGACGTCCCGCTCGCGCTGCTCGCGGGACCCCCGCCACGCCCGTTTTGCGAGGAGCGGACGCGACGAGCGAACGGCCCCCGGCCCTTTTGTACGTGGCGACGACGAACGGGCGGTCCAGGTAACACCGAAACTGCAGGGCGTGATCGAGGCCGGTCGTGTCGACTCGCGTTCACTTAAGTAGCTTCCAGTGGCGTATAAGTGTCAGCGGTCCTCGGGCGGCTCCCCCTGCAACCGCTTCGCACCGACGGTGAACAGCCCCGCGGCGATCAGGTACAGTTGCCAGCCGTAGACGGCGACGGGGAACCGGCGTTCGGGGCGGCCGTCCGACCCCTGGTTCTCGGGGTCGACGGGGCTGTCGACGTGGACGTTCTCGGTGGTCCCGGTCCGGCCCGCGTCTACCACCTGCTCGCCGGCCTCCGGCTCGACGAGTTCGACGAACGTCTGGACGACGCCTTCGCCCGTCGACAGGTAGAGTTCGCCGTCGAGGTGGTAGAAGGCGTCGACCAGCGGATAGAGGAGGTTCACGCCCTCCAGGTGGGCGTAGTCCAGCAGCACGTGCGCGAACACGTGGACGAACAGCGCGACGCCGGCGAGCCGGACGCCCCGGTCGCCGTACCGCCCGCGGAGCCACGACCGCTCGCGCACGCGGGTATCGAAATAAAGGAGGCCCCCTGCCGCGGCCACGAGCAACAGGTTGTGCAACAGGGCCCGGTGGGCCCCCGCCAGGAGCCAGCCGGCCACCGTGTCGAGTTCGGGCACCACCATTACGACGGCGACGACGCCCAGCGCCCGGCGGTCGTAGTACTCGCCCAGCAGGGCGGCCGCGACGAGGACGCCGAGCCCGAGCTGGACGGTCGGCGACGGCATTATCCGTCCCTCCGGAACCTGACGGCCAGCGCTGCGGCGCCCGCCGCGACGACGACGGCCTGCCAGCCGTACTCGACGATCCGGACGCGCCGTTCGACCCTGGGTGGGTTGGCCGTGCCGGGGGTCGGGTTGAGCCACGTCTCGACGTGGTAGGTCGCGGTCGTGCCCGGCGACCGCAGCGGCAGGGGGTGGCCGCCGAACTCGACGTAGGTCTGGACGACGCTCTCGTGGGTGGAGTACACGAGCCGGCCGAAGACGGCGTAAAAGCGGTCGTGGACCGGCCACAGCAGGTTCACGGCGTCCAGCGTGAAGAAGTCGAAGCCGATCCCGGCGACGGCGTAGGCCGAAAGCGCCACCCAGGCCACGCGACACCCACGCCAGCCGTACCGCCCGCGGAGCCACGACTCGTCCCGGAGGGTGGTGTCCCAGTAGAGGGCCGCGCCAACGAGAGCGGGGACGAAGACGTTGTGCAGCGCCGCGTTCGTCGCGCCGCGGACGAGGAGGCTGACGGCGGCGTCGGCGTCGGGCAACGCGGTGGCCGCCAGCACGACGAGGACGGCCCGGCGGTCGAACGCCGCGCCGAGCAGGGCGGCCCCCAGCAGCGCCCCGACAGCGACGTTCACCAGCGTCGGTGGCATCGGTACCAACGTACGCGTACATCGCCATATAGGCCACGCCCGCTCCGGGGTACAGAGCCGTCGGAAGTGACGACCGGGTCCTAGGGGACCGTCAGTTCGACGTCCTCGAACGACAGGAAGGCGGTCTCGTAGCCCTCGTGGCGGAAGGTCTGCGGCGGCGCGGTGACCGACAACGTGAGTTCGTCGCCGGACTGGAGGCCGTCGACCGCGGCGCCGTAGTGGTAATCGAGGTTGGGATCCAGCGTGGCGACCAGCGGCCCGTCGAAGACGGTCTCGCCGTCCCGCCGAACCGTCCCGGACAGCGCCATCCGCGCCAGTGGGTAGCGATTGTACGGCGTCCGGGCCGACACTGCCAGGTACTGGCCGTCGCCGTCGACGCCCGCCGGCGGTTCGTCGAGGATCGTGGTGAGGAAGACGCCGTCGCCGCTTTTCGCCTGGCCGACGACCTCGCCGGCGAGGTCGCCCTCCGCGGGGAGCCTGGAGACGGGCATGTCCATCTCCATCGGCGCGACGGCGTCGCGCTCGCCCCGGCGGTCGTCGAGCAGTTGCATCTGAATCTCGTTGAGGGTCGGCTCGCTGTAGTCGACCTCGACGGTGGCCGAGACGGCCTCGTCGAACCGCCCGTCGAAGGCTCCCGTCGTCCGGGCGCCCAGGGGGTCGACGGCGACCTCGACCTCGTAGGTGCCGTCACCGTCGAGCGGCACGTTGTCCCCGAAGTGAAAGCCCATGGTCTGGGAGAGCATGGGCCACGTGCGGCGGTCGGTGACGACCTCGCCGCCCTTGCGGACCGTCATCGAGAGGTTCCCGGCGGGCGGGATGACCCCCGTCTCGGCGTCCCAGAGCGACCCCATGAGGTGGACCGTGTCGTCGTCCTCGACCGCGACCCTGTCGGCGTCGGCGCCGTCGATCCGCCAGAACCGGTGGGGGAAGCTGTAACTGAGTGCAACCCTGTATGGCCCCGCCGACGCCATGCCGGCCATCTCCATGCCCTCGACGTGGGTGGGGACGTAGACGGCGTCCGGCCGGTCCTCGATCAGGGGCGGCTCCCGGCTCTCGTCGCTCCCGAGGAGGCCGTCGAGACAGCCCGCGACCGATGCGGCCGCCGCGACGCCGGCCCCCCCGTGCAGGAACGTTCGTCGGTTCATGTCCGGCCGTCCGAGCGGTGAGCACTAACGGGTTGTGGTACGATCATCGAATACGTTTGGCGTCCCCCCGGACCCGGGGTCGAGTGCGCGCCGGAGCGGAGTGACCGGGCGATCCCTCCGTCATTCGGGGAGGAGGTCGTCGACGAGCCGCGTAAACCGGTCCACCATCCGGTCGGACAGAGACGGGGTGATCTCTTCGAGGAGTCGAACCGTCTCGGCCGGTTCGGTTACGACCAGCGTGACGTGATCGCATTCGTCCCGCCGTTTCTCGACGAGATCGCACTCCGTCAGGTGTTCGAGGTGCCACTCCAGCGTGCTCCGGGCGACGTCGAGTGCGTCCGCCACGGCGGCCGGACGGGACGGCCCGTGTTCGAGGAGGTACAGCAGGACCGCCCGTGCCGTCTCACGACGGAGGACGGCGATGGTCCGCCGTTCCCGGGCGTCGTACTTGGGCGTGTAGTAGTGCGTTCGGCCGTAGAGCCGTTCCTCGACGACGCGCTCCCGTCGCCGGAGTTTCTTGAGGTGGTACTGGACCTGTCCGGGCGCGAGGTCCAGGCGGCGGACGATTGCGTTGAAGTGCCGGCCCGGGTTGGCCGCGACGTGCTCGTAGATGCGGTCGCGCTGGTCGCTCACGGGTTCGCGTCCACCTCCTGGGAGACGGTCCTGGAGTGGTAGACGGCGGCGATGACGAGCGCGACGAGCACGACGTCGAGGCCGTGTTCGAGGAAGTGGTGCTCCGTCGGCGAGAACGCACCCGTCACCGTGATCCCCGCGACGGCCGAGCGCCCGAACAGGGCCGCCAGCGCGCCGACGATCAGCAGGTACGGCCGGGACTGGCGGCGGACGAACGCGCCGATAGCGAGTCCGAGGAGCGCGGCCGTTCCGACGGTCGCGAGCGCGATCACTGCGAGCAGCGAGAGCGACTGCGGACCGACGGACCCGCCGTGGAGCGGTACGAACGCCGCCATTTCGCGGCCGTAGGAACTGCGGCTACCTGAGCGCGTCGATTCGAAGGTGGGGGACGGCCGAGTTCGGGTCACTCCGGGACGGCCGGCGGAAGCGTCCGGTGCCGGCGCGGCGGGATCAGGAAGTTCGCCCGCCGATTCACCGACATGTACTGGAGGATGCCGTTGTTGGTCCGCTGGCCGACGGCGCCGCCGGAGACGTCGGTGCCGTTCATCGCCTCCCTCGTCGTCCGGAAGTCCCCGACGGCCCGCTGCAGCGATACGAAGTGCAGCGTCGCCCGGTCGTCGGCCGTCGAGTCGAAGTCCCGGCGGAGGATGATCGGGTCGCCGTCCTCGCGGGCGCGGGCGGACTTCTGGGAGTGGCCGACTTTGCCATGCTCGCGGGCGTCGGATTCGGTGTGGGCCGGACACCCCCGCTCTTCCATCAGACTGGAGTCGCCCAGGTTGTTCCCGACGCCGTCGACCAGGCCCTCCTCGGCGTGGACCGGACAGAACATCGTGGCGACGCGGTGGTCGCGGTCGTCCTGCTCGTACCACTGGTCGAGGTGCAACCGCAACAGCGAGACGTGCTGGGTCGTCCCGCCGGCGAACGGCCCCTCCTGGATGGTCACGCGGTCCTCGCTCGCCTGGTTCTTCCGGAACCCGGACTTGAAGCCCATGTACAGCGGCGCGTCGTCGTCGACCGCGTCCGCCGGAACGCCGTTGACGTCGTCGTGTTCGGCGGGGAGGCCGTCGCCGACGAACCCGGGCCGGCGGTCGACCCGTTCGAGGACGCCGTCCAGGCCCGCGACGTCGACCCCGTTGAGGGTCGACTCGTTCCCCCGGAGCGCCTCCTCGGCGCCGAGTACGACCGACCCGTAGTCGCTCCCGAGGTGGACCGCGACGTCCGGCTGGTCGAACTCGGGATCCTCGAAGGGGGCCATCGCGGCGGGTTCCGGCAGGTCGACGCTCTCGGGCAGGGACTCGTCGAACCGCCCGAAGTACGCCGGCGAGTAACCGACGGTGAACACCAGGCCGACCTCCCGGCCGTCGTCGGTCTCGTTACTCCGGGCGTACGCGCGCTCCAGCGACCGGAACGCCGCCTCGACGGTCTCGCGGTCGGCATCGTCCGGCGTCCCGTCGCCGGCGTAGTCGAAGTACAGTATCAGGTGGTGGCGGGGCGCCACGTCGTTGCCGTGGTCGTCGGTCGGCAGGGCCTCGTTCCAGGCGTGCTGGGCGTCCGGCAGGGTCGAGAGGTCCCCGGGACCGGTCGGGAGGTCCGGATCGTCCTCGCGAGCCAGGCAGGCCGACAGGGCGGCCGCGCCGCCGGCGGCGACGGCCGCCTTCACGAAGTCCCGGCGCCCCATCCCGCCCGCCGCGTTCGGTGCCATACCAGCCAGTTGCCGAGCGTCGCAAAAAGACGTTTGGTCCCTGGGTCGGGGCATTGTTCAGATTCAACCACTCCCTCGACCGCAACCAGCCAGAAAGCCCCCGGGCGCTCGACTCGCGCGCCTCGCTGCGCTCCTCGGCCGTCGGCCTGCGGTGCTTGCGTCGTCGTGCTTCGCCGAGCGCCCGGCCCCTTTCAGTCCCACCCGGCATGGATCGTGCCGGTCACCATCGTTCCGGCAGATGTGCCGGCCACCGTCGCTCGCCGGATGTGCCGGCCACTACTGCTCCGGTGGAGGAGCCGGCCACCATCGCTTATCTGAACAGTACCCGGGCGGTCCTCGGATGCCCCCTCTCGCTATCGGAGCAGGAAACCCTCCCCCAGCGGGTCCGCGGGATCGAGGACGAACTCGCTGCGGCCGGTGACGTGCGCGCTGCCCGCGACCTCCGGGACAACGGCGTCGTACTCCCCGCAGGTCGTTCGGTCGAGGACGCAGCCGGTGAACGTCGACCCGACGACGCTCTCGACGGTGAACGGGTCGCCTACGTCCAGGCGGCCCGCGTCCGCCTCCAGGGCCAGGCGGCCGCTAACGCCGGTCCCGGTCGGCGAACGGTCGACCTCGCCGTCCGCGAACACGCAGACGTTCCGGCTATCGGCGTCGCCCGCCGCCGGCCCGGTGAAGATGGTCCCGTAGAGCAAGCCCAGATCGTCGTGGACCGGGTGCTCGATGGCCAGGTCCTCGCTGACGGCCCGCTTGATCGCTCGCCCGGCGCGGATCAGGTCCTCGGCGTCGTCCTGCCGGAGGCCGACGCCCGCCGCCTCGGCGTCGCAGTAGGCGTAGAACGCGCCGCCGAAGGCGACGTCGTAGGTCAGTTCCCCGATTCCGGGGACGTCGACGGTTCGGTCGCGCGCGTAGACGAACGACGGGACGTTCTCGAAGGCGACTTCGGTGACCCGGTCGCCCTCGACCGTGCCGCGGGCGGTCACCCGCCCCGCCGGGGTGTCCATGCGGACGGTGGCTTCGCCGCGTTCGTCCGGAGATTCGTCGGCCGGATCGAGCATCCCGGTCTCGATCAGGACCGTCGCGAGCGCGATCACCCCGTGGCCGCACATCGTGCTGAAGCCGTCGTTGTGCGTGAACAGCACACCGAGGTCGGCGTCCCCGTCCGGTTCGACCGGAATCGCGCCGTACATGTCGGCGTGACCACGGGGTTCTAGCATCAGCGCCGTCCGGAGGTGGTCGTGGTTGGCCGCGGCGTACCGGCGTTTCTCGCGGACCGTCTCGCCCTCGATTTCCGGCCACCCGTCGACGACGACCCGCAGGGGTTCCCCGCCCGCGTGGGACTCGACGGTCTTCAGGACCGGCCAGTCGTCCGGCGGGTTCCAGTCCGGCGCTCCGAGCATCGGTCCGTCGGTGGGCATCTCCTGCGAGGGTACGGGCGACCGGGGTAAATCGTTTCGTCCGTCGTCGTAGTTCGGGGTACTTCGGGGTTTTCGGGAGTTCTCCTTTGTCGGCGGTGTTTTGGTCGGCACTACGCAGAAAGCCCCCGCGCGCTCTCCCTGGGCGGTTTCTTGGCCGACAACACGCAGAAAGCCCCCGCGCGCTCTCCGTTGTCGGCGGTTACTTGGCCGGCAACAGTTAGAAAGCCCCCGCGCGCTCGACTCCCGGGCCTCGCTGCGCGCTTCACTCGGGCGGTCGCGCCGCGACCGCCCTCGTTGCAGTGCTTACGTCGGCCGGGATCGGCGAGCGCGCGGCCCCGGTCAGGGCCACCCCCAGCG
>CAYTAG010000088.1:0-13080 GCA_964435625.1 uncultured Halobacteriales archaeon | reverse complement strand
CGTCGGCGCGCGAAGAGGGCGTGCCAGCGCGCGCCACGCGGCCAAGTTGGGATCCTGGCGCGCGCGAGGTCTCCGCGAGTGAAACGAGCGGAGGCTCGGGAGAGCTTGCTCTCCCGCTGTTCCCGTGAACGCATGTGAGCGGGAGCCCGTCGGAGCTCGTCTCCGACGGTGTCCCCGCGAGCGTGCGAGCGGGGGCCCGTCAGAACTTGTTCTGACGGTGGATGAGTAACGCAGGTGGTGCGAACGGACGTGAGCATCCCGAGTAACGCAGTCGGCTGGGGAGGGTGTGGAAATCCCTAGGGCCAGTGGCTGCGAGTCACGCCGGCCCACCACCGAAAACCAGCGAAGAATCACGCCGGCCCATCACCCAATACTAACGAATCACGTCGAAATCCACGTTCCAGCGAGCCCGGTTCGTCAGGTCGGCGTCGAAACGACTTTTGTGCGCCACCGGCTACCGACGGGTATGATAGATAGTCTCGTCGAGTTCGCCAGCAGCAACCCCTTCGCCGTCTTCTTCGCGGCGGTCATGCTGTTTCTGACCTTCGGCGGCTACCTGCTGTTGCGCCGGACGGTCACCGAGTTCCGCCGCGGAATGGAGGAGTAGCGCACTCACGTCCGGCAAGAGGGCCACCGCGGACTACGCGACCGCCGAGCGGACGCGCTCGACGGCCGTCTCGACGTCCTCGCGGGTCACGTCCCGGTGGGTGACGAAGCGGGCGCGGTACTCGCCCATGTCCGTGTGCAGCACCCCCGCCTCCCCGCAGCGGTCGCCGAACTCGTGGACGTCCATGCCCGCCTCCGAGACGTCCGCGATGACGATGTTCGTCTCCGGGTCGGTCACCGACAGACCGTCGATGTCGGCGAGTCCGTCGGCCAGCAGCCGGGCGTGCTCGTGATCCTCGGCGAGGCGGTCGACGTTGGAGAGCGCCTCGACGGCCGGCGCGGCGACGATGCCCGCCTGGCGCATCCCGCCGCCGAGCAACTTGCGGACGTCCCGGGCCTCCTCGATGACGTCCTCGGGGCCGGCCAGGATCGATCCGACGGGGGCGCCCAGTCCCTTCGAGAGCGCGACCATGACCGTGTCGACCTCGCGGACGAACCGCTCGACGGGGGTGTCCTGGGCGACTGCGGCGTTCCACAGCCGGGCGCCGTCCAGATGGACGGGGAGCCCGAGGTCGCGGGCCGCCATCGCCGCGGCGTCGATCCGCTCGTGGGTGATCGCCAGCCCGCCCCGGTGGTTGTGCGTGTTCTCCAGGACGAGCAAGCCCGTGCCGGGAGCGTGGTGGCTACCCGGTTCGACGTAGGCCTCCTGGACCTGCGGGGGCGAGGGGACCCCGCGGTTGCCGTCGACGGGGCGGGGCTGGACCCCTGCGTGCTCGACCAGCCCCGACACTTCGTAGTTGTAGACGTGGCTCCACCGGTCGCAGATCACCTCCTGGCCGCGGTCGGCGTGGACGCGGATCGTGGCCTGGTTGGCCATCGTGCCAGAGGGGAAATACAGCGCGGCCTCGGTCCCGAGCAGGTCGGCCGCGCGGGCCTGCAGGTCGTTGATCGTGGGATCCTCGCCGTAGACGTCGTCGCCGACGTCGGCGTCGGCGGCGGCCGCCCGCATCGCGTCGGAGGGCCGGGTGACGGTGTCGCTCCGGAGGTCGATGGCGTCGCTCATGTTCCGGGGTGGGTGGCCGCGGTTGAAATAGCCGTGGGAAACGGCGCCGGCGATCCGGGGCGGCCGTCCGTCACCACAACCCGGGGCGGCCGCCCTGTCGTCGATTCAACCGAAAACCGTATCCACGCACCCCCGGAAGCACACCCCATGGACCCACGCATCCGGGAGCACGCCGAGGTGGTCGCCAACCACTCGCTCGATCTGCAGTCCGGCGACGAGGTCGTCGTCTCGGCCCCGAACGTCGCCGAGGACTTCGTCGTGGCGCTGTACGAGGTGCTCGGGGACCTTGGCGCCAGGCCCGTCCAGGCCACGTCGCCGCTGGAGCGGCGGACGAGTCCGCGGGCGAGCCGCGCCTACCTGCGCGCCCGCGGCGACGACGTCGACGCCCCGGATCACTACCGGGCGCTGTTCGAGGAAGCCGACGCGTTCGTCATCGTCGGCGGGTACGAGAACGTCGCCGAGTTGAGCGACGTCGACCCCGGTGTCAAGACCACCGCCTCGAAGGTGTACCGGCCGGTCCAGGACGTCCGGCTCTCGAAACCGTGGTGTTACACCCAGTTCCCCGCCACCGGCAATGCCCAGCTGGCGAACATGAGCCGGGAGACCTACGAGAACTTCGTCTGGGACGCGATCCTGCGGGACTGGGACGAACAGCGGGAGTTCCAGCGGGGGATGGTCGAGATCCTCGATCCGGCCGAGGAGGTGCGGATCGTCTCCGGGGAGGCGACCGACGTCCGGATGAGCGTCGCCGGCAACGAGACCCTGAACGACTACGGCGAGCAGAACCTCCCCGGCGGCGAGGTCTTCACGGCTCCCGTCCCCGACTCCGTCGAGGGCGAGGTCCTGTTCGACAAGCCGCTTTACTGGGAGGGCCGGGAGGTCAAGGACGCGTGGCTGCGGTTCGAGGACGGCGAGGTCGTCGACCACGCGGCCGCGAAAAACGAGGTCGTGCTGACCGAGATCCTGAACGCCGACGAGGGCGCCCGCCGCCTGGGCGAACTCGGCATCGGGATGAACCGCGCCATCGACCGGTTCACCTACAACGTGCTGTTCGACGAGAAGATGGGCGACACGGTTCACATGGCCGTCGGCAGCGCCTACGACGACACCGTCGGCGACGGCAACGAGGTCAACGAGTCGGGGGTCCACGTCGACATGATCGTCGACATGTCCGAGGACTCGTTCATCGAGGTCGACGGCGAGGTCGTCCAGCGCGACGGTACGTTCCGGTTCGAGGAAGGCTTCGAGGAGTAGCGCGGCCGGGCGGCCGCGCCACGGCCTCCGACGTCCGGCCGGACGACCTGGGGCACGTGTTCGCTGGCCGGTGGACGGCGTCACCAGTAGACGAAGTCGCTCGTGGCGTCGAACGCGGACACCGCGGCGTCCGAGACCGGCCCGCAGATCCCTTCGAGGAGCGTGCCGCTACCGACGACGTGCTCGACCTCCGCGACGATGCGGTCCTCCGGGATCGCCATCGGGTCGGGGGACGCGTTGGCGTCGCCCTTGAGGACGTATCCCCGGGGCGATTCCCCGACGATGCGGTGGATGACGAGACCGTCGCGCCACGGCGCGTCGAAGATGACGACGTCGCCGACCTCGACGTCGTCGGCCGGGCCGTACACCAGCAGGTCACAGCCGGTCATCGTCGGCTCCATGCTGCCGGTGTCCGGCAGCGGCCAGGCGCCCACCGGCACGTACGGGACGACCAGCAGCCCCACTACCGACGCGAGTAACGTCGCCCTGACGATGGACTTTCTGGCTGGCATCGCTGTGTTCGACGGAGCCGTCGATTGCTCCGGGACGGGAGTAAACAAATGCTTTCTGGGCGAGCGGCGTCGAGTACGGTCGGGTTACGGTCCAGTTAATCCGGACCTGGGGCGGTTTTCACGACGCGGGAGCAGATGGCCCCGACGAAGGTGAAAAATAGCCTACACGTATGAGGCGCTTAATTGCGGTTAGAAGAGGTCTAACATGATGCGTTTGCTTTATGGTGGTCGTCACGGTAATACGTAACGTGCCGAAAGTATCGTGTCCTGACTGTGGGCAAGAAGTACCGGTCCACCGGCTCGAAACGCAGACCGTGGCACAGCGGGAAGGGTTCACGACGAACTACCGCTGTCCGTTCTGTCGGGCGGATTTCGACAACGCCGCACAGCACATGGTGTAGTGCTGCGACCGGGGAACAGCAGCGGGCGCCCGGGGACGCGCCCGGAGAAGCGTAGCAGGTGGTAGGATCCCCCTACTACCCCTGAAACTCGTTTTTGGGTGGCGGCCGAAGTACGTCGGATGGGCTATGCCCCTCGCAGAAGCGGGCACGGTGGGATTCGAACTACGCCGAGACGTTCCTGCTCACTCCGTTGCGCGGGCTGCGACTCGTCTACTTCGAATCCCGGAGCCCGTCGCTCCTCACGTCCGTTCGTCGCAGACGGGCACGGTGGGATTCGAACCCACGACCGTCGGATGTCTTCCCCCACCACGGACGTGACGGGGATAGAAGTCCGACGCTCTATCCGGACTGAGCTACGTGCCCTCGGACCTCCGTTCGCGCTAGTACCCGAAATGCGTTGCGCCTCACCCGTTGATGGATCGTTCGGGGGATGACTGTCGACGAGGTGCTCGTGACGCAATTCCCGTAGACGCGTCTCGACGGAACACGACGACTCGGGACGTCCTCGCCCCCAACCGCGGGGACGGCGCGAAACGGCAGTCGTCAGTCCCAGCGGGACGTCCCACGGAGTCGGACGGACGGCCAGTTACCGCCGCTCGGCCACCCTGGCGAGCGTCGCCCCGCCGGTCGCGGTCGCCTCCTTCCGCAGCGAGTACAGTATCCCGTCGCGGTCCGCGACGGCCTCCTGCAGGACCTCGTAGGTCGTCGGGTCGTACAGCGACCCCAGGCGGGTACCCTCGGAGACGTCGTCGCCCAGCGCGACGTCCGGCGCGGCCCGGAACAGCCCCGAATCGACGGCGGTCACCCGGCCCAGGTGGTTGCGCGCGAGCACGCCCTCGCCGTTCGGCGTCGGCTCCCCGTCGAGCACGCCCACCTCCCGGAGCGCGTTCAGCAGGCCGGCCACCCCAGTCTCGATTGCGTCCTCGACGAGTTGCCTGTTGTGCGCGAGTTCCGGCGTGATCGACGGAATTCCCTCGCGGGCGGCCGCGACGCGGAGTTTGCCGCCGAAGTCCCGCCGGTCCCACTCCGCGTCGGCGTCCTCGCCCGCCCGCTCCGAGAGCAGGAGGTCGGTGCCGAACGCCGCCGCGAGTCGGCGGGAGTCGCGGTCGCCCTCCATGAACACGACGTGGGTGAGCATGTCCGGGCTGCCGGTGTGCAGGTCGACGAGGGCGTCGGCCTCGCCCGCGTACGCCCACAGCCGGGCGGCCATCCGCTCGTGGAGGCTCCCGTCCGGGCTGCCGGGCCAGACGCGGTTCATGTTGTCGTTGACGCTGTCCAGTTGCTCGGGCGTGGTGTAGGCGACCCGGTCGAACGTCAGTGGGTCCGCGACCGGGACCGCGATCACCCGGCCCGCCAGGTCCGCGCCCAGGAGTCGGTCGTGGACCCGCCGGAGGACCTCGGTGCCGTTGATCTCGCGGCCGTGCTGGGCGGCCTGGACGTAGACGGTCGGGCCGGGGCCGCCATCGTAGGTGTGGACGGTCGTCGCTACCTCGACGCCGGAGGGCAGGCGGGCGAGCGTGATCCGCTCGGCGGTGTGCTCGGCCATGATGGCCAGTGGGGCCGGCACGCAAATGAAGGTACGCCGGCGACGGGTCGCCAATGGGGGTTCGACGCCAGCGCGGGCGGCTAATAGAGGTCTTTCTCGACTTCCCTGACGTGTTCGTCGACGGCCGCGACGCTGGTGACGCAGATGCGCTGGTCGTCCCCCTCCGGATGACGGAGCGGCGCGTCGTCCTCGACCCGCTGTTCGATGATGTTCTCCGTAAGGTCCCGCTCGTGTTCGACGACCCAGTTGTCGAGGACGACCTCGATTGCGATTCCGTCGGGACAGACGAACCCCTTGTACCCGAGACGTCAGAAAAGATCCATCTCGATGTGGTTTTCGTCGTGAGGGGCCCGCTTCGGCATCGTCACGGGATACTTCGACATCCGATTTCAATGTTCGTGTTATCCCGCGATTGCTGAAATGCAACGTGCGTTGTTTCGGTGCAACATTTATACGTCATCGAGGCATAATCAGCGACACATGGACGAATCACCGGGCTCCACCAGGAACGACGAAGACGGTCCGTTGGCTCGGTTGTTCGGAAGCCCAGGGCGTATCCGGATCGTGGAGGCGTTCCTGGGGAAACGTGGGATCGAGTTGACCGCAGCGGAGGTTGCGGAGCTGGCCGGCGTCGATCGGTCAACGGTGAGTCGGAACATCGATGCGCTCGTGGACGCTGGACTCGTCGATCGAAAACAGGCGGAATCGGGGGAACTCTACCGCGCCGACGTGGACGACCCGGCCATCGAGGCGCTGTTGGGCGTCAGGCGGGCGTTGCTCGGCGTTCTTGCGGAGAACCCCGAACTGGTCGAGCGGGAGGACGACCAGGACCCGGCCACCGGAGCGTACGTCGACAGGGCGGGACTGGTCAGGCTGTTCGGGAGTCCCGGCCGGACGAAGATGATCGCGGCGTTCCTCGAAGCGGAAGGCGAGGAGT
Organism: uncultured Halobacteriales archaeon; assembly: GCA_964435625.1. Taxonomy (GTDB): domain Archaea; phylum Halobacteriota; class Halobacteria; order Halobacteriales; family PXRE01; genus PXRE01. The sequence continues at coordinate 6,761 of CAYTAG010000088.1, read as the reverse complement.
TGACGGGAGCCGAGGTCGCTGATCGTGCGGGAATCGACCGCTCGACGGTGAGCCGGAACGTCGACGAACTGATCGAACTGGGCCTGGTCGAACTGACTCGTCACGTCGGAAACGTGAAACTGTACCGGCTCGACGATAGCAGTCCCCTCGTCGAAGCGCTGGTCGAAGCTGGTTCGGAACTACGTCCGTGGGTCGGACGTGCCGAAACCGCAACGAAGTGAATTACGATCCTCGCATCACCACCGTTTTAAGTCGTCTGGACCTTTTCCGAGACATGAGCGACCTGACTGCCACCCTGCACACCAGCGAGGGCGACGTCGACGTCGAACTGTACTCCGAGAAGGTACCCACCACCGTCGAGAACTTCGTCAACCTGGCCGAGCACGACCCGGCCGCCGACGCCGAACCGGCCCCGGATACGGTCACCTGGAAGGACTCCGACACCGGCGAGGTCCGCGGGGACGCGCTGTACGACGACGTTGCCTTCCACCGCGTGATCGAGGGCTTCATGATCCAGGGCGGGGACCCGACCGAAACCGGCCGCGGCGGCCCGGGCTACCAGTTCGACGACGAGTTCCACGACGACCTGCGCCACGACGGGCCGGGCGTCCTCTCGATGGCCAACTCCGGCCCCAACACCAACGGGAGCCAGTTCTTCATCACGCTGGACGCCCAGCCGCACCTGGACGGCAAGCACGCCGTCTTCGGCCGGGTGACCGACGGCATGGACGTCGTCCGCGAGATCGGTTCGGTCCCGACGGACGCCAACGACCAGCCCCGCGAGGACGTGCTGCTGGAGTCGGTGACGGTCGAGGAGTGATCGCCCGGAGGGGTCGTGACCCCGCGAACGGGTCTTGACCCTGTCTCCCGCCAAGCGTCAGTGGGGGACGTTTCATCCGCCGACAGTTGCTTCGCGGCCGGCTTTTACGAGCGCCCACACGTACAGTCGTACCCTCGCGAGGACCGACCGACGATGAAGGCGTGAATCTCCGTTGCCAGTTCGCGTAGCTTCTCCGCTCGTGACTCCGTGGCCAGCCCGTCCTGGTAGTACGTCTTCGCCCTGTGGTCCTGCCAGAGATCCGCCAACTCCGCGGCAGTTTCCTCCGAGAAGATGCCAGCCCTGGCCGCTTCGCGCTAGACCGTCGCGTGTGACCCTGGCAGTTCCTGGGGTTTCATCTCGCCACGTTCCAGTAGCCGGAACTCGATGCTCCGTTCGATCGCGACGAACGAGGCTTCGACGACCAAGGTGTAGTATCCGCCGTCGAGGAGGTGCTCCCCACCGGCCAGCAACCGACACGCCTTCCGGAGCTGGAGTAATGCAGCGTCGTCCACGTCAAGGCCCGTTTCGACGTCGGTCGGTGGTCTGTCGAACGCATTCCTGACTTCGTCGAGGAGCGACTCGATGGTCCTGCTACTCATTCGTGGTCACCGCCTTCCGGAGTTTCTGGAAGCGCTCGGTCTCGTAAACCGTGATTCCGTCGTCGAAAACGTCCTGTAGTTTTTTCCCCGCTCGTTTTGCGCTCTCGACCGACTCGACGTACTGCTCGAAGTCGTACCGGTCACCGTCGAACTGTCGGTCCCTGAGGTCGCTCGCGACGCCGGCAACGGCCCGGCGTGCGGCCGTTCGATCGCCCTCGACGACGACGAACACGTCGACGTCGCTCCGTCGGTCCGCGTCACCCCGTGCGACGCTCCCGAAGACGGTGATGCCGACGAGTCGGTCGATCTCGCTACTCGAACTGACAACCGCTCGGACCTCTCGGACGAACGTTCGAACCGGCTCGTGGAACTCCGGTTGCTCGATCGCCAGGATCGGGTCGTCCTTTTCGAGGACCGTCCGATCGATCGAGACGTAGTTGCGCTGTGGCGTCTCGCGGATGGTGAGGACGCCGAGTCCGTCGAGCAGGTCGACTGCCCGCCAGACGGTCGACCGTGCCGCTCCGGTCGCAGCAACGAGTTCCGGAATCGTGAACTCCTCGTCGTGGGCGTCGACCAGGAGCCGGAGTATCTCGTCGGCTGCACCGATCCGGAACACGTCCGTATCGCCGGCCGGATTGACGCCGATGCAGACTCTTATACCTCGTTTCATTCTATCGGACACTGTCCGATACTACGCAATGGCGTAAATAGATGGCGGGGACGGCGGGACGGGACAACGTCACCCCGGGCGCCGAAGTTCGTCGTGTAACTCGGTCACGATCCGGCGAGCGGCCTGGGCCATACCACCGTGTTGCCGGGAATCCTGTAAAACTCTACTCCCGCGACTGGACCCCGACCTGCCGGCGTGAGCCGCGGGACCGTTTCTCCGCTAATCGGCCCCTCGAACTGCGGCCTGCCGAGGTTCCCCGGTTTCGGGGGTCAACCTTCTTCCCGTTCCAGTTCCCGCCGTAGCTCCCGCCCCGAACACGCCTTGGCGTCGACGACTCGGCCGTCGGCGTCGACGGTCACGAGCGCGTACTTCGCGGTCGAGAGGTAGCCCCGCGGGTGGACCTTCACGCCGACGAGCACGCCCCCGTCGGCCGGCGCCATCCCGACAACCTCCGCTTCGCGGCGGTCGGGATGGACCACCCGGAGGACGTGGTCGGTCGCCGCCTCGCGGACGGCCGGGTCGAGTTCGTCGTCCACGACGGTCGGTCGGGCCGCCACGGGCTTAGGCGTATCCGGCTTCAGCAGGATTTCACGAGTTTCGTCGTCCCCGGCCACGGGGCGAACGCCCGGCCACCGCTCGCCCGACGGACGGAACCGGCGAGCGCACGGTCCTCCCGGTCACGGGGTGCCGACCAGCGGGGCACAATCCCGTTACGAGCGCTCAACGGCGTTGGCGTCGGCTAACGCCGCTGGCCACGATGGACCCGATTAGGTAAAATGCCCGACCGTTAATTGTTATCATGTTATGTCTGAAGATAACGCGTCCGGGCGGAACGAAGCGGACACCGAACGGTCGGCGACCGGCCCGATGAGTCGGCGGGGCGTCCTGCGAGCGACGTCGGCGGCGGTGGTCGGCGCCGCGGGGGCCGGGGCGATGACCGGGACGGCGGCGGCCGGCGAGTACGGCTGCGATTACAGCTTCCCGGGCGCCCCGTCCTGGCTCGGCGAGGTCAGGCCCGAACCCTGGGAGTTCCACAACTGGCCGTGGGGGACCGGCGACGTGACCATCTTCGTCCACGGGTTCACGAACACGAACGGCGGCCGGGACTACGCCTACGAACTCTACCGGCACCTGTCGGACAACGGCTACGGCGGCCACGTCGTGACCTGCAACTGGAACGCCGGGGACTCCTGGGACGAGTGGTACTCCGCGAAGGAACACTCCATCGAGGCCGGCCAGCGCCTTGCCGAGATCCTGGATTACTACGGCTGGACCGCCGACCACGGCGTCAACGTCAACCTCGTCGCCCACTCGCTCGGCGGGAAGTTCGCGCTGGAGTGCGTCCGGCACCTCCAGGGCTACTACGGCCACTCCATCCACGCGGTCCACCTGCTCGGTGCCGCCGTCTGGGACGAACAGCCCAGTGAACGGTTCTACGACGGCATCCTGTACGGCACCGACCGCACCCACAACTACTACAGCGAGAACGACGACGTCCTCGGGGACGCCTACCAGTCGGCCGAGTTCGGACGCCACGCCTGCGGGTACACCGGCGCGCGGGCCGGCGCCCCCTGGAACTGGGTCGAACACGACGTGACCGACCGCATCCACCAGCACTGCGAGTACCTGGACTACAACGACGGCGTCCTCTGGTGGGTCGACGACGACCTCTGACGCGTCGGTCCTGCCCCGCGATAGCGGGGACCTACCCCCGCTCGACCCCGGGTCCCCAAAAGCGGGATTCGACCCCCTTCTCGTACTCGCGGAACAGGTCGCTGGCCCAGTCGACCGCAGCGTCGGCGTCGTTCTCGACGACGCATCGGGGGATGTTCTCCTCGTCGTGGCCGACGAGGACGACCGCGTCCTCCAGCAGGTAGAGGCCGAACGGGACGGCGTCGGGGTAAACTCCTGCGACGAGTCGCTCGCTCTCGACGGCCTCGGCGCACACCGTCGGCCGTTCGGAGCCCAACAGTTCGAAGGCGTCGGCCGGGGCGACCAGGTCGAGGCGGAGGTCGCCGTCCACGAGACCGTCGTGGAAGGCGTCGACCAGCTGCGGCAGGAAAACCGGCGTCACGACCCGGAGGTACGACGCGTCCTCGACGACCGACAGGAGCCGTTCGACCGGCGCGTGCGGGTTCGAGGGGGCGATAGCGGTCACGTCCGAGCCCTCGAACAGCGTCGGGTCGCAGTCGAACGCCGACGGGGGGACGACCTCCAGGAACGGCTGGAGGGTCCGCGAGACGGCGATGGCGTCGAGACACGAGGTGAGGTGCGTCCGGACGGCCCGCCCGAACGCCGTGATCGCGTAACTGGAGCCGACGGACTCGACCAGCGCCGCCTCCTCGAGGCGCGTGAGGTTGTGTTTGGCCGTCGCTCGCGGAATCTCCAGCGACGAGCTGACCTCGCCCACGCTGACCGGGTCGTCGTCGACGTGCTGGAGGATCGAGATCCGGTGGGGCGAGTCGGACAGCACCGAGACGATCTCGAGGGGGTCGTCCATCCTCGGCGGTTGTTCGAGCCTGGGTATCAAATAGCTACAGCATCGTCCATCGACCACGACGCCATTCGTCCACCTGGCGGCCGTGACGCCGTTGTCGGTGGCGGCCGCGACGCCGTTGTCGGTGACGGCCCGCGACGCCGTTGTCGGACTACAACGCCGTTCCGGATCACGACGGTATCGTCCTCTCCAGCTAGATTACGTAAAGTATCCCACCTGAAAACAACACGCGTCGTGGGGCCCACTCCGACCCCGGCTGCCGGCAGCGACGGAGCGTCCGCGGGCGGCCGGGGCCCAGGGCTGTCCGGGGACCGGCGCCGCCGTGTGCCAGCCTCGGTCGCCCGCGGTGCCTCATGGAGCGTACGACCACGACGAACGACCGGCCGCATGTGACCGGCCGGCGACACCATCACGACCATGTGTCGAAAGTGCAACCCCGAAACGTTCGACGCATCGACCGACGGTGGACGGGCCGTCGAAGAACCAACCCACGACGGGACCAACGCCGAGCTAGGCGCGGTGCCGGAGGCGAACGAAGTGGACCTCGAAGACGTCGAGGACGCCAACCGCCGGAAGTTCCTGAAGGCGACGGGCGCCGCGGCCGGCGGGACCGCCCTCGTCGGCGCGAGCGGGACGGCGGCGGCCGCCTACGAGTGCAACGTCGCGGACCGCTGGGACGAGTCGCCCAACCAGAGCGACTGGCGGGCCGACAGCGAGATCAACTGGATCGTCGTCCACATCACCGACTGCACGTACGGGACCGCCATCAACACGTTCAACGACCCCAATTCGAACGTCAGCGCCCACTACGTCATCTCGAACTACGACTGGTCGTGGGGCGCCCCCGGCGAGGTCACCCAGATGGTCGAGCACAACTACAAGGCCTGGCACGCCGGCCCCGGGAACTACCACTCCATCGGCATCGAACACGAGATGGGGTACACCGACGCGTCCTGGAACGACGCCGGCGTCAACCGCTACATCAACGACGCCTGTTACGACTCGACGGCGGACATCATCGCGTGCTGCATCGAGAAGTACGACATCTCGGCCGACTTCTACCCCATCGGGACCGGCGTCTGCATGCAGAACAACGACGGCGGCATCATCGGCCACCAGGACGTCACCAACCAGTACTGCAACGATTACACGGGCAAGTCCTGTCCCACCTACGTCTACGACTTCGACAAACTGGAGAACAAGGTCCGTGCCCGGCTCGACGGCGGCGGTGGCGGTTCCTGTGGCGCCGGGACGAGCTACAAGTTCGCAATGGACGACGACGTCGTCGTCTCCGGGGCCTCCGCCCTGAACGGCCGCGAGGGACCAGGTCTGGACTACAACGTGGTCGACTCGTACCCCGAGGGCGAAGAGGGGTACATCATGAACGGTCCCGAGTGGAACGACGGCATCACGTGGTGGGGCGTCCACTTCCCGCGCCCGAACGACTGGGTCTGGTGCTCCGGGAACTACCTGGCCTGCAACAACTGACGAACAGCGTCGTTCGATCGACTGACTTTATCGACGCCGACTGTCCCAGGGTCCGAAACAGGCGTCCGTCTCCCGCCGGGGTCGACCTGCGTCGCCCACACCATCCGGTACGAGGGGGGCTACGACGTCGCTGTCGACGGCTACTACGATCCCGAGACCGAGGGAGCCATCGAGAGCTTCCAGAGCCACGCCGGCAGCACGGTCGACGGCATCGTCGGTCTCGGGCCTGGAGGGCGCTGCTCAACTGAATCGGACTCATTCGGGCCCCCGCGTGGCCCCTCCGTCGTAGGTGGCCGGCCCGTCGTGCGCGGCCGGCCCATCGGACGCGGCCGTCGGCCGCGGGGGGTCCGTCCTGATCTCGAACCGGGCGCCCCCGTCAGTTCCCTCCGTGATCGTGACGTCCCAGCCGTGGGCCTTCACGACGTTCTCGACGATGGCGAGTCCGAGCCCGGTTCCGGAGGCGGCGTCGGTGTAGCCCGAATCGAACACCCGGTCGCGTACCCCGGGTGGGATGCCAGGCCCGTCGTCTTCGACGTAGAAGCCGGTGCCGTCCGCCAGCGTGCCGACCCGGATGGTCACGTCCGGACCGGCGTGCTCGACGGCGTCCCCAGCTTGCTGGGGGCTCGTCGAGCCGTGCTCGACGGCGTCCTCGCGAGCGTGCGAGCGAGGGCTCGTCGAGCCGTGCTC
>CAYTAG010000087.1:0-13103 GCA_964435625.1 uncultured Halobacteriales archaeon | reverse complement strand
CGGCGCCCCGCGGCCGGACGAGTTCGTACAGCACCGTCTCGTGGACGTACGCGCCGGCGTCCTCCAGGCCGTTCGTGAGGACGGCCGAGCCGTGGTCGCTGCGGGCCACCTCGACGCGGGCACCGCCGACCTCGCTACGGAGGGCCTCGACCAGCCCCGACGAGGAGAACTCCTCCGGGACGAGGTCGACCGCGTAGCCCGCCGCGCGGAGGGCATCGGCGGTGGCCGACCCGATGGCACAGACCGTCGCCTCGCCGGGGCTCCAGCCCGATTCCGCGGCGAGTTCGACGCCGGTCTTGCTCGTGAGGACGACGTAGTCGGCGTCCTCGCGGGGGGCGTCGTCGGTCGGCTGCACTTCCAGCATCGGGTCCGCGACTGGAATCGCGCCCAGCGACTCCAGCAGTTCGACGGCCTCGTCGAGGCGCTCGTCGTCCGGCCGGAACACCGCCGCGACGACGTCGCGCTCGGCGGCCTCCACCGCCGACGCCGTCCCGTCGTCTCCGGGGTCACTCATCCGCGCCACCCCGTTTGGCTCCGTCGGGGGCCTCGCGTTTGGCCGCCGCGACGAGGTCGGCGGCCCCGCGCTCGGCGAGGTCGGCCGCGAACTCCCGGGCCGCCTCCGCGTGGCGCTCGACGGGGAGGTCGCGGGTCTCGGCGACGACCTGCTGGCCGTCGCGGCCGAGCACCTGGGCGACGCAGTGGACGTACTCGCCCTGGACGACGGCGTGGACGCCCAGCGGCGCCACGCAACCGCCGCCGAGTTCCGCCAGCACGGCGCGCTCGACGGTCGTCTCCACGCGGGTGCGGGGGTCGTCCAGGGCGTCGTTCACCCGCTCGGCGAGGTCGCCGTCGCGCATCGTGATCGCCAGCGCCCCCTGGCCGGGCGAGGGGACGAACTGCTCGGTCGGGAGTTCGTGCGTGCCGACCTGATGAACCAGCCCCGTCCGCTCCAGGCCCGCCGCCGCCAGGACGATGGCGTCGTACTCGACGTCGACCGTCCGCTCCATGGCGCGGCGTTCGATCTCGCCCAACCCGTCGAACCACTCCTCGACGGACTGCTCGGACTCGTCGTCCTCCTCGCCGTCGTCGCTTCCCTCGCTGCCGTCGTCGTTTGCGCCCCCGTCTCCGTCCTCCTCGGGGCCCGGCGATTCGGCCGCCTCTTCGGCCTCCATGCGGCGCTCGTGCTCGCGCTGGAGACCGGGCGCCAGCAGCTTCTCGATCCGGGTGTCGACGTTGCCGCGCAGTCCCTCCACCTGAAGGTCGGGGCGCTCCTGCAGGAGTTGGGCCTGCCGGCGGAGGCTGGCGGTGCCGACGGTCGCGCCCTCCGGGAGGTCGTCGAGGCTCCGGCCGTCCGGCGTCACCAGCAGGTCGCCGGCGGGCGCCCGCTCGGGGATCGCCGCGATCACGAGGTCGTCGGGCACCTCCGTGGGCACGTCCTTCATGGAGTGGACGGCGGCGTCGACCTCGCCGTCGAGCACCTTCTCGTCGAGGGTGCGGACGAACGCGCCGACCGTCCCGAGTTCGTGGATCAGTTCGTCGCGGATGCGGTCGCCACGCGTCTCGACCTCGACGAGTTCGACCTCCAGTCGGCGCGACGACAGCGCCTCCGCGACCTGCGTGGCTTGCCGCATCGCCAGGTCCGATCCCCGCGTGGCGAGTCGCACCGTCTCCCCGCGTTTGACCATACTCGCCGCTGGGGGGTGCACGTTGAAACCACCTTCGTCACGGCCACGACGACCCTCGTCCCGGCGACGCGACCGACGGTCCGCGTCCGGCCACGTGACCCACGACCGTCGTCACGGCCACGCGACCGACGACCCTCGTCTCTACTCCTTGTTCCCGTGTTTGCGTCGTTTCTTCCCCCGTTTTCGTCCCTCGTTCCCGCCTTTCTGTCCCTCGTTCCCGCCTTTCTGTCCCTCGTTCCCGTTCCGCCCGTCGCTCCCCCGTTTCCGCCCCTTGCCTCCGTGTTTCTGCTGTTTCTTCCGGTGTTTCCGCTGGCTCTTCCGGTGCTTCTGGCGGTGCTTTCGCTGTTTCTTCTGGTGCTTGTTCCGGTGTTTCTGCTGTTTCTTCTCGTGTTTCGTCCGGCGTCCGCGGTCCCCCTCGCCCTCGTCGTCCTCGTCGCCGTCGCCGCCGCCGTTTCCGCCGTCGTCCCCGTTCCCACCACCGCCGTTCCCGCCGTCGCCTCCGCCACCGCCGCCTCCTCCGCCGTCGTCCTGGTGGTCGCACTGCCCCGTCCTGATCGTCACGGGGCGGTCGAGCCGGAGGGGGAACCGCTCGGGGCCCTCGCGGTCGCCGGAGAGCGCCTCCCAGGCCTCCAGCGGGCCGTAGTCGACGTCGGCGGCGAGGGTGGCCTGGTCGTTGAACGCGGGGTCGATGGTGACCTCGAACGACGAGCCCAGCCCCCGGAAGGCACCGCCGTCGGTCCGGTGGCCGTAGTACGCCCAGTCGACGACCTGGGGTTCGCCGTCGACGTTCCAGTTGTCCCTCGCCCAGTTCGTCTCCGGCCCCTCCTGGGGGTCGTAGTAGTAGTCGTCCCTGACGATCCACGAACCGCCGCTGGGCAGTCCACTCATCGTGAAGGTGACCGTCCCGCCCTTCTCGTCCGGCCCGGGCGACCCCTCGTTTTCGAGCATGCCGTGGACGACGACGAGGCTCAGGCCCTGGGGACCGTCGTACAGGAAGAGGATGCTCGTCCGCTCGCGCTGGAGGTCGGTCGTCCCCACCGAACTCTGGACCTCGCCCTGGGACCCGGGCGGGCCCCCGAGTCGGTCCTTCGGGTAGGTGTAGTCGTAAAGGTCCTCGACGGGCTGGCTCCCGGTCAGCGGTTCGAGTTCGACGCAACGGTCGCCCTGTTCGAGGACGATGGATTCCGCCGCCGCGCGCGCGGCGAGCGTCGCCTGGAGGGCGCCGGCGGTGCCCGCGGCGGCGACAGCCCGGAGGAGCGTTCGTCGCCGCTGTCGGGGCAGAACGTCGAGCGGGGGCGTCATGGCCGGAGTAACGCCTCCCGTGCTGTTCAGTATTCAGCACGTACTGACGGCGACCGATGCAAAGCTGGACGTAACGACCGACGGGGGTGTCGTAAGCTCTCGCTTCCGGAGCGGGCGCTTCCGGAGCGAGAACCGACAGGGAACGTCGCTATCGCCTCACCCCTTAGCCGAGCACGCCCATGGCCGCGTCACTCCGTCCCGTCCACCCGTTCGATCACCTCGACCGGCGGGACCAGCAGCGTCTCCCACAGCGGCTTGTCGACGTCCGTCCGTCCGCGCCAGTAGGACTCCGCCTGGCGGGCCCCGTGGGCGAAGTCCTCGACGTCGACCAGTTTCATGTCGGACGTGAACGACCGGTCGGCGGCCACGCGCCAGACCGTGTACGGCGGGTCGACGTAGGTCTCGACGAACCGGTCGAGGTCCCGCCTCGCCTCGAACCCGAAGACGGACTGGAACCGCGAGGGCCGCCCGGGGAACCGCGCGACCCGCACGAGTTCGAACACGAGTTCCGCCGCCACGTCCCACAGCGTCTCCGCGTCGGCCTCGTAGAGGTCCCGGGCGACGTAGTGGCTGCCGTGACTGGAGAGCCCGCCCGGGTACAGGTCCTCGATGGGTGCGCCCTCCGGCGTCTCGACCGTCTCGAACTCGACCGTCCGGCCGGCGTCGAGTTCGTTTCGGCGGTCGAGGTGGTAGTACGTCTCCCGCATCCGACCGTCTAGTCGCGCGCCCGGCCGAAGTCAGTTCCGCCGGCCCCCCGCCGGGGCGACGACGCTCTTGGTTCGGTCCGGTGACGGGTCCTGGTCTCCCCGTCCAGGTGCGGCCTGGCGCCTCGGACGATGCTGGAGACTGCCGACGTACCGAAACGCAACGGTCGCACTCCCGGACGTGCCCTGGCAAAAACGGGTCGGTCAAACGCCGACGGTCCCCCGGAGGCGAGCGTCGGTTTCGATGCCTCACCGGCAGCCACAGAACCACTCGCAGTGGCCGTCGCCACAGCACTTGTACCCGCGTTCGGTCTGGCTGCACAGGATGTTCGTACAGGAACAGTGCGACTCGGTCCCGAAGTCGTACTTGCCCCGCTCGGCGTCGTAACCGACGAGGCCCTGCTCGGTGTCCAGGACGGCGACGACGCGCTCCTCGCCGGGGCGGACCGTGACGGTCAGTGTCCCGGCGTCGACGTCTTTCACGACGCGGAACTCCTCGGTCCCGTCCGACAGCGAGAACTTCGCCGCGCCCTCGGCGCCGCTGGCGACGCCGGCGAAGTCGTTGTCGACGGCCGTCGGCAGGTCGCCGCGGTCGCGGATGACGCCGTCGTTCTCCAGCATCGACAGCACGGCGTCGCCGTGGGTCGCCAGCAGCGACTCGGTCAGATCCTGCGGTGCGGCCGTCGAGCGTGCGACCGCGGGGCCGGTCGCTCCCGCGACGCCGAGCGCAACCGCGCTCGCCGCCGTCGCCCGCTTCATGAATTTACGCCTGTTGACCGTTCCAGAGTCTTTTTCCACCATGACTCGTCCGTGAATGTCTTACGAAAATACTTAAAATTGTTTGTCAATTTAATAATTGTATTTTTCGAAGACGACGGCGCCGGGGCGACGGCCGCGGGCTCGGAACTGCCGTGGCCCACCCCGATGGCGGGCGTTTCCGGCCACTCTTCGACCGGCGGTGTGACATCTATTGTCGAACTTATTATCAATAGGTTAATTTAAGTCATTATCGTGAGCAATGCATTCCATGCAGCGCAGGGAGTTCATCATCGGAATGACGGCGGCGGCCAGCGCCAGCGGGACGGCCGCGGGACAGTTCGACGGAACCTCCTCGATCATCGAGACGGCGGACTCCCAGGTAGCGGCCCTGGAGTTCAACTCGAGTTCGAGCCTGCTGGACGCGTCCGGCGGGGAGTTGACGGACTCGTCGGTGGTCGCAGTCAACCTGGAAGCCACGGCGAGCAACCGCGACAGGGACGGCAACGGCGACGCGACGCTGTACGGCGAGGACACCCCGATCCCGGTCGTCGGGGTCGACGGCAGCGTCGTCGGGTTCGGAGCCATGCTGGTCGTGGACGGGACGAACTGGCAGCGCGGCAACGAGGAGTTCGTCCTGAACGTCTGGGACGATCACCTCGGCGGCAGCGGCACCGTCCTGTGGGACGAGGGGCACAACCAGTACTACGACCTCTCGCAGTTCACCGAGTTCGAGTCCTACACGGAGGAAAACGGCTACACCGTGCAGGGGACGACGTCGCTGGCGAGCGACCTCTCGGGGGCCGACGCGGCGGTGATCACCTCGCCCTCGAACGCGCTCACCAGCAACGAGAAGCAGGCGCTCGCGGACTTCGTGGCCGGCGGCGGCGCGCTGTTTTTGCACGACGAGAGCGACTACAACGACTACGACGCGACGGGGAACCTCAACGACGTCGCCTCGTCGCTGGGGCTGGCGTTCCGGTTCAACGACGACGAGGTGGCCGACCAGGTCGTCAACGCCGGCGCCGACTACGCGCCGCTGACCGACGAGTTCGACACCTCGTTCCCGTACTTCGCGGACCGTAGCGGCCTCGGCCTGGACCCGACGGCGACCTACACCGTCACCGTCGACAGCGTGACCGACGGCGACACGGTCGACGTCACCTTCGCGGACGGGTCGACCGAGAGCGTCCGGGTGCTGGGCATCGACACGCCGGAGACCGCCAGCAACAGCGACGCCGAACTCGTCCACGAGTGGGAGGGCATCGAGGACGAGACGCACCTCCAGAGCTGGGCGGACGAGGCGACGACCTTCGGGCAGAACCAGGTCGGCGGCAAGACCGTCGACCTCACCTTCGACACCGAGGAGCCGATCCGCGACGTGTTCGGTCGACTGCTCGGGTACGTCTGGCACGACGCGAACGGCGACGGCAGCCGGGACACCCTCTACAACTACCAGTGCGTCGAGCAGGGCTACGCCCGGGTGTACGGGTCGGGATTCGGCAAACACGACCAGTTCTGGAACGGTGAGGACGCCGCCCGCTCGAACGCCCGCCGGGTGTGGACCGAGAGCGACCCCGACAACTCCACCGAGATCCGGGACCGCGACGTCGACGACCTCTTTTTCCCGTGGACCGCCAGCGTGCGGACCGACGCCGACGCCATCGCCGACTCCCGGGTACCGATCTACGCGGAGTCGACCGCGACCCAGGATCTGGAGGGCGGGGTCTCGTACTCGGACGTGCCCCTGGTCGGCGTCGACGAAACGAACGGCGTCGCCGCGGTCGGGGGCCTCCTGATCGACGAGTCCTACGAGTCCAACGAGGGCTTCGCCGTCGACACCTCGTCCTACGAGAACTTCGTCTTCCTGACGAACCTGATCGACCACCTGTCGTCGACGACGGGCGACGTGCTCATCGACGGGGGCCACGACCAGTTCAACGCCAGTTACGCCCTCACGAATGAGGACGCCGCATACTACCAGCGGTACCTGGAGGGCCAGGACCTCGGTTTCGAACAGGTCAACGACATCGCCACGGCCGACCTCTCGCGCGGCCGCGCGCTGATCGTCACCTCGCCGCCCGAGGCGTTCACCCAGGAGGAGGCCGACGCCGTGGCCTCGTTCGCCAGCAACGGTGGCGCGGTGATCCTGATGGGCGCCGGGAAGGTCCTGCCGGAGGCCCGAACCAACCTCAACGACCTCGCGGCCGCCATCGGCACCGACCTGCGGATCAACGAGGACCAGGTGCTCGACGACTCCAGCAACGTCAACGGCAATCCCGAGATTCCGGACACGACGGTCTTCGACACCTCCTTCGACCTGTTCGGCGCCTACACCTCCGACGACGGCGGCACTGACGGGCAGATCCAGGTCGCGACGACCCACCCGGACGCGGTCGGCAACGACGGGGACAACCTCAACGACGAGTACGTGGTCTTCGAGAACGTGGGCAGCGGATCGCTGGATCTCACCGGCTGGACCGTCCAGGACGAAGCCAGCAAGACCTACGGGTTCCCGGACGGCTTCTCGCTGGAGGCGGGCGCGCAGGTCACGCTGCACACCGGCAGCGGCACCGACACCAGCACCGATCTCTACTGGGGCGCCTCCTCGCCGGTCTGGAACAACGGCGGCGACACCGTCTACGTCTACGACGACCAGGGCACCCTCGCTACGTCGCACACCTACAGCGACGTGAACCCCACCGTCTTCACCGACGGGGCGACCGACGTGACCGACACCGCCGCGACGCTGAACGGGACGCTCGACGACCTCGGGAGCGCGTCGTCGGCCGACGTCTACTTCCAGTACCGCCAGGTCGGGGCGAGTTCCTGGACCGCGACCGCGGCCCAGACGCTCTCGTCGGCGGGCAGTTACAGCCAGGACGTCTCGGGGCTGTCCTCCGGCGTCGACTACGAGTTCCGCGCGGTCGCCGACGCCAGCGACGGCCAGTCCGACGCGGGCACGACCGCGACGTTCACGACCGGCAGCGGCGACACCTCCGTCGCGGTGTCGACCGATTCCGTGACCGACGTGACCGACGCGGCCGCGACGCTGAACGGCACCCTGACGGACCTGGGCGGGGCGTCCTCGGCGGACGTCTCCTTCGAGTACCGCGAGGTCGGGGCGTCGACGTGGTCCTCGACCGCGGCCCAGACGCTCTCGTCGACCGGGTCGTTCAGCGAGACCGTCAGCGGCCTCTCGGCGGGGACCGACTACGAGTTCCGCGCGGTCGCCGACGCCAGCGACGGCGACAGCGACGTCGGCAGCACCGCGACGTTCACCACCGAGAGCGGCGGGAGCACCGCGCCGGCCATCGACTCCTACACCGTGACGGAGTCCGGGTCGCCGAACCCCCACGCCGAGATCACGGCCGACTGGGCCGTCTCGGACGCCGACGGCGACCTCGACACCGTGGTCGTCGAGGTGTTCGATTCGACGGGATCGCTCGCGGACTCCGCGACGACGAACGTCGGTGGGTCCAGCGCCAGCGGCAGTGACTCCTTCAAGATCAAGCAGGGCGGCGGCACGACCTACGACGTGACGCTGACCGTGACCGACGCGGCCGGCAACAGCACCAGCCGGACCGAGAGCGTGAGCGCCTGAATCGGTCGTCCCGGGCCGCTTCAGTTACTCCGTTCGTACGCGTCGGATATTCCGGCTGCTTCGTTCGTACGCATCGGATACGATCATCGGCGCGCGCGAGCAACGCGCGCGAGGTCCCCGCGAACGAATGTGAGCGGGGGCTCGTCGGAGCTTGCTCCGACGGTGGCCGGGGGCGGGCCGGCGCCCTCGGCGGGCGGGCGCCGGCCCACCCCCGCGGCTGGGGAGGGTGAGGCTTCCCCTCGACCAAGATGTCGCTCGTGTGCGTGTTTCAACCGGGTCGAGACCCAACGACGCCCTTCGCCCCGACAACTTTTCCCACGACGAACGCCAACCCCGGGAGGATGACGACTTACGAGGTCGAACGGACCGACGAGGAGGAGCGCGGCATCCGGGTTGCCTGTCCCGAACACGGCCACGAGGAGGAGTTCCCGCCCGGCCGGCGACGGGTCGCGTTCTACTGTCCCGACTGCGGGTTCGAGATCGAGGTCTCGCTGCACGACGACCTCGACTGGCGACCCTGGGGCGAGATGTGCTGACCGGCGGCGGTCGCGGTCCGAATCCGGGCCCTGGCGGCTTTTATATAGACCCGGATAGCATATAAATGACTTGAATAAACCGGGGGAAATCGGCCGACTCGACCTTATAAAGTAGCGGTGATGGGGAGCGTGACGGTGGGCCGTGCCGACCGCGGCGGCGTCGCCATGCGGTCGGCCCCTCCGGAGTCTCACCCTGGGCGACGGTGCCGGTCACCACCTGGCTGTCCACGACCAGTCGGACGGGGACTCGCGGTAGCGCGGCGTCGATGGATCGTCGGATCGGTCTAGACGCGGCCGGTGGATCGACCGGAGATCGGAGCGGTTGATCGTCGTCGGCGCGGTCGAGACGTCGAGCGGTGATCGTCGGGTCGAGCGTGACGCAGCCAGCCCATCGTCGAGGCAGTCTAGACGCGGCACACGGCAACTAGGGATTTCCTCACACCTCCCCAGCCTCCTCGCTCGGCCTGGGTTCGCGGCTTCGCCGCTCACCCGGACGCTCACTCGTCCCTCGCGCGCGTTGCTCGCGCGCGCCAGCGTCCGACGATTTGCTGGCTAGACGGTTGGGGCCGATCTGCTCGCTAGACCGAAGGACAATCGACCGCACTACGTCGTCCGGAGGTAGTCGGTCCGGGGTTCGTAGACCTCACCTTTCTGCTTGAGCTTGTCGATCTCGTGTTCGGCCTTCGAGGGCTCCATGCCGATCTCGTCGGCGCGTTCAAGGACCTCCTCGACGGGCGCACCGTCGTCGTAGTCGTCCTCGATGTCCGAGATGAGTTGCTTGATGTTCTTGATGCGGTCGCGCTGGCTCTTCGAGGTGCCCGTCTCGACGACGTCGGCGTCGAACTGCCCGGTTTCGGGGTCGACGCCGATGTCCTGCAGGCACGAGCGGACGATCTCGATGACTCGCTGGGCGTCCTCCTGCTCGACCGTGTCCGACAGCCGGATGCGGGCGCTTGCCTCCGCGAGCCGGACCAGCGCCTCCAGCTTCCGGGCGGTCACGGGGACCGGAGCGTCTTCGCCCTCGCCTTTCGCCCGCAGGTTCACGTAGAAGTCCCGGATGGCCTCCTTGGCCTCCTCGGTCATCGTCGGGAAGCAACTGCGCTTGGCGTAGGCGACGTACTTCCGCAGGAGGTCGGCGTCGATCTCCGGGGCGACCGTCTCGGTGACGTTCTCGACCTGCTCCTCGCTGACGTTGGCGGCCGCGAGTTCCGTCCGCTGGGTGTTCAACTCGCCCGCGTAGTTGGTCTGGATGATGTGCTCGGCGAGGCGCTTGTCCTCCTCCTCGTCCGGCTGGTCGGTCACCGTGAAGATGAGGTCGAACCGCGAGATCAGCGCGGGTTCGAGGTCGATCTGCTCCGCGATGGGTTCGTACTGGTCGAACCGGCCGTACTTGGGGTTGGCAGCGCCCAGCAGGGAACATCTGGACTTGAGGGTAGCATTTATTCCAGCCTTGGAAACCGAAACGGACTGCTGCTCGAGTGCTTCGTGCATGGCCGAGCGATCCTCGGAATTGTGCACGACCATGCCGTTCGCGACGAAGTTGTGCGTTCCTTCGACGGTGAGGTCGTACACCTTCGGATCGGTCCGTTCGTCTATCTCGTCGAGAAGTTTCTCGATACGGGTTCGCTTTCCTTCGATGAGATCGGAGCAGACCCGTCGAACGACCCCGAACGATTCGCCGTCGACGACGCCGTTGAACCACCGCGAAATCGTCGATCCGGCGACGTCGAACCGTTCGGCGACCTGCCGGAAGGAAATACCGTAGCGGTCGAGTTCGGCACGGAGTTCGGCCCACGTTTCGGCCGTCGGGTCGCTGGCGAGAAGCGACCGGGCACGTTCGATCACGTCGTCCTCCGGCCCGCCGAGCAGGTCAGCGAGGCGGTGGCGGAGCACCCGGATACGTGGGTCGGCGTCCGCGGGTGATCCCGGTTCGACGTCGGTTACCCGACGCCATTTCACGTCACTCCGAACGAATGCACGGAGCCGTTCGAACTCCGCGGATGCGACGTCCTCGACCATCGTACGGAGCCGTCGGCGGACGGTCCGCCGTAGTCCGTCGTCGTCACCCCACAGACGGGAGATTTGCTGCTGTGAGTACTCCGTGTTCTCCGCGAGTTCCGCCTGGGAAACGTGATAGCGCTCCTTGAACGTCGACAACCGGGTCCACGAACAGGGGGACGTGAGTTCGTCCGTGTCGCGTCGGGCTTGCCGCTTGCGCGTCTCGAATCGCGAGAGGACGGTCTCCGCCTTGTCGAGCGAAATGTTCGCCGTACCGTTCTCGAACTCGCAGTACGTCGCACCGTTAAGTCCACACTCGGACTGGTAGAGACGAAGCGACTCGCGGGCATCGGCGAGTAACTCGCCACAGTCCGGAAGGACGTCGATGATGGTCCGGTCGCCCGAGACGCGTTCGCACGCCGCTGTGAGCCGCGTTTGCTTGCGGTCGAGCGTGAAGCCGACGTGTTCACGGAAGCGTTCGAGGGCCGCCGCGGCAGTAATCACGAGTTGATAGACGTCGCGCCTGCTCGTCCGCTCGCGCGTCTGGAGTTGGCTCGTAATTCCGAACTCGGAGAGGAGCATCTTCGTCCCGAGAAGTAGTTCGTAACTCGACGACGTGATCGACACTTTTCGGTCGTCGACAGATCCCTCGGCGTCGGCGAGTGCCCGGACGAACGCTGCCTTCGTCGCCCGCGAACTCCGAGTAACCGCCTCGGGAAGCCGCTTGCCCTCGTACGTCTTCAGGTTCAATCCAGCGTCGAGCAGTTCGTCGACGTACGCTTTCCCGTGGAGCCGGACCGTCTCGACGCCGTCGTCGCGCTGTTCGCTGGGATGCCGGACCGGCATCCCGTCGAACGCCTCCTGACACGCCTGCTCGAAGTCCGCGAGCAACAGCTCCTCGGAGTTGGTGAACCTGATGCCGTAGCTCCCCTCGTCACGGTTGTAGTAGACGTTCCCGTCCCCGGCGACGTATCCGAGGATGGCCCCGTGTGCAGCCGACAATTCCTCGTCTCCTTCGGTCAGGTAACTGGGGGTGGCGTCGACGGCGCCGACACCACCGTCGGTCGCTCGTTGCGGAATCGCGTCCGGGATATATACCCAGTCATCTGGATTTAGCTCGGCTGCAGGCCTTTCGACGCGCCCACCGTCGCTGAGGACGAAAAACGGATGGTCAGCCGTCGCGGTGATCCGTTCGCCCGATTCGAGCGTTACCTCGCGGAGCGCCTCTGGAGCCTCGTACTCGTGGACGGCAGTCACGTCGCGTTCGACGAGTTGCCCGTCGTCCGTCATCGTCCAGACCGTCGCGTCAACGTCCCGTATCGTCCGGCCGTTAGCGAGTTCTTCGACGTCGCCGTCGCGAGCGGCCCGGGCAGCTAGTTCACGGATCGGAACGATCCTGTCCGGGCCGTGAACGAGCGTCTCGCCCGTAACGCATCGCATCTTGTCGAGTTCGTCCACCGCGGCGATGCCCTTGTCTGCCAGCACGAGCGCGCCCGCCTCCAGGGACCACTGCTGGCCGTCGCCGAAGTCGTCACGAACGGCTGCGGCGGTGAGGCCTGCCGCCGACGATCCCTTGCCGGCGGTATACACCGAACGGGGCGCAACGTTACGGATGTACTGGAGCAGCTGGGACTTCCCGGTACCCGGATCACCTATCAACAAAATGTGAAGATCGCCCCGCGTCCGGGAGCCGTCCGGGAGATGTTTCGTGACGCCCGAGAACAACTGGAGGATGATCGCGAGTTTCTCCTCGCGGTAGCCGTAGATCGAGGGCGCCATGGAGTCGATCATCCGCTCGTAGACGTCGTCCTCGCCCGAGAGTTCGACGATCTGGCGCTTGTCGGCCTCGGTGATGTCCATCTCCTCGAACTCCGCGTCCTCGATTTCGATGGACATCCCGTCCATGTACACGTCGAACACGGGCGACTTGTCGTTGCCGCTGCCCTGCTGTTCGAGGTGCAGGACGCCCGTGACCTTCACGTGGTCACCGGGGCTGACCTCGCCGGTGAGGTCGTCCTCGACGTGGACGTCGATGCTCTCTGGGGTGTCGCCGCCGCGTAGCCCCTCGGGGGACTCCTGGACGCGCAACTGCTGGGAGTCGACGAACTCCGACTGGTCGAAGTTGATCCGGAACGGTCCCTGGCGCTCGCAGCCCTGGCACTCGTGGGGTTCCTGGAAGTCGCTGTCCGGTTGCGGGACCCGCGTCAGCGTCCCGCAGCGCTGGCACTCGAAGGCCGCGTTCTCGATCTTCGGCCGGACGCTGGTGGCCTTCCGGACGATCCCCTTGACCGAGACGAGGGTGTTGACGTGCTGGGACCGGATGTCCCGGATGCCCGTCGTCTCCGGCAGGTTGTACACCCGGACGTGTGCCTGGCCGAGGCTGACGTCGACGGGGAGGTCGTACAGTCGCAGCGCCTCCTCGGCGTACTCCCGGAGTTGCTCGGGCTGGGAGAGGAAGTCGTCGGCGAGGTGCTGGTCGAACCGGTAGAGGTCCTCCCAGTCGACGTGCAGCGAGCGC
>CAYTAG010000086.1:0-13144 GCA_964435625.1 uncultured Halobacteriales archaeon | reverse complement strand
GTCCACGGCTGTGGCGGCGTCGGCCTCTCGGCGGTCCACGTCGCGGACGCGCTCGGTGCCAACGTCGTCGCGGTCGACCTCGACGACGGCAAACTCGACGCCGCCGAGGACCTCGGCGCCGACGAAACCGTCGACGCCGGCACGGTCGACGATCCCGCCGGCGAGATCGTGGGGATCACCGACGGCGGCGCGGCCGTCTCGATAGACGCGCTCGGGATCGCCGAGACGTGCCGCAACTCCGTCCGGAGCCTCCAGCGGACCGGCCAGCACGTCCAGATCGGACTGACCGACGCCGACGACGCCGGCGAGATTCCGCTCCCGACCGACGAGATGGTGTTCAAGGAACTGGAGTTCGTCGCCGCCTTCGGGATGCAACCGCCCCGCTACGACGAGGTGTTCCGGATGGTCGAACGCGGCAAACTCGACCCCGGCGCAATCGTCTCCGAGACCGTGGGGCTGGCGGACGTCTCGGACAGGCTCGCGGCGATGACCGACTTCGAGACCGAGGGCATCCCGGTCGTCACGGAGTTCTCATGACCGGGGACACCCCCGACGCTCTCTCGAACGAGGACCTGGACGTGCGCGTCGACGGCGCCGTCGTCCGCGCGGCTATCGACCGCCCCGAGAAGCGCAACGCGCTGAACGAGGCGGTGATGGGCGGGCTGGTCGACGTCCTCCGGGCGGCCGACGAGGGGCCGACGAAGGTCGTCGTGATCGGGAGCAACGGCGACGTCTTCAGCGCGGGCGCGGACTTCGAGGAACTCCCAATCGGCGGGACCGCCCAGGAGTACCGCGAGGGTTTCTCGCGGCTCTCGGAGGTGATGCTGGCGCTCCGGGAAACCGGCGCCGTGACCGTCGCGGCCGTCGACGGCGACTGCCTGGCCGGCGGCCTCGGCCTCGCGGCGGCCTGCGACCTCGTCGTGGCCAGCGAGTCGGCCGCTTTCGCCACCCCCGAGGTGGACGTGGGACTGTTCCCCGTCCAGGCGATGGTCCCGATCATGCGGACGGTCCCCGAGAAGCGTGGGCTGAAGCTGCTGTTCACGGGCGAACGGGTCGACGCCGCCGAGGCCCACGAGATGGGACTGGTCACGGAGGTCCATCCGGAGGAGGCCTTCGAGGACGGGCTGGACCAGCTCGTCGCGGACCTTGCGTCCAGCAGTCCCGTCATGCTCGCGATGGGCAAGGAGGCCTACTACGAGCAGCGCGACCGCGACTTCGCGTCGGCGCTGTCGTACGCGAAGGAGGTGGTCGCCCTGATGGCGATGAGCGAGGACACCGCCGAGGGCATCGAGGCGTTCATGGCGGACCGCGACCCGGAGTGGGCCGGGCGGTAGCCGCCCCGTCGAGCACCTGCTCCGTCGTCTCGCGCTCTCCCGCCCCCGTCTCGCCCACCGCCATACCCCGCCGACGGATCGACAACGGGTGATTTAAGCCGCCGGGCCGAGGGCTTCCGTGTATGGAGCAGGAGTCGCTCGTCTTCGGGTCGTTGACGGCCGTAATGCTGCTCGGGGTCGTCGTCCTCCTGGCCGGCGTCGCCCAGCTCGGCGACGCCGTCGTCGGGGCCGGCACCGTCGTGGCGATGGCCAGCGTCGTGGCGATGGGGCTGTACCTCATGCGGATCGAGGGCCCCGAGGGCGCAGAACACTAGGCTGGAGACCGGACGGGGCAGTCGTCCCCGAACACGTTCGCCACCCCATCTGGGGCGCCAGTACCAACGCTGGTGCGTGAGCAACGCGGCCGCGGAAGCCGACGGACCTGCCGCCGAGACGACCGTCGAAGTCAGGCGCTGGGTCGCGTCCGGGACGTCGTCGGGGAGTCCCGGTTGCCGTTCACGTTCCGGGGGAAACCCTCCGTGCGTTCCTGGACGGGTTCGAAACCCGATTGCGGGACGGCGACCGGGTGGCGCCGGTTTACCCGTTCGTATTCCGCGTGTGATCGGACTAGTCGCTCTTTGACCTATCTCGGAGTTTTTCAGGCGTCGCGCCGACGTCCGGACATGAACGGCTACGGACGTCGTGGGTTTCTCCGGAACGCCGGGGTCGCGGTAGTCGCCGGCCTCGCGGGATGTCTCGACGACTCCGGCGCAAGCAACGACGGCCCCCGCACCGTCACGCCGGACGACGAGCGGGTCGACTGGAAGGTCGCCTTCGACGCCCCGGTGACGGTGCGTCCCGCGGTCGCCGACGACACCGTCTACGTCACCGCCGGTAAACCTGGCATCGCTCCCGACGCGAGCGACGAGACGGGGCCGCTCACCGCGCTCGCTGCCGACGGGCGCGTGAAGGGGGTGGAGCCGCTCTCGCAACCGCCGGCCGAGCATCCACGGACCCACCGTGGGGACTGCTACCTCGTCACGGGGGGGAGCAACGGGATGGCCGGCGAAAATCAGCGTCTCCGGCGGTTCTCGGCCGACGGGACCGAACAGTGGCACACGCGGGCGGTCGACTCGTTTTTGCACCTGCTGGGGTTCGGGGACGGCCGGGCGTACCTCGGGACCAGCGACGACGCAATCGGACTGTCCGGGGAGTCGCTGTACGGGACGTCACTCGCCGACGGTACCCGGACGTGGGAGGTGGCATCGGGCGACGCGGTGCGGGGCCACTACCACGACGGCCAGTTGCTGGTCGAGGCGGGCATGCGATCCCTGGCCGCCCACGATCCGGCCGACGGGTCCGAGCGGTGGTTCTTCGAGGGGGAACCGTTGTCCGACAACCGGCAACAGCTAGCCCGGGCCGGCGTGACGGCGTACGTCGAACCGTCGGAGACCGACGGCATCGCGTCGCTCGACCTCGGGAACGGGACGACGGACTGGACCGTCCTCCCGGAGAACGTCCCGACGTTCGTCCCGACCGGGGCGGCGACGGACGGGGACCACCTGGTCGCGACCGAGTACGGCGGGTACGTCCTCGGCCTGGACCCCGCGGACGGGACCGAACGCTGGCGGTTCCGGACGGACGCCGACGCGCGGGACGAACCCCTTCTCGCGGACGGCGTCGCCTTCGTCGGCGACCAGGGAGGGTCGGTCTACGCGGTCGACGCCGCCACCGGCGACGAGCGGTGGTCCGCGACGGTGGACGGTTCCGTCTACTGGCTCCGCCTCGACGGGGACGCCCTCGTCGTGGCCACCGGTTCGAAGGAGAGGGGCGAACTGGCCTCGTTCCACGCCGGGGATGGCGCGGAACTGTGGCGCTACGAGACGTCCGCGGACCTGACGCGACCCGTCCTCGGGCGAGAACACGTCTTCGTGGTCGACGAGGACGACGGCGCGGTGCTCGCGCTCGGCCGCGAGCGAGCGTGAGTGATCCGTCGAGGCGCCGTATTCCGCCGACGGCCGGGTAGCAACATACCCATGATTTATTATTTATCGGATCGACGATCCTGACGTCATGGCGGACGTAGACAAGGAGGATCTCAGAGAACAGTTCGTCGAAGCGTTCGAGGACGCCGACTACCCCATCTCGAGTCCGATGGACCTCGTGCCGGCGCTGCCGGACGGCCCGAGCACGCGCTTCGAGTCCGGGGACTTCGCGATGACGGCGATGGAACTGAACACGAAGTTGCCCGGCGGTAACTTCCCCTACGAGGACGTCGACAGCTTCGTCGACGAGGTGATGGCCGGCCTCGAAGAGGAAGGCCACATCTAGGGCAGTCCTACAGTTCCTTGACCGTCGGTTCCAGCGCCTCTTCGAGGCGTTCGCGGGTCTTCTCTTTCAGCTTGTGTCGCTGAACCTTCCTGGTCGCCGACCGCGGGAGGTCCTCCACGAAGAACACCCGTCGCGGGTGCGCGTAGTCCGCGACCCGCTCCAGCGCGAACGACCGGAGGTCCTCCTCGGAGACGTGGGCGTCGTCCGCCGGGACGACGAACGCGACCGGCGCCTCGCCTTTCACCAGGTGGGGGGCGCTCACGACGCCCACCTCGGCGACGTCGGGGTGCTCGTGGAGGGCCTTCTCGACCTCGGCCGGGTAGACGTTCTCGCCGCCGACGACCATCATGTGGTCGGCCCGGTCGACGTACCAGAAGTAGCCGTCCCCGTCGACGCGGGCGATGTCGCCGGTGTAGAACCAGCCCTCGTCGTCGAAGACCGCGTCGGTCTTCTCCGGGCGTTCGTGGTACGCCTCGAAGACGACCTCGCCGCGGATGGCGATCTCGCCGGTCACCTCCTCGCGGTCCTCGACGTCGAGGCCCTCGCCGGGGATGGGGTGGATCTCGTCGAAGGCCACCCTGGTCTCCCGGGTCTCGGGATCGACCAGCTTCAGTTCGACGTTGGTCAGCGGCGGCCCGATGCAGCCGGCTTCCTTCCGGACGCCGCGCAGGGGTTCTATCGACCCGGACGCCGCGGTCTCGGTCATCCCCCAGATCTCGAACATCGGGACGTTCCAGGTCCGCTCGATGGCCCGTCGCACGTCCTCGGACAGCGGTGCCGCCGCACAGAACGCCTCCGTCAGCGACGAGAGGTCGTACGCCGCCGGGTCCTCGCGGTACGCCCGGAGCATCATCTTGAACATCGCCGGCACGCCGACGAACCGCGTGACGCCACGGTCGTCGATTGCCCGCAGCATCGACTCGCCGTCCGGTTCGCCGTGCAACACCATCTCCGTCCCCTCCTGGAGGTGGATCCCCATCAGCCCGAGGCCGGAGAGGTGAAACAGCGGGAGCACCAGCAGGAGCGATTCGTCGGGAGTCGCCGGCATCCCGTCGACGGTGTAGGCCTCGATTGCCCGCAGGAGGTTGCGGTGGGTCAACAGGACGCCCTTCGGCCGACCGGTGGTCCCGGAGGTGTACGCCTGGCACGCGACGTCGTCGAAGTCCCGGTCGACGCGGTCGAACTCCGCCAGGGCGTCCGCCTTGGCTCGGGCCAGGTCCACGGCGCCGGTCCCGTCCCCGGCGCCCGGGATGAACACCGTCGGCACCTCCGCCGCCGCGGCCAGGTCCCGGACCTCCTCGGCGAACGCGGGCGACCCGATCAGGTACTCCGAGTCCGAGTCCCGCAACACGAACGCCAGCGTCCCCGGATCCATCTTCAGGTTCAGCGGCACGGGTACGCCGCCCGCCTTGATGATGCCGAAGTACGACGTCGGGAAAAGCGGCGTGTTCGGGACGAACAGGCTCACTCGATCCCCCGGCTCGAGTCCGCGTTCGACCAGCACGTTTGCGACGCTGTTGGCCTCGGCCTCGAGGTCCGCGTAACTCAACCGTTCCCCCTGGAACGAGAACGCGGTCCTCTCGGCGTACCGGTCGGCGCTCATCGTGGGTAAATCACCCACGTGTCTGAGCGGGTCACCCTGGTAGTATTCCATGCAACGGGTTACGTATCCTCCGCTATTGTATTAAAATTATCTGCCCCGGCACCGCGCAAAAACCTTGTCACATTTACATATTTCGATTCACGATTACCGGTGTTCGTTCGGCCCCACGTTCCCGTCCCGCGGTAAGGGGGTCCGGACGCCCACCAGAATGGAGCGGCGTCAGGACCAACGCCGCTCCAGGGAGCGACGCTGTGCCCGCACCGCCGCGTCGGTCTCGGGAATGACTCAGGCGGAAACTCCCGTGTTTTAATCTTAGATGTAATCGAAAAAACCGTCACTTATACTTGTCGGCCGTTAGACCTTCGATTGATCACATGACGAACGAGGGGGATTCGGCCATCTCGGTGCTCCTCGTCGACGACGAACCGAACTTCGCCGACGTCGTCGCGAAGCAACTGACGATGACCGGGGAGTCGCTGTCCGTCGGCGTCGAGACCGATCCCGACGCGGCAGCGGACCTGATCGATTCGGGGGCGTACGACTGCGTGGTCAGCGATTACGAGATGCCGGGGACGAACGGACTGGAGTTGCTGGAGGCCGTCAGGGCGGAGTGGCCCGACCTCCCGTTCGTCCTGTTCACGGGCAAGGGGAGCGAGGAGATCGCCAGCGAGGCCATCTCGGCCGGCGTGACCGAGTACATGCAGAAGACGACCAACCCCGACCAGTTCCGCGTGCTCGCCAACCGCATCCGGAATGCGGTCGAGAAGTACCGGACCGAGCGGGAACTCGAACGGGCCGAGAACCGCTACCGGCGGCTGGTCGAGCAGAACCTCACGGGCATATACATAGTCCAGAACGACGTCGTCGAGTACGTCAACCCGAAGGTCGCGGAGATCTTCGGGTACTCCCGGGAGGAAATGCACGGGATGTCGGTGTTCGACCTGATCGCCGAGGAGGACCACGACATCCTGCGACGGAACATCGACAGACGCGAGTCCGGGGAAGTCGAGGAGTTGAACTACGCGGTCACGGGGGTCCGAAAGAACGGGGAACGATTCGAACTGGAGGTCCACAGCGGTCGCATCGACTACCAGGGCGAACCCGCGCTGCTCGGGGCGCTGGTCGACGTCAACGAACCGGAGACCCACGAGCGCGAGCGCGAGGAGTACCGCGAACTGTTCGAGACGGTCGGCGATCCGATGTACGTCCTCGACCGCGAGGGGTACATCGAGAAGACCAACCGCGCGATGGCGGAGATGCTGGGGTACGGCATCGACGAGTTGATCGGGAGCCACGCCGGCCGGTTCCTCCCCGACGACGACGTCGAGACGGGCGAGCGCCTCCTCCGGTCGTTCCTGGCCGGCGAGGCGGAACCGCCCGAGACCGTCGAGGTGGACTTCGTCACGGCGGAGGGCGAGCGCATCCCCTGCGAAGCGAACCTGACGATCCTGACCGACGAGGGGACGTTCCGCGGCAGCGTCGGCGTCGTGCGAGTCATCGCGGACCGCAAGGAACGCGAGCGCGAACTGGAGGAGTACGAGACCATCGTCGAGACCGCCCCCGACGGCGTGTTCATCGTCGACGAGACGGGGACCATCGTCAGCGGCAACCGGACCGGCGCCGAGTTCATGGGCTACGAGCGCGAGGACGTCGTCGGCGAGACCTATGCGCGCCTCGTCGACGATGGCGTCCTGCCGGAGCGGTTCGTCGACCGCTACCTCGACACCGTCGACGAACTCGTCGACGGCGGGACCGACCGACGGAAGGCCAAGATCGAGACGACGGTGGCCCCCGCTGACGGGGACGAGCGGACCTGCGAGATCCACATCGCGCCCCTGCTCGGCGAGGACGAGGCGTTCCGCGGGACCGTCGGCGTCCTCCGGGACGTCACCGAGCGCAAGACCATGGAGGAGGCGCTCCGGACCGAGCGCGACAGGCTGTCTGCGCTGTTCGAGAACATCCCGGAGCCGACCATCGTCTACGAGTACCGCGACGGGGAACCGGTCGTCGTCCGGGTCAACGACGCCTTCGAGGCGACGTTCGGGTTCGACGAGCCGACCCTCGTCGGCGACTCCATCGACGAACACATCGTCCCCGACGACGACGACCGCGCGGCCGACCTCAACGAGCGGGTGCTGGACGGCGAGCGCCTCGACGTCGAGATCGAACGCGAGACCGCCGACGGCGAGCGCCGGGACTTCCTGTTGCGGAACGCCCCCATCTCGACCGCCGACGGTCCGCCCCAGGGGTACGCCATCTACACCGACATCACCGGACGCAAGCAGTCCGAGGAGCGGATCCAGGCGCTGTTCCGGCACTCGATGGACTGCATCGTCGAGACCCAATACGTCGACGGCGAACCCATCGTCCAGCGGGTCAACGGGGCCTTCGAGGAGGTCTTCGGCTACGACGCCGAGGAGGTCGTCGGCGAGTCGCTGGACGAGTTCGTCGTCCCCGGCGGTGTCGAGGCCGAGGCGGCCGAGATCAACGGGCGGGTCGTCGAGGGCGAACCGGTCGAGCGGGAGGTGACCCGCCGGACCGCGGACGGCGACCGCGAGTTCCTGTTGCGGGCCATCCCCTTCGACGTCGGCGAGGGGGCCTGGACCTACGGCGTCTACACCGACATCACCGAACGGAAACAGCGCGAGCGCCGACTCTCGGCGTTGCACGAGGCGACCCGGGACCTCATGGACGCGACGACCCGCGAGGAGGTCGCCGAGATCTGCATCGAGGCGGCCGACTCCGTCCTCGGGCTGGAGATCGTCTCGCTGTACACCCTGACGGACGGCCGCTCGAAGCTAGGGCCGATGGTCAGCACGGATGGCGCGAAGCGACTGTTCGGGACGCTGCCGCGGTTCGAGCAGGGCGAGGGACTGGCCTGGCGGGTCTTCGAGTCCGGGAAGCCGCTGATCACCGACGACGTCCGCTCGGAACCCGACGTGTACAACGGCGAGACGCCGGCGCGCAGCGAACTGATCCTGCCCATCGGCGACCGGTTCCTGTTCATGGCGGCCTCGACCGAAGTCGGCGCGTTCGACGAGACCGACCGGACGCTGGCGAAGGTCCTGGCCTCGAACGTCGAGGCGGCGATGGAACGGGCCGAGCGGGAGTCGCTGCTGCGCGAGCGCGAGCAGGCCCTGTTGTGGCAAAACGAGCGCCTGGAGGAGTTCGCCGGCGTCGTCTCCCACGACCTGCGGAGTCCGCTCACCGTCGCGAAGGGCAACGCGTACCTCCTGCGGGAGACCGACGACGAGAGTCACCTCGACGAACTGGAGGCGGCCCTGGACCGCATGGAGCAACTGATCGACGACCTCCTGGCGCTGGCCAGGCAGGGCGAGTCGGTCGACGAGACCGAACCCGTCCCGACCGCGGACGTCGTCGCGGCCGCCTGGCGGTCGGTCGACACCGGCGACGCGACGCTCGACGTCGGCGACCTCGGCAGGATCGACGCCGACAGCGGGCGCCTCCAGCAACTCCTGGAGAACCTCTTCCGCAACGCGGTCGAACACGGCGGCAGCGAGGTGACCGTCCGGGTCGGCCCGCTGGCCGACGGCTTCTACGTCGAGGACGACGGCGATGGCCTGCCCGAGGACGAGTACGAGCGACTGTTCGAGACGGGGTTCACGACGGACGAACAGGAGGGCACCGGGTTCGGCCTCTCCATCGTCGAGCAGATCGCCGAGGCCCACGGGTGGACCGTCGAACTCGCCGAGAGCGACGCCGGCGGCGCCCGCTTCGAGTTCACCGGCGTCGAGACGACCGACGTGCCGGCCGAGCACTAGGCCTTTACCCGTCGGTGGCGTTGCGTGGCTATGCGACTGACCGACGTGACCGTCCTGGACCTCACCCGCCTGCTGCCCGGACCGTACGCGACCCAGCAACTCGCCGACCTCGGCGCCGACGTGATCAAGGTCGAGCGGCCGGGGACCGGTGACGAGGCCCGCGCGATGGCGGCCGGCGACGGTCCGGACGTGCTGTCGGCAGTCAACCGCGGCAAACGGAGCGTGACGCTGGACTTCAAGGACGACCGCGCGCGGGAGGCCTTCTCCCACCTCGCGGCGGACGCGGACGTGGTCGTCGAGAGCTTCCGTCCCGGCGTCGCCGACCGCCTCGGCGTCGGCTACGAGGACGTCCGCACGGTCGCTCCGGAAGTCGTCTACTGCTCGCTGTCGGGGTTCGGCGCGACCGGCCCGAACCGTGACCGCGCGGGTCACGACCTCAACTACGTCGGGATGGCGGGCCTGCTCGACATGACCCGCGCGGAACGGGGCGGTCGACCCGCAATCCCGGGGTTCCCCATCGCCGACGTGGCGGGCGGCCTGTTCGCGGCGTTCGCAATCGTGAGCGCACTGCTGGACCGCGAACTCGGCGAGGGCGGTGGCGAACACCTCGACGTCGGACTGACGGACGTGGTCGTGGGATTGTCGGGGGCCATCGCCACGCAGGCGTTCGACGGCGAGGACCCGCACGGCCGCGAAACCACGCTCACGGGCGAGTTCCCCTGCTACGACGTCTACGAGACCGACGACGACCGGTACGTCACGTTCGCTGCCCTGGAACCCGAGTTCTGGGCCAACTTCTGTTCGGCCGTCGACCGACCGGACCTCCTGGACCGCCAGTACGCCGCGGACCTCGCCGAGCGCGAGGCGGTCCGGGAGGCGCTCGCCGAGGTTTTCCGCGAGCGCACGCGCGAGGAGTGGGAGGACTTCCTGGGCGGGGAGGACGCCATGGTCGCGCCCGTGTACTCGCTCGCGGAGGCCCTCGAAAGCGACCAGGTCCGCGAACGCGGCCTCGTGGTCGACGGCGAGGACCCTCGCGTCGGCTTCCCGGCGAGGCTCTCCGGCGGACTCCCTGACGG
Organism: uncultured Halobacteriales archaeon; assembly: GCA_964435625.1. Taxonomy (GTDB): domain Archaea; phylum Halobacteriota; class Halobacteria; order Halobacteriales; family PXRE01; genus PXRE01. Next base: position 3,039 of record CAYTAG010000086.1, on the reverse strand, counting down.
CGAGGAGGCGATTCCGGAACTCGGCGAACACACCGGGGAGGTCCTCCGGGAACGCGGGATCGACGAGGGGACGATCACCGAACTCCGCGAGCGGACCTAGAACGCGAACAGGTCGACCCCGCCCGTGACCCCGATCACCTGGCCGGTCACGTAGCGGGCGTGTTCGCTGGCGAGGAAGGCGATCAGCGGCGCGACGTCCTCCTCGCGGCCCAGTTCCTCCATCGGCGTCGCCTGGCGGATGCGCTCCCACTGGGGGTTTGCCGCCTCCAGTTCGTCGGGGTCCAGATCCGCGACGTCGCCGACGACGATGCTCGGCGCCAGCACGTTCGAGGTGACGCCGTGTTTGGCGCCCTCCAGCGCCAGGGTCTTGCCGAAGCCGACGAGGCCGGCTTTCGTCGTGGAGTACGACAGTTGCCCGAAGCCGCCGCCGGTCCCCGCGTACGAGGACATCGTGATCACCCGGCCCCAGCCGCGGTCGCACATCGCCGGGAACACCTCGCGGGTGACGTTGTAGGTTCCCGTGAGGTTGACCGCGACGTCGCGGTCCCAGAGGTCGTCGGGGAAGCCCTCGACCGTCGAGACGGCGTCGACCAGCCCCGCGTTGTTGACGAGCACGTCCACGCCGCCGGTCTCCTCGCGGACCGCCTCGACGGTCGACGCCACGTCCTCGCGGTCGGTCAGGTCGCACTCGACCGCGAGCGCGTCGCCGCCGTCCTCGCGAACGGCCTCCGCGACGCGTTCGGCCCCCTCGCCGTCGACGTCGAGGACGACGACTTCCGCACCCTCCTCGGCGAGCACGTCGCAGTCGACCGCTCCGAGTCGGCCGGCGCCGCCGGTCACCAGTACCGTCTTATCAGCCAGCCCGAGGTCCATACCGACACGTGCTAGCAATTCCTATTAACAGTTCTGGCGACCGGTCCGGGTTCGTGTACCGTGATAGACGGCTCTACCCCAGCGACGTCACCGCGCGAGTTTCCAGACGTGCTCGTCGTAGAACTCGTCGGCGATGCGGGTCTCGTGGGTCTCCTCCAGGCGCTCGAAGCCGTGCGAGCGGTAGAACTCGTTTCCGGGTTCGTTGTCGGCCAGGACCATCCCGCGCACCTCCTCGACGTCGCGCTCGAACAGCGTCGCCACGGTCGACTCCAGCAGCGCGGACCCGACGCCCTGGCCGCGGTGGTCCGGATCGACGTAGACGCGCATCACGTCGCCCTGCTGGCCCGACCAGGCGGCGTGGGCGAAGCCGACGACGTCGCCCACCCGCTCGGCGACCAGCACGACGGCGTCGGGGCGGTCGATCTCCTCGTGGAGTCGCCGTTCGGAGTACCACTCGTGGACGCCCTCGACGGCGGACTCGCGGCTGGTGAACGCCGGGTAGTCCGCGGTCCAGGACCGTTCGGCCACCCGCTGGATCGCCTCCAGATCGTCCGGCGTCGCCTGACGGAGGTCCATGTGCGGCCATTGTTCACGAACGACGATGACTGTTTGGGTCGGTCGCTCGACGGACTCGCCGGCCGACCCGTCCCTTGGTCGTCGGAGATTTCCAGATCATTCCGAGTTTCGTACGGAGTAGTCACGTCCCCCTACGGTGTCCTTACCGGTTGTAAGCCGGAACTAGGCGGGATAGCACGAGGCTACTTACAAAGGCGACGCGGCGTCACGGTCCGGGTAACTACCGGGGGAGCAATGACCGGAGAATCCGAACGAGAGGCGGAGCCGGGTGACCGAACGACCGAAACGAGTGACGTGCCGGGAAACCGGACGCGGCGTGGCCTCCTGCGGGCAGGCGTCGCGTCGCTGGCGACCGGACTCGGCGCCGGGGCCGGTTCGGCGGCCGCCACGTCGATCCGCTGTCCCCGGTCCGTCGAGTACTGGCGGACCCATCCCGGGGAGTGGCCGTCGTTCTCCGAGGAGGTGTGTCTCCTGTTGCTGGACGAGGCGGGCGGGGAGCTACTGGTCCACCCCGCGGAGGACCGGGACCGGCTGGTGGCGGAACTGGAGACGTCGCCGAAGGACGACTGTTACCTCGAACTCGCCCACCAGTACCTCGCGGCCAGGCTGAACCGGCGGTACGTCAGGCCCTACCCGCCGGGCTACGGGGACTTCTGGGACTGGGTCCAGCGGTACAACGAGTGGGCCAGACGCGCCGACCGGCCACAGCGCGAGTGGACCGTCGACGGCGTCGACGGCGCGGCGATCCGTGGCTACTTCGCGCGCTGGAACGCCGGCGTCGGCGGGGACTGCCAGCGGGAGTCGCCGCTGGGGCCGGGCTTCCGGATCAGGCGGGTCTGAAAAGGATTAAGCGCGGCGGCGCCGGAGCCAGCCACATGGAACTCGGCACGGGACTGTTCACCTGCCAGCGCCGGCCGGACGACGACCGGGGGACCGGGGAGATCTACGAGGAGATGCTGACGCTCGGGCGGGCCATCGACGACGCGGGCCTGGCCAGCGCCTGGGTGTCCGAGCACCACTTCACGGCCGACGGCTACCTCTCGGGCGTGACGCCGTCGCTGGGGGCGCTGGCGGCGGTTACCGAGGACGTGGAGATCGGCTCCTGCATCGCGCTGGCGCCGCTGTACGACCCCGTGCGGCTCGCGGAGGACGCCGCCACGGTCGACCTCCTGTCCGGCGGCCGCACGACCCTCGGGCTGGCCATCGGATCGAATCCCCGGGAGTTCGAAGCCTTCGGCGTGCCGGAGGACGAACGGGTCCAGCGCCTGGAGGACACCATGGCGGTCTGTCGGGGCGCCTGGTCAGAGGGGCCGCTGGAGTACGACTCCGAGTTCCACGACGTCGACCCCGACGTGAACGTCACGCCCAAACCCGAGAGCGAACTCCCGATCATGCTCGGCGGGGCCGCGAAACCGGCCGTCCGGCGGGCGGCCCGGGAGGCCGACGCCTGGTGTGCGCCCTCCTCGCTGTCGGTCGGGGGCGTCCGCAAGCGCGTCGAGGACATCCGCAACGTCCGGGAGCAGGAGGGCATCGAGGGCGACTTCCAGGTGTACGTCCTCCAGCACGGCTGGGTCGGCGACTCCCGCGAAG
>CAYTAG010000085.1:12095-13382 GCA_964435625.1 uncultured Halobacteriales archaeon | reverse complement strand
CGGCGGCCACGTGCACCGTCCGCGGCGGCGGCCACGTACACCGTCCCAGGTGGCTTCGAACGGTTTTTCACCCCTTCGGTCGCTATCACTTCGTTATGGCAGCCAAGTTCGTCGTCCTGGCGCTTCTGACCGGACTCGTCACGGGTGCGGTGTTCGGCTATCTGCGGATTCCCATTCCGGCGCCACCCGAACTCCCCGGCATCATGGGCATCGTCGGCATCTACGTCGGGTACAGGTTGATCAGGTGGCTCGGCTGGAGCTTCGACCTGCTGGAGGCGCTCGGCATCTGATCGGGCGGCCCCGGGGGACCCTGTGCAGTCAGTTGCCCCGTAGCACCGACTCCAGGTTCCGGTACCGGACGTCGGCCCACGCGTCGTCGTCGAGGTCGAACGTCTCGAACATCCCGAAGTTCGGGACGTCCTGGCCGGGGTAGAGGTAGTCCGTCCCGAAGATCAACTGCCCGGAGTGTGTCTCCAGGAACTGCTGGCCGAACGCCTCGTCGCGGGTCAGGGCGTTCCAGCCGGACCCGCCGGACAGTTCCCCGTAGACGTTGTCGTACTCCGAGAGCAGTCGCGGGACGGCGCCGCCGGGCTCGACCGGGCCGTCCGGGTAGGTGCCCAGTTCGTCGTCGGTCACGTCGCCGGAGATGCGCGCCCACCAGCCCATCCCGTGGCCGAGGAAGTCGACCTCCGGGTACGACGCGAGGACTGATTCCAGCCCGGAGTGCTCCAGGTCGTCCAGGCAGGCCTTGTCGTCGCTGTGAAAGAGGATCGGCAGGTCGTATTCCGCACACAGCTCGTAGATCACGTGCATCCGGTCGTCGTCGACGTCGAGGCCCGGCTTGAACTCGCCGAACCCCCTGGCGCCCTCGTCGACGTGGAGCTGGAACTGCTCGTCGACGGTGTCCCTGCCGTAGACCGTCCGCCGGGGATCGACCGTGAAGAAGGGGATCAACCGATCGGGGTACTGCGAACACTGTTCGAGGACCCACCAGTTCGGCGCCGTGACCGGGTAGGCCTCCGGCGAATCCAGCGGGAGGACGACCCCCTGGTCGACGCCGTTGTCGTCCATCCAGGAGACGAGCTGGTCGGCGTCCAGGGTGTCCCGTCCAAGGGTGTTCTGCGGGACGAGGTGCTGGTGGGCGTCGACCAGCGTCGTCTCCAAGGGGTCGCCGTCGGCGACCACCTCGTCGTCGACCTCCACCCGCTGGCCGGCCGCGTAGTCGAGTTGGCGGACGACGCCCGTGTAGTGCCAGTCGTTGTAGTTGGTCTCGGGGTCGTCGCTCAA
>CAYTAG010000085.1:5297-11995 GCA_964435625.1 uncultured Halobacteriales archaeon | reverse complement strand
TCGTCGCTCAACTCGTTGTCCACCCAGTCGTCGCCGTAGTGAACCCCGTACTCGACGTACGGCGCCAGGTCCTCGTGGGGTTCGACGGTACCCGAGACCTCGACGGAGAAGGCGCCTTCGCCCTCGACGTAGAAGAACCTCGCGTCCGGATCGTCGGCCAGCGATCCGTCGTCCTGGCCGGCCCCCACGCCCGCGAGTCCGCTCGCTGCAGCGACGGTCGAGGTCCGTTTCAGGTACTCCCGCCGGTCGATGGCCGGGAGATCGCGGGTCGAGTCGCCCGCCGCTTCCGGACGACAGGCCCGTGATTCGTCCGGGTGATGGCCCTCCGGTTCGCCCGGGTGACGGTCTCGTGGCTCGTCCGAACGACGGTCTCGTGACATCGTGTGTCGATCAGCGACGACGTATTCCACGTCGTTAAGTACTTTCCATACTCCATTTATTTAATTCACTGGATAGTTTACAGGAACTATCATCGTCGGACCACGGCCGCTATCCCGGGACGGAACGGTTTACCCGGCGAGGTGCTCGACCAGCAGTTCCGCGACCGGCTCCGGTTCGTCGAGGTGGACCCAGTGGCCCGCCGCAGGGAACTGCTCCAGGCGGCCGTCGGCGCAGTAGCCGAGGCTCAGTGGCGCCAGTTCGGGGAGCAAGGCAGGGTCCCGTTCGCCCCAGACGATCAGCGTCGGCGCCTCGACGCGTTCGCGGGGCGGCGCGATGCCGTACCTGGCCGCCGCGCGGTACCAGTTCAGCATCGCCGTCGGGGCGCCGTCCTGGTCCCAGGCCGCCCGGTAGCGGTCGAGGTCGGCGTCGGTGAACGCGCCCGGGGTGGCGCTACGCCGCAGCCACTGCGCCGCCGTCGCGTAGTCGTTCCAACCGAACAGCCACTCCGGGAGCCGCGGCACCTGGACGAACAGGCCGTAGGAACTGCGGAGCACCTGCCGGGGGCTGGTCCGCACTGCACGCCGGTAGGCGGTCGGGTGCGGACCGTTGAGCACGCAGAGCCGGTCGACGACCCCCGGATGGCGAAGCGCCAGGTCCCAGGCGACCGCGGCACCCCAGTCGTGGCCGACGACGTGGGCGGCGTCGCGGCCCGCCGCGCCGACGAGTTCGACGACGTCCCGCGACGGTTCTTCGATCCGGTAGGCGGCGACGTCCCGGGGCTTCTCGCTCAGGTCGTAGCCCCGCTGGTCCGGGACCAGGACCCGGTAGCCCGCCTCGACCAGCGGGGCGACGTGGTGGCGCCAGCCGTACCAGAAGTCCGGAAAGCCGTGCAGCAACACGACGAGAGGGTCGTGTCGGTCGCCGGCGGCGACGACGTGCAGTCGGACGCCGTTCACCCGCCGGTAGGTGGACGTCGCCGACGGCACGGCTGGCAGGGCGGTTTCAGCGTGCACGGTCCCGCCTACGGCGTCCGTCCACGTCAGGTCCCCGGTCCGACTCACCTGGACCGGCGGGCCGGGATCGGCCACCCCGGGACGACCGAACTCCCGCAGGATGTCTAAAACGACCGTTTCAGCCACCACGAGACACTTACCGGACGGACGAGAACGCCGACGTATGACCGGACGGACGCGCCGAGCCTACCTCGCAGGGGTGGCGACCGCCGGGGCCGGCGTCGCGGGGTGCCTGGAGGACGGCGGGAGCGGATCGCCGACCGGGACCTCGCCCCGGGGTTCCGGCGCCCCGAGCGACGCCGACTCGCCCACCGGGACGGCGGCGCCGGATCGGCTGGTCCTCGACGTCGTCGACGCCGCCAGCGCGGCCGCCGACGCGCCGCTGACCGTCTACCCCGGGGCGCTACGGCGTTGGCTGCGACGGGCGGCCCGCACGGACGAGACCGTCCGCGGCCACGACGACGCGGGCGTGTACACGCCCCGACCGGTCCTCCCGCAGTTCGAGACGATCCGGCTGGCGTCGGCCGGCGACGAGGTCGACGGCACCTACGACCTCGCCGCCGAAGGCGGCACCCGGTACCGGCTGCTGGTCGGCGCCGATCCCGTCGACCCGCCCGCGGACGCCACGGTAACGCCGGTCGAGGAGTTGCCGGAACGGCGCCGGGCGTTCGCGCGCATGGCCATCTCCCCCGAGCACGCCACGGTCTACCCCGAGACCCCCCTCGGCGAGTGGGTCCGCCACGAGTTCTTCGGCGGGTACTTCGATGACGACGGCGAGGCCTACCTCGGCACGGAGGTCCAGCAGACCGACGCCGCCTTCTTCAGCACGACGGCGTGGTACGTCCTTTCGCTGTCGCCGGTCGAGGCGGCCGACCCCGCGGTGCTCCGGTGCCCGGACGCTAGCGCGGCGGCCACGGAAGCGGTCGACGCCGCGCTGGACGGCGTCGACGAGGGAACTACGCGGGCGACCTACGACGGGGAACTCTCCGACGCCGTCGTACGGTTCGCCGGACGGACCGCGTACCTGCTCACCCACGACCGGGTGTTCGCCGTCTCCGTCGAGTAGGGCCGTCCGACACGCGGCGGACGCTCACGGGGGCGGCCCGCTCGCGCCGAAAAAATCCCGGTCGAACCCGGTCGGACTCAGCAGAAGTCCGTGGGATAGCCGGTTTCCCACGTCTCCATGGAGCAGTGACACTCGGACGGGTTGCTCGACGCCTCGGGGGTCCGCTCGTCCTCGACGTCGAAGGCGTCGGCGAACTGGTCTTTCGTCGAGTCGGTCGTGCTGGCGTCGATTGCGACTGACATACGGGAGTTGGTACGCATCGTACCCATATATAATCTTTCCACAGAAAATATTTATACATCCACACGTTTCCGGATCCGGGCGCAACACGGCGGTCATTCGAGCAACAGTACGCACGGCAACCGGTCGGGATCGCGCAACCGGAGCAACGAGTAGGCGATGCCCGAGACGCCCCGGAAGAACGTCGGGTCGGTAACCGACGCCGAGTGCCCGGGGATCGCGAACGAGCCGTCACGTCGCCTGCGCGCGAGACACCGACCGAGGAACCGGGCGGCGTCGTCCGGATCGCCGTCGGTTCGCCTGGCAGTCTCCAGGATCGTCATCCCCTTGCCGAAGTTCCCACAGCAGAGCTTGTCGTGTTCCTCGAACCCCTCGGCCCGGGTCACCTCGACGTGACGAGCCGCCTCCGCCAGCAGCGAGCGGTCCTCGAGGTAAACGCCGATCCCGGCCCTGGCCAGGGCCACGCCCGCCCGCCCGTAGCACCACTGGTCGACGTACGCGAACTCGTTGCTATCGCGACGGGGCCAGTTTCGCCGGTCGGCGGCGTACAGCGCGTCCTCGTACGCCAGCGCCTCCCGCGCCGCGGTTGCGTACCGGTCGTCGTCGGTCGCCGCCGCGAGTCGCGCGAGCGCGTAGGCGATCCCGCTGGTCCCGTGTGCGAACCCCAGCGTTGGGACGTCGTCGATGGTCACCCACACCCGGTGGCCGTCGACCGGTTCGCGGGCCTCCAGGAGCCGGTCGCCGCAGGCGATTGCCCGGTCCAGGATCGCCCGGTCCCCGTGGCGCTCGTGGTGGGCGAGCAACGCGAGCAGGGTCCCGGCACTCCCCCGGGTCACGTCGAGTGTGTCGTCGGCCGCCAGCCGTTCGTCGGTGATCCGCCCGGTCAGGTCGGCGGCCGCGCGGACGTACCGCCGCTCGTCGAGCAAGTCGCCGGCGACCGTGAGGGCGTACACCGCGGATCCGAGGCCCGACGTCCCGCCGAGCGTCGAGGCCGCCGACCCGCGTTCGAGGGCCTCCACGGCGTCGTCGAAGGTCTCGACCGCGACCCGGCGGAATCGCTCCCGGCCGGTCGTCGCCGCGAGCGCGGCCAGCGCCAGGCCGATCCCGGATCGCCCGTCGTACAGCGACTCCCCGACCGGCACCACCTTCAACGTCGACTCGTCGCCCCCCGAACTCAACGAGATCCACTCCCTGCCCGACCCGGTCTCGAAGGCAGCGTCGATCACGTCGTCACCGAGTTCGACCGCCGTCTCCGTCAGCAGGTCGTCGGTCGGGTCGACCGGCGTGACGTCCATGGACGGCTCCCCGAGGGGATCGTAACACCGGCGGAGCAACCACGCCTGCCGGCGGCGGTCCCGGTCGTCCATCGCGTCGAGGCGACCGCGGACCGATTCGATTCCGGCCGTCTCCAGTTCCACGCCCAGCGGTCCCCCGTCGTGGGCGATTTCGGTCTCGCCGGGGGTGATCGCGAAGCGGGGGACGTCGCGCCGGCGCAGGCTCCGTCGTTCGGCGGCGTACAGCGGCCAGTGGCGCTCGGTCAGGTTCCCGTCGAAAAACGGCGTCGCCAGCGCCTCGAACTCGACCGTGAGCCGGGCCCCGTCGCGGAGGACGTCCTTCCCGTCGGTCGCCCGGAGGACGTCCCCGTACCGGTTGGTGGCACGGTACACCAGCCGGGTTTCGATCCCCTCCCCGACGGCCCGGTCGAGGATCGGATCGAACCGGCCGTCGGCGTGCAGTTCGCAGGCCGCCTCGTAGGTCCGCTCGAAGCCGGCGACGATCTCCTCGACGTACCCGTCGGGGGTGTGGTCCTCGCCGTCGACGGTCGGGACGTTGTCCGTCCGGTCGATCTTCGGGACCTGCTCCTCGACGTCCATCACGTCGGTGTTGGGCGCGACGATGACCGGCCGCGCGCGGTGACCGAGTCCGATCTCGCCGACCCCGTCCCCGAACCCCGCCGTCGGCGGCCGCCGGGTCTCGCCGTCGGAGTCCGCCGGGTTCCCGACGCCGAAAGGGGGAAACCCCGTCAGCAGCACGCTCCCGTCCATGGATAGGTGGACGCCCGCCGGCATTGGGGTCTCGGAGGCCGACAGCGACGGACGGAAGACGGTCTCGGCGTCCAGGATCGTCGGCTGGCCCCCGTCGACGATCAGGTTCTCGAACTGGCAGTCGTTCATGCGGAGCAGGTACGCGAGACACAACAGCGCACCCCCCCGCTCGTAGAACCGTTCGACGCCGGCCACGTCCTCGGGATCGCGGTACTGGACCTCCTCCATCCAGCCGTACCCTTCCCGCGGGAGGTACCCCGGCCGCCGGAACGCCCACGGGAGGTGCCCGGCGAGCAGGTCCAGCACCTCGTAGAGGACGACGCCCGCGTCGACCGGCCGGGGCTTGTACACAACCGATCCCGACTCGAAGGTGACCCGGACCGGGACGCGCCCGCGGGCGTGGGTCTCCCTGGCGAGCGGGTCCAGGGCCGTCACCGACCCCTCGACGCCGAACCGCTCGGCCAGCGCGTCGCGGTCGGATTCGAGTCGCTGCCAGGTCTCCGCGACGGCGTCACGCCAGTTCGTGACGACGTCGACGAGTTGCCTGGCGAGCACGGGGTACTCCAGACAGAGGTTCCGGACGCCCCCGTCGATCATGGCGTCGACGAACGCCTCGTAGTAGTCCGTCGGTGGGTCCTCGACCTCCCCGGGGTCCGCGTGCGCCAGTTCCGGATCGTGGTGGGTGAGGAAGCTCTTGAACTCGACGAACAGCGCCTGTCGGGCGAGCATCCGGAGGCGCTCGGCCAGGCCCACGACCATCGGCTCGACGGCGTCGACGGGAACCCCGTCGGGGAGACGTTCGCACGCGAACCCCGCAACCGGCGCGAGCAGGTCGGCGAAGGGGAGGTCTTCGGGGATCGACGGGCGGCCGTCGTCGGATTCGCCGACGGCCACCGTCCCTCCGGTCCCGACCTGTTCGACGTGGGCCACGACCGATTCGAGGTCGTCGATCCACGAAGGCAGCGGTTCGTCGGCCGGCCAGCGGGTCGCGGCCACCTGCTCGCGGACCGCCGCCTCCGAGATGTCCTCGTGGGCGAGGCGGTCGTCGAAGGTCCCCTCGTCCGGGAACGCGTCCCGCCAGGCCTCGATCACCTCGTCGGGATCGAAGGGGGGATCGCCGCCGGACTCGTTTTCCGGCCCCGACAGGCGCTCGTGGAGGGTCCGCGCCCGGCCCGCGATCTCGCGGCGCTCCGTCCCGGTGAACGGTCCGGTCATCGGGAACGTTCCCCCCCGTTCCGGTGCCCGCCGCCCGCGACGGGGGCCGTCGAAACGTCGCCCGCCGTCGGCCATTCGGAGTGCGTTCGCATTGGCTACACCAAGAGGCCACGCTAATTTCAACGTTTGCTCCCCGGTCAGGAGCCGACCCGTCCGGGAACGCTCCGGCGCCGTGGAGCGCCTGTCGGACGGTCAGCAACCGCGTCCGCAGACCCCGAAGAAGTCGACCGTCTGGGTGGCGACGGCCGCGCTCGCGACGAGCACGGCCGCGCCGGCGACCGCGGCCCTGCGGCGGTCGTACCCGGCCGCGGCGGCCGCCGTCGGGATCGCCGCCAGCGTCAGCGCCGGGAGGACGACCGTGAAGACGGCGTCCGGGACGGCCTGGTCGAAGCCGGCCTCGTCGAAGGCGATCATCCAGAGCAACTGGGCGAAGATCGTCGACGCCACGGCGACGACGGCGAGGAGACCGACCGCGAGGTCCCGGAGGCCCAGGTCGGTCTCGAACGGGAGGGCGGTACGCATGGCTCGCCGTTCGTCGACGGCCGGGAAAACGTTCGCCGTCGTCGGACCGCGGCCCGGTACGTTCCCCTTACCCGGAACCCATCGTCCGGAAGCGCTCGCGTACCCTTGCCAGACGCGTTCCGCTACTGTCCGAGAGTCCGCGCGCGCTCTCCCTAGACGGTGTCCCCGCGAACGAACGTGAGCGGGGGCTCGTCGGAGCGTGCCTCCGGCGGTGTC
>CAYTAG010000085.1:0-5197 GCA_964435625.1 uncultured Halobacteriales archaeon | reverse complement strand
TCGTCGGAGCGTGCCTCCGGCGGTGTCCCCGCGAACGAACGTGAGCGGGGGCTCGGGAGAGCTTGCTCTCCCGGCGGGCGGGCGCCGACCCGACCCCGCGGCTGGGGAGGTGTGAGGGTGACCCCTGGTCGTCGGGTGCCGTCGAATCACCCCGATCACATCCGTTTCGCATGAGCGTCGAATCACCTCGAAAACACCGTACCGAGCGTCGAATCACCGTTTGGCAACCGAAACGCGCCGGGGGCTTGCGGGCGGCGTGACGCCACCGTATATGAATATATGTGCATATTTTCATATAACCGCCGACGCCGGTCCCGAGGTCCGGACGGGAGACGGAGCGGACCGGCGAGATGTAAACAGGCGGGGAGAGGAGGGGCCGGACGGCAAAGAGCGGGCCGGCGAGAAGCGGGGGTTCAGTAGCTACGCTCTTTCGGCTCGTAGGTCTTCCTGTCGCCTTCGAGGATGACGGGCCGGTACCACAGCGAGGGGTCGCCGTCGTCCCAGGAGATCATCGTGTGCTTGAGCCACTCCTCGTCCTTGCGCCGCTGGTGCTCCTGGCGCCAGTGGGCGCCCCGGAACTCCGTGCGGACGAGCGCGGAGACGGCGATGGTCTCCGCGCAGTCGACGAGGTTGCGCATCTCCAGTGTCTGCTGGAGGTCGGTGTTGAACGTCCGCGAGGGGTCGGACACGTACACGTCCTGGTAGCGCTCGCGCACGTCGCGGATCACCTCCAGCGCGCGCTTGATGCCGTCCTCGTTGCGGAAGACGTTGACGTACTCGGTCATCGCCTCCTGCAACTCGGCGCGCAACTCGGCCTGCTGGATTCCCGTGTCCTTGTCCAGCAGGTACTCGACGTACTCGCGTTCGGCCTCGACGGCCCGTTCGAGGACGCCCTCGGCCTCGGCAACGGCGCTACCGCCGTCAGACTTCGTCTGACGTACTCCCGAGTCGGACGACTCGGGACCGCCGTCAGCAGCGGCGTCGCCGCCGTCCGCGACGGCTGTCTCGCCCTCGACGGCGCCAAGCGGGACCGGCGAGTCGACCTCGCCGGGTTCCTCGTCGCCGGCCCGGCCGGTCTCGATCCACGGCTCGCGGAGGTCGACGCCCGCGGCGGCCTGGCCGGCGCGCTTGCCGTAGACGAACAGTTCTGGGAGGGCGTTGCCGCCCAGTCGGTTCGAGCCGTGCACCGAGACGCAGGCGCACTCGCCGGCCGCGTACAGGCCCTCGACGCAGGTGGCGCCGTTCTCGTCGGTCTCGATGCCGCCCATCTGGTAGTGCTGGCCGGGCTTGACCGGCATCGGCCCCTCCAGGGCGTCGACGCCCTCGAAGTCCCTGGCGAGGTGGAGGATGTTCTCCAACCTGTCGAGGATGCGGTCCTCGCCGAGGTGGCGCATGTCCAGGTGGACGTACTCGTCCTCGATGCCACGGCCCTCCTGGACCTCCGTCAACTCGGCGCGGGAGACCACGTCGCGGGAGGCGACCTCGCCCCACTCGCTGGCGTAGCCGTGTTCGAACATGAACCGCTCGCCCTCGGCGTTGTAGAGGATGCCGCCCTCGCCCCGTACTGCCTCGGAGATGAGCACGCCCGTCGACGGCAGGGTGGTAGGGTGGAACTGCACGAACTCCATGTCCTGCAGGGGGACGCCGGCTCGGTAGGCCATCGCCTGGCCGTCGCCCGTACAGGAGACGGCGTTGGTCGTGTGGTCGAACACCTGGCCCAGCCCGCCGGTCGCCAGCACGACCCCAGAGCGGGCGTGGAAGCCGGCGATCTCGCCGGACTGGACGTCGTAGGCGACGACGCCCTCGCAGGTCCTGTCGCGCGGATCCGGTTCGTCCGTGACCGCGAGCCGCGAGACGTACCACTCGTCGTACACCTGGATGCCGCGCTTGACGACCTGCTGGTACAGCGTGTGCAGCAGGTGGTGGCCGGTTTCGGCGCCCGCGTAGGTGGTCCGGGGGTACGACAGGCCGCCGAACGGCCGCTGGGAGACGGTGCCGTCCTCCTCGCGGGAGAAGGGCATCCCCCAGTGCTCCAGGCGCATGACCTCCTCGGGGGCGTCCTCGCAGAGCACCTCGATGGCGGGGGCGTCCCCGAGGTAGTCCGACCCCTTCATCGTGTCGTAGGCGTGGCTCTCGACGGAGTCCTCCTCGTGGAGCGCGGCGTTGATGCCGCCCTCCGCGGCGCCGGTGTGGCTCCGGACGGGGTGGAGCTTCGTGACCAGCGCGGCGTCGGCGCCCGCTTCGTCGGCCGCGATGGCCGCCCGGAGGCCCGCGCCGCCCGCGCCGACGACGATCACGTCGTGCTCGTGGATCGTGCTCATTATCCGTGGGTTCGGTACATCCCGACTTGAGGCTTGCTAAATCTCGGGTCGCGGCCCGGATCCTCGCCCAGGCGGTCACCCGGGGGCGTCGGCAGTCCGACGCAGTCGGCGGCTCACTCGTGGGCCACCAACGGGATCGCCCGGGGCGTGTCGTCGATGCCGACCACCAGCCACTCCTCGTCGAGGGCGGGGTGACCCTCGTAGGTGACCGTCTCCTCGTCGGCGTCGTACGCAACGAGGCCGGCCGCCGCTAGCTTCGGGAGGTGGACGTGGTGGAGGTCCCGGAGCACGGCCTCGACGGACACCGCCGCGTCACCGTCGCCGCGGACCGTCTCGGCGACCTCGATGGCGATGTCGGTCGGGGACATCCGTTCGTCCGTCCGGTAGAGGGTCGTCAACACGATCCGGCGGTGCTTGTCGGCCAGGGCGTCGAGGACGTCGTCCCAGTCGGGGGCCTCGGTCTCGATCATCGCTTCGATCTTCGGGTCCTGCAACGCCGGGTGGCGGGTCGTCCTGACGACTCCGTCCGCGCGGGTCACGAGACCCGCGTCCGCCAGCTTCGGGAGGTGAACGTGCTCGAGGTCGGCCTGCACTCGCTCCGCCTGCTGGCGGGTGACGTCCATCAACGGTTCGTCCGTCTCCGCCGCGACCAGGTGGACCGCAAGTTCCGACGGCCGCACACGGGCCACCCGGTCGAGGACGCGGAGGGCGGCCCGACGGCGCCCGTGGGCGAGCGCCTGGAACACGTCGTTTCGTGACCAGTCAACCCCATCTTCGGTAATCCCGTTCATCGTATCTCCTTCTCGTGGCTACAGGGGGAAAACGACAATACCCAATCTTGTTAAGCGGGACGGAGGCGACGACCACGTCCGGGTAGCTGGTAACTACGTCGTCGCTACTGCGCGGAACGAGGCGGTTACTTCGCCGCGGGAGGGCTCGAAAGCGAGTAAGCCCGACCGACGTCCGAGGTAACGACCCCGGCGTCGATAGATCGTCAGCCGTACTTGCGGAGTCGTTCGCGCGCTATGTATCGCCCTGGACCCGATTCGCCCGGTAGCGAGGATCTACCGGGACGGAACCCTGCTCGAGCGCCTGCTGCGCCTGTTCCCGGACGTGCTCGATCAGCAGGCCGACGTCCGGACGGACCCGTACGCGCCGTCGATCCGCCGGCGCGGTTAAATTACCTCCGTAAACCATAAATTGAATAAATAATTATTAACTTACCGTGGGCCGTACGCGGAGTTACATGTCGGAAGAGCACGGATCCGGCACCGAAACCGACCGTCGAGGCCTCCTCAGGGCCGTGGCGACCAGCGCCGTGGGAACGGCGGTCCTCGTCGGGTCGGCGGCCGCCGACTCCGGGGAACCCGTCGAACCGTCGGCCTGTTACGAGGAGGTCTACCAGTACAAGTGCGTCGACTGGGACTGTAGCTGCAACGACTGCCGGTACGACAGCGGAACGCTCCACGAGCGGATGTGCTGCGAGGACCAGTACGGCAACATCAAGATCTGTGGCGACTGGTACGGGACCGACACCTGTTGCTGAGGCCGACGATCACCGGAGGCCATCGGACCGTCACGGATTTCCCCGAACGTCGCCGGTGTCGGCCGGGACGCGGACCAGTCTGAGTGTGGCGAAGTCGCCGTCGAACGCGAAGATGTGTTCGACGTCGTACTCCTCGCAGAGCACGGCGTTCGTGTGGTCGACGAACGAGATGACCTGGTCGTCGTACTGCTCGAACCGACTGGCGGTCCGGTCGAAGACCTCAGCTCCGACCCCCAGGACGTTGAACGTCGACGACGCCCGGACCGTCCCGAGCGCCTCGACGGCCGCGCGGTGGCCGACGCCCACCAGGAGGGTCGTCGCGGTCTCCGAGAGGACGTATCGGCTGGTGAACACCGGCCCGTACGGTAGGCCACTGTCCCGGATGCCCGCGAGAACGGCGTTCGCAGCGTCGTGGTTGGCGTCGCTCTCGTCGAACAGTGCGACGAACGCGCTCGTGTCGACGAACAGGGGGACGCCGGCTTCTTGCGAACTCATGCACCCTCGCCGTACAGCAGTTCGTCGACGCTCGTCGAGAGGTCACCGCGCCCCGAGGAGAACGTGGGCCGGTCGGTGAAGATCGGATCGTCCGGATCGACGGGCCGGGGTTCCCCGGCGTCCCGACGCCAGTAGACGACGCGGCCGGCCGTCTTCCGACTCGCGACTCGCTCCTGTTCCTCCAGTTGCACGAGTTTCCGGCGGGCGGAGTCCCGGGAGCAACCGGTTTCCTCTGCAACGTCCCCGGAGGTGACCACCGGGCCTTCGACCCGGTCGAAGACCCCCAGGACGTCGGCCAGCGTCACCGTCTCCGTGAACCGGCCGCGGTCGTTCCGGTCCTGGCTCATGGTAGTAGCTACAGGGGCCGGCGTCATCAACCCTTCGGCGTACGCCGCACGGTGAACAGTGTACGGCGATCAGGACGGCTGTCCCGCGAATCCGTACTGAAGGTCGGTCAAACGGACGCGGCGGACTCCGATCCCTCTTCGGACGCCGGGCCGAGTTCCACTTCGATCTTCACCGTCCGGTACGGCACGAACGGCTTTTTCGCGCCGCCTTCCTCCGCGAAGTGGACGATTCGGTACTCGCTCAGTAGTCGAACGTCGTCGTGGACCTGCCGGACGTCACGGTCAAGGCGGGTGGCGAGGTCGCGGATGCTGTCGGCGGACTCGTCCACGAGGCTGCGCACCAGTTCCAGTCGCCGGGGCGCCAAGACTCGCTGGAGCCGGCTCGCGTCCTGAAAGTTGACGACGTGCGGGACGTCCTCGCCGTCCTCCCAGTCGTCGATGCGTTCCAGCGCGCGATTTTTGGACTCCTCGAACGGCTTCGAGGTGAT
>CAYTAG010000084.1:0-13472 GCA_964435625.1 uncultured Halobacteriales archaeon | reverse complement strand
GTCGTCGGGCAGGCCGGCGATTCGAGCCTCCAGGCCCGCCCGGAGGTCGGCCTCCAGGTCGGCGAACGGATCGGCCAGGTCCGACAGAGGCGTCTCGACCCAGGACCGGACCGTCTCACGCCAGGAGTCCCGCGGGTCACGGACGGCAAGTTCGCCGCCCTCGACGGTCACCCAGCCGAACCCCGACAGCGGCCCGAGGTCGTGGAGTTCGGCCAGGTTGCGCCCGGCCTCGCGGACCACCCGGTCTCTGGCCCCGGGGTCGAGGTCCCCGTCCATCGCCTGTGGGTTGACGCCCTCGCGGTGCTCCATAACGAAGAACGGTGCGGGCAGTTCGTCGTGCTCGTCGACGCTCCCCAGGACTGCAGGGACCGGCAGCGAAGTGTTCGCGGCCACGTAGTCGGTCAGCGCGGCCTCCCGCCGGAACCGGTCGTCCTCGACCAGCACGGGGTACTTCAGGACGACGCAGCGCTCGGTCCCGCCGTCCTCGACCGTCGCCAGGTAGACGGCGTCGCTGCTCTCGGCGGACGGTTCGGCGTCAACCAGTCGCCAGTCCGGGTCGACGTGCGCCAACATCCGCCGGAGGTCGGCCGTCGGGAGGGGGTCGGTATCGTCGGGGCCGACCGTCATGGGCGCCCGGCGATCACTCCTCCGCCAGCCACTGCTCGGAGTAGCGGGTCCCGCAGGAACACTGGACGTAGGCGTGGATCACGTCGCCCTCGCCGTAGATGCCGTCCATGTCGGGCTTGTGCTCCTCGGCGAAGGCGAAGGTGTACCGGACACCGTGGTCGCCGTCGACCTCGTCGGCCTCCGGGCAGTCGCCGGCGGTCAGGCCCCGGTCGACCGCCCCCTTGCGGCGGGTCGCCTCCTGGGCGAACGTCATCGCGCCGACCCCGGTCGCGGCCTGGAACGCGCCGCGGCCGCGCTCGCCGTCGACGATCAACAGCGTCCCCTCCTCGACGCGCTCGCCGTAGTCGGCCAGTCGGTCGGGGTCGTCGACGGCGTCGTCGGACAGGTAGATGGCCACCTCGTCGGGGCGCTCGCCCGCGAGGAACGCCGCCAGTCGGTCGGTCATGCCCCCTGATAGTTCGAGGGGAACTAAAGGTCCCGCGACTCGCGGCGTCGGTGGCCGCCGGAACGCCGTCGACCCGCCACCGGCCCATATATGAACATATGTACATATATCCATATAACGTCAGAGTCGACCACGGGCGGGAATCGACGCGTCCGGGAGAACCGTCGCCTGGAGCAGGTCACCCGTCGCCGAGCAGGTCCTCGGCGATGTCCTGCAAGCCCTCGTCGGGGCGGCCGGACGAGTAGACGGCGCGCTCGCCCGGCGCGCGGAGACCGTACCTGTACCCCTCCTCGACGACGTCGACGTGGACGGTGTTGCCGAACGGGACGGCGGCGTCGTCGTGCCACTCGGCGAGGCGGTCGGTGCCGGCGCCCGGTTCGCGGGCCGCCTCCGGCGCGTCGAACGCGCCCCGGAGTTCGAGGCCGTCGCCGGACAGTTCTGCGGCGACCGGCGAGAACAGTTCGTCGCCGTCGACGATCAACCGGACGACCTCGTCGGCCGGGAAGCGGTCGGCCGCCTCGGCGGGGATCGACACGCGCGGGCGGTCGGTGCGGCCCGCCCGGACCAGCGTCCCGTCGACGGTGTGGACGCCCGGGTGGTCGCTGGCGACCCGGTCCATCTACTCGTCGTCGCCCTCGCCGAAGACCGCCTCGGGGTCGGCACCGCCGCGGTCGACGATCTCGGCGTTGACCTGCGCGATCTCCTCGCTCACCTCGCGGCCCCGCACCGTGACGCGCTTGCGCTCGCCCTCGCGGGACGGCTGGTAGCCGACGCCGCCGTCGAGCAGGACCTCCTTGAGGTTCGGGCCGGCAACGTCCGGTCGCATTGGCCGGCCGGTCGCGTCCGAACCGCCGGTGATCTCGATGGCGCCGCCGTCGAGGTCGACGGCGGCGCCGTCGACCTCGTCGCCGATCTCCATGCCGAGAAACCGGTTGGCGTCCTGGTCCGATACCTCGCGCTGGTAGGTCGCGCCCGACTCGGGGTCCGCGACGGTGACCTGAAACGTAGCCATACCCGGCACAACTCGGCCGTCCGGGAAAAACACATCGAAAGCAAGCCCCGCCGCTGGACACGTCAGCCCACCTCGAACATCCCTTATGCGCGTTCGCGTGTTACCGTCGCACATGGTTCCCGAACCCCAGGCCGTCGAGACCGAGGACGAGTACGTCCACGTCCGGTACCGCGACCCCGACGACTTCGACACCATCCGCACGCCGGACTGGGCGGACCGCGTCTCCGACTCCGTCTCGGAGGACAGCGAGGTCCGTACCGGCAAGCGAAAAGACGGCGACGACTGGGAGGTGCAGTCGGTGCTCATCAGCAAGAACGTCGGCGAGGAGAAGGCCCGCGAGCAAGCCGACGAGATCATCCGGAAGATCGAGGAGGAGTAGACCGACGTCCCGGGATGACGTCCCGGCAGACGCCGGTGGCGGACGACGACCCGGCGGGTGGGGGCGGCGACCCCGCGCTACCGGGCGCAAAACGGGTGATCGAGAGGCCGAAACGGGGAGATCGAGAGGCCGAAACGGGGAGGTCAAGGGGCCGAGATGGGGTGATCAGGGGGTCCGGGTCTCGCCGAGTTCGGGCGCGCTGGCGTCGAACCCGTCGGCCCGGAGTTCCCCGGCGAACGCCTCGCATCGGTCGCCGTGGTTGACCAGCACCTCGGCGTCGCGGTAGGCGTCGAGAAATTCGAGGAGTCCGCCCCGGTCGGCGTGCGCCGAGAAGTCGTAGGACTCGACCTGGGCGCTGATCGGCATCACCCGGCCGTCGATCTCCGCGCGGCCGGTGTCCAGCAGCTCCCGGCCGGGCGTGCCTTCCACCTGGTAGCCGGTCAGGGCGATCTTGTTCGTCGGGTTCGACCGGATCGCCGGCACGTACGTCATCGCCGGGCCGCCACTGAGCATCCCGGCGGTCGTGATAATGACCGTGTTCTGGTCGGCGATCCGCTCGCGCTGTCCACGGGACGCCCCGCGTCCCGTGTGGCTCGCGGGAGCTTTGCTCCCGCTGTGGCCGTCGACGTAGCGCGCGCTGGACTTCGCGCGCCGGAGCGCCTCGGCGTCCCGCAGGAACTCGGGGTGCCGGCGGAACAGCGACGTGACCCGCTGGCCCATGCCGTCGACGTAGCAGTCGATGCCGTGACGCTCGCAGATCAACATCACCTCCTGGGTGCGGCCGATGGCGAACGCCGGGACGACGACGGTGCCGCCCTCCCAGAGCGTCGTCTGCAGGCTCTCGGCGAACCGGTCCTCCAGGGTCGCGCGGTCCTCGTGGGTGACGTCGGAGTAGGTGCTCTCGGCGATCACGACGTCGGCGTCCGGCCGGGCGGTCGTGCCCGACACGAGTCGTTGATCGTCGGTGTGGAAGTCCCCGGTGTACAGCAGGCGGGTGTCCCCGTCGTCGACGAGCACGTGGGCGCTACCGGGCACGTGGCCCGCGTCGAAGAAGGTCACCTCGTAGCCGGCCGCCTCGAAGGGCTCGCGGTAGCCGTGGGTGGTCGAGACCTGGGACACCCGGGCGACGTGTTCGTCGGTGAACGGACACGACGGGCTGTGCCCGTGGAGGTTCAGGGTGTCGCGGGCCAAAAGCGTCGCCAGTTCGCGGGTCGGCGGCGTCCAGTGGATCGGGGGCCGGGCGTCGCCCGCCAGCAGCGAGGGGACGGCGCCGCCGTGGTCGAGGTGGCCGTGCGAGACGACGACCGCGTCGGGATCGATGCCGGGGCCGCCGCCGCGGGAGGCGCCCACGGGCAGCGACGGCGGCGTGTCCGTCGTCAGCCCGAAGTCCAGCAGCAGGGAATCGTCGACGAGGACGGCGCTGCGGCCGATCTCGCGCGCGCCGCCGAGAAAGCGGACGTCCATCGGGGACCGCTACCGGACGGAGGCCTATGCAACCGTCGGTTTCGGGGCGCCGGTCCCGGGCCTAGAGTTCGTACCCACAGAAGGGGCAGAACTCCCAGTCGGTCCCGGACGGGAGCGGTTCCTCGCAGTCCGGGCAGGTCTGGTCGGCGTCCTTCTCGCCGGTGAAGATGCGGGTGTCCGTTCCCGTGGGGTCGTCGTCCGACGGGTCGTACAGCCGCGTCTCGCCGGAGCCGTCCGTCGCCGACTCGGCCGCGGCGTCGTCGGATCCGCTCGACGACGCGCTCGCGGACCCGGAGGTGCTCGACCCGCCGGCGGCGCCGCCCGACGACCGGGACCGGTTCGAGTTACTGCTCCGGGACCCGCTCGACCGGGAGGAACGGCGGTCGCTGGAGCGACGCGACGGCGGGTTGTACGAGACGGTCCACTCGCTTTCGTCGGGGACGTCCGAATCGGAGTCCGGGTCGGAGGAGGAGCTATCTCCGGCCGACGCGCCGTCCGTCCCGAGTGCCTTCCGCCCGGCGACGAGCAGGACCACGAGCGTCAGGACGGCGAAGACGGCCAGCGCGACGACGAGCAGTGGATCGTCGAACCCGAGGCTATCGACGACCGCGGGGAACGGCCGTTCGGCCGGGATGAGGGAGAGCCACATGGTACCACGCAGTTTCGCTGCTACGACAAAACGGGTACGGTTGGCTTAAAGAGTGGGGTTCGCACGCGGACGTCGACCGAAGGGACGCCCCTGGAACCCGCTGGCGGACGGGCCATCCGGACCGCGGACGGGACCTGGACTTGCGGACGACCATCCGGACTGGCTGACGGGACTGCCGGACAGGACCACCCGAAGTCGGGCCAGGCGCCCGGTAACGCGAACTTACGTCCGGAACCGGACGGCCGGAACGAGGACGTCTGGGTCCGCTGACAAGTAGGTTTTTTCTACCTCCGCGGTCTACGTCCCTCGAATAGCATGGAGAACGAGAGCATGCTCACTTGCGTTTCGTGTGACAACACGTTCGAACCGGCGCCGCACGGGGGGTTCTGTCCCGACTGCGATACGCCCCACCCCGACTTCGGCCGGCCGGAGGCCGAGGACGACGCGGACGCCGAGCAAGACCCCGACGACGGCGAGGCCGACTCGGCCGACGACGGGGCCACCGAGGACGCCGACGAGGCGGCGGACGTCGACGAGGACGAACCGGCGGCGGACGACGAGGACGCCGACGACCTGGACGCGGACGCCGAGGAGACCGACGAAGTTGCCGAGAGCGAGGTCGACGCCGACGAGGCCGAGGAGGCGGTCGACGACGAGGCCGACCACCTCGACGAGGCCGACGACGAGAGCGACCTGGACGACGCCGGCGATCTCGACGACGAAGCCGACGGAGCCGGGGCTGACGACGAGAGCGAGGTCGAAGACGACGAGAGCGAGGTCGAAGACGACGAGAGCGACGACACCGAAGCCGACGGGGACGACGGAACGGCCGAGTGCGGGTCCTGTGGCGCGTCCGTGGACGCCGACGCGTCGTTCTGTCCGGAATGCGGTTCCGAACTCGGCGACGACGAGAACGAACCCGAGGAACTGTCGGCGTGTCCCGACTGCGGGACCGACGTCGACGACGAATCGTACTGCCCGAGCTGCGGGACGGACCTGGACGCCGTCCGGGACCGACTCGGCGAGAGCGACGGCGACGCCCCCCGCGAGGTCACCCTCGTCGTCGACGGCGATTCCTACACGTTCGGCGACGGCGATACGTTTGGCCGCCAGGAAAACGACTGGCTGGAGTCGCTGGTCAGCGCAAGCGGCGGCCGCGAGGAGGTCAAGTACATCTCCAGCGAGCACCTGACGTTCTCCGTGGAGGACGACGGCGTGTACGTGACCGACACGAGCACGAACGGGACGAGCCTCAACGGCGAGGACCTCGACGGCGACCGCACCGAACTGGAAGACGGCGACGAACTCGAACTGGCCGGCCGGGCGACCGTCCGGGTCGAACTGTAAGGATCGATCTGCCGGCACACGGCGGCCCCTGGCGCCGCCCGCCCGCCCGGTAACCTATTCTTAATTTGATGAGACGGGGCGCCGAAAACGTTATCCGGCCCTCGGTACTCTGTCTAGGCATTCACTGCAATGACAGCCGAAATATCAGCGACGGTTAACCGTCCGAACCTCCCCGAAGAGGGTGGCGGGATCTCCTGTGAGGTCGTCGTCGACCCCGGCGAGATCGAACAGCCAGCCGAGCGACACGTCGCCATCTGCGTCGACACCAGCGGCTCGATGGACATGCGGGACAAGATCGACCAGGTGCGGGACGCGACGAACCTCGTCTTTGGCCTGCTGAACGAGGACGACTACCTGAGCATCGTCTCGTTCGACACCGACGTCGACACGATCCTGGAGGCGACCAGGTGGGGGGACATCGGTCGCACCGACGCCGAGCGACGGGTCGACCGCCTGGAGGCCCGCGGCGGGACCGACATCTACGCGGGCCTGGAGACGGCCTGGGAATCCATCTCCGACCTCGACGGCGGCGACGAAGTCGCGAAACGTATCCTGCTTCTGTCCGACGGCCGCGACACGAGTTTCGAGGCCAAGGAGTTCGAACCGCTCGCCAAAAGCATCGCCGAGGACGGCATCTCGGTGTACTCCGCGGGCATCGGCGTCGACTACGACAAGGACGTCATCCGGACGCTGGGCGAGCAGTCCCAGGGGCGGTGGGTCCACGTGACCAAGCCGACGGACATTCGGTCCTTTTTCGGCGACGTCGTCCAGGAGGCGTCGACGGTCGTCGCGAACAACCCGCGGCTGGTGGTCGAACCGGTCGCACCCGGCACCGAGATCGCCGAGGTGTACCGGCGCAGGCCCCAGGTCCAGCGGGTCGACCCCGAGTACGAGGACGGCGACGTAATCGTGGGGCTGCCGGACCTCCAGGAACGGGAGGAACAGCGGATCGTCATGAAGATCGACGCGCCCGGCGGCGAGGTCGGCAACCGGCGGCTGCTGGCGAACCTCGGCCTGGAGGCCGGGTCGCGGTCGGCGTCGACCCAACTGGCGGTCAACTATTCGGACGACGAGGAGGAACTGGCCGAGCAGAACCGCGACGTCTTCCTGGCCCACCGGGACACCGTCATCCGGTCGGACCTGGCCCACGCCGACGAGGACGAGGACCTGCGGGAGGTCAAGGACCTGATCGACGAGACGGAGATCATCGCCGGGGACACCCAGGTCGTCACCGACCTCAAGGAGGACGTGACGAAGATAGAGGAGGGCGACGAGGAACAGACCCGCCGCATCCAGGAACAGACGACGGTCGTCTACGAGGACGAACGATTCGAGTGAAACCGTGACGCCCGACACCATCTCCGAACCGGACGAGGGCGACGTGCTGGACGGCCGCTACGAGCTCCAGGAGGTGATCGGCCGCGGCGGGTTCGGCGTCGTCTGGCGGGCCAAGGACCGCTCGCTCGGCCGGGCGGTGGCGCTGAAACACCCCAACTACTGGGGGCAGGCGCCCGAGGACCTGGTCGACAAGTACTTCGAGCGGGAGACCGACGTCCTCGCGGAGATCGCCGACGCCGGCGGCCACCCCAACATCATGTCCTACTACGGGGACGAACGGGGCTTCGGGATGCCGTTTCTCGTCATCGAGTTGATCAGCGGCGAGGAGATCGGCGAGGTGGTCCGCGACGAGGACCCACTCTCGGAGCCGGACGCGGTCCGGGAGGTCGGCATCGGGGTCTGTGACGCCCTCTCGTTTTTGCACGACAACGACATCATCTACCGGGACCTCAAGCCGGACAACATCATGCTGGAGGCCGACCGGACCCCGAAGATCATCGACTTCACGACGGCGAAGGGGTTCGTGCCGGAGCAGGGCGCCCCCGAGTTCGCAACCGGGGACGGTGACACCGACGAGTCGACGGTCCCCGGCGAGTTCAAGCCGCCAGAGTTGAACGAGGGCGCCAGCCAGCGACAGGGACCCTGGAGCGACGTCTACTCCGTCGGGAAGATCCTCTGTTTCCTGCTGGTGGGCTGGGTGCCCGACGACGACGGCGTCCGGCCCTCGGAGTTCGGCATCGAGAGCGCCGGCTACCTCGACGACATCGTCGAGACCGCGACCCGGCACGACCGCGGGGACCGGTACCCCAACGCGTCGGCGCTGAAGGCCGCCCTGGAGAACCGCGACCCGGCGTTGCCCGAGCAGGCTTCCATCACGTGGCTCGGCCAGGACCGGGAGTGGACGATCAGCCCGGGCGACACCATCGGCCGGGACACCCCCGACGGGCCGCAGCCGTCGATCGTCCTCGACGACGACCGCCAGAAGGCACTGTCGGCGGTCCACTGCCGGTTCGAGGCCGACGACGACGGCGGCTGGCGGCTGATCGACACCAGCCTGAACGGAACGTACGTCAGCAAACGCAACGAGCGGGAGTGGGACCTCCTGCTGTCCGAACGCGGCCAGCGTCGCCAGCGGGAGTCCGGCGCGGACGTGCCCGGTGACCCACCCACCGAGACCCGGCTGGAGGACGGCGACACCATCGCACTCGTCGACCCGCAGTACCCCGAACGGTTCTACTTCCGGTTCAACCAGTGACCATGGAGCACGCGAGTTCGATAGACATCGGCGCGCGGAAGGATCGCCAGGGCGGAATCAACGAGGACAGCGTCGCGACGGCCGTCTTCGAGAACCACCACCGGGACGTAGCCCGACCGGTCGGGGTCTTCGTCCTCGGCGACGGCGTCGGCGGCGAGGCGGCCGGCGACGCCGCGTCGTTTCTCGCGACGACCGTCGTCCGAAAGCGGCTCGCGGAGTTCCTGCTCGGACCGGGGACCGACCGCCCCGGCCGGTTCGACCTCGACGGCGTCGAGGCACCGACCGACGACGGCCCGGTACTGACCGAGGACCGCATCCGGACCGCGATCCAGGACGCGGTCGACGCCGCCCACGCGGAGGTCCAGGAGTACGCCCGCGACGCCGGCGGCCGGCCCGCGACGACGCTGGTCGTCTGCGTCTACGCCGACGGCCGGCTGCACTACGGCTGGGTCGGCGACAGCCGCGCGTACCTGATCAACGCCGAGCACGGCGAGATCCAGCAACTCACCGAGGACCACGCGGTGACCAACGAACTGCTGGAACAGGGCGAGATCGACGACGAGGTGTACGCCCGGGTCCACGAGCAGGCGACGGCCATCACCAACGCCATCGGCGGCTCGCCGTACGGCGAACCGAACGTCGACGTCGAGTTCGGGTCCGCGCCCGTCTTCACCGAGGACGTCCTGCTTGTCACCAGCGACGGCCTCATCGACGCCTACCCCCACGTCGGCGAACTCCGGCAGACCTACCAGCAGGCCGACGACGTCGAGGCCGCCCGCGAGCAGTTGCTCGAGGCGATGGTCACCGACGACGAGATCCGCGACCTCGTGCTGGAGGCGCCGGACCTCCGGGCGGCCGCCGGCGATCTGGTCGAGATAGCCAACGACCGCGGCGGCAAGGACAACCTCTCCATCGCGCTGGCGCGGGACCCGGCCGCCGACCCGACGCCGGCGGTCCTGCCGGCCCGCGGGCCGGCCGACCCTGACCGGTCGCTCGCCGACCAGGAGACGGTGATCGAGCCCGCTGCGACCGACCGCCGGTCGGACGAGGACGACGACGGCGCCGACGTGATGCGCGTCGACGGGGCCGCCGCCGACGGCGACGACGGGACGGCGGCCGTCTGGATGGAGGGTCAGGAAGCCATCTTCGAGATCGAACCCGGCTTCACCATCGGACGCCGGGACGAGGACGCGTCCGACAACCCCAACATCGGGCTGGTCGTCGACGACGAGGTCGGAATCGACCACCACCACGCCCGGTTCGAGCAGGACGACGCCGGCTACTGGCGGGTCCGGGACACCAGCAGTTCCGGAACCCACGTCCAGGGGACCGACGGCGACTGGCACCACCTCCGGGCGGACGGCGACGAGGTCGGCGAGACCTACCGGCTGCGGGAGGGGATGGCGTTGACGCTGCAGACGCCCGAGGACGGCGCGGTACGGTTCCGCTTTTTCGAGTCCGTCGAGCGGGCCGAGCGGATCGTCAACGAGGCCGACGAGGACGAGAACCTGTTCAGCCGGTTCCTCTCGTAACCGGCGGTCGAGATGACGTTCCGACCGCGCGAGGGGGCCGCCGTCGGCGGCCGGTTCGAACTTCGCGAACGGATCGGTGGTGGCGGCTTCGCGTCCGTCTGGCGGGCGATCGACCCCGACGGCGAGCCGGTCGCGGTCAAGTGCGGCCGCGACGAGACACACGACCGCGGGACCGTGCGCGAGCGGTTCCACAGCGAACTCCGGTGTTTCCGGCGGCTCGACGGCGCCGTCGTCCCGGGTGCGCTGGTCGAGTTCGTCGACGGCGCCGTCGACGACGACGGTACGGCCTACGTCGCTACCGAACTGGTCGGCGGCGAGTCCCTGGACTCGCTTGCGACCCCGGGGGTCGACGCCCTCGCGGCGGTCGGGCGACCGGTCGCCGGCGCGCTCGCGTACCTGCACCGCTGTGGGATCTCCTACCTCGACCTGAAGCCGAACAACGTCCTGCGCCGCCGGCGCGGCCCGCCGGCGCTGATCGACTTCAACGCCGCCACCGTCGACGACGACCCGGCGCCGCTGTTCCACCAGGACGGCTTCAAGCCCCCGGAACTGACGCCCCCGGACCGCGACCGGTCGGTCGGCCCGTGGTCGGACGTCTACGCCCTCGGCGCGCTCGCGGTCTACCTGCTGACGGGCGACCCGACCCCGGCCGAGACGGCGGGCGACGGTCCCGTCGATCCCCACGAGCTGGGAGCCGACTGCTCGGACGACCTCGCGGCCGTCCTGCGGACGGCCACCGCGCCGGTCCCCGGGGACCGCTACGCGGACGCCGGCGAGTTCGCCGCGGCGCTGGCGCCGCGGGTCGGGACGACGGACGAACTGGCCCGCCTGGAGGGGTCGGCGCGGAGCGTCGACGTCCACCCCGGCGCAACCGTCGGCCGGTGGTCGACGGACGGCCCGGTCCCTGACGTCGTCCTCGCGGACCCCGGCGAGCACCTCTCGGGGGTGCACGCGGCCCTGGAGTACCGCGAGGACGCCTGGTACCTGGAGGACCGGAGCCTGAACGGGACGTTCGTCGACGCCGGGGAGGGGCTGGCGTACGTCGTCTCCGAGGACGGGTTCGTGCGCCAGCTGGAGGCCGGCCGGACGCCGCCACATCCGGACCCGGCCGACTCGATCCGGCTGGCCGACGGCGACCGGATCGCACCGGTCGGCCCCGACTACGGCGCCGACCTGCTCTTTCGTACGGATTGATCCGGAGAAACGTTTCGGACGGCGACCGCGCCGCGACGGGGAGTGCTTTTGACGACCGGGATCGAACGTCCGCCAATGGTCGACGAAGACGACCGCCCCGTCGAACGCGAGTCGCCGGTCGGCGAGCCGGTCATCCGGGGCGACCCCGAGGTACGGGGCGAGCGCGCCGCGGAGGCCGAGCAGTTCGATCCCGAGGACCCCGAGAGCCTCGAACGGGCCGCAGCGGTCGTCCGCTCGTTCGCAGCGTCGGCGACCGAGGCGGATTCGCTGGCCGTGCTCCGGGGGGCGGCCGCCTGCGCCGCGCTCGTCCGCGGGGAGGGGTCCTACCGCGCGGCCGCCGAGCGGGCGGGCGAGGAGGCGACGGTCGCGTTCATCCGCAAGTGGGCGCGGGTCCACGACCTGCCGTACGCGGTCCGGCGACAGGTCGCCACCGGTCACCTCGCGCCGACCGCCGCGAAGCACATCGCCCGCGTGCGCGGGGACGCCCGGTTCGTCCTGGCGTGGGCGACCATCGACGCCGACCTGACGGTGCGGGAGGTGCGTGAGGCCACCAGCGCGGTCGCGGCGGGACGGCCGGTCGAGACGGCCCTGGCCGACCTGGGCGTGACCCCCGGCGAACTCGGCGTCGAACTGCCGGCGGACGCCTACGTGGAGTTGCGCCGCCGGGCCGCCATCGAGGGCGTCCCGCCCGGCGAGATCGTCGCCGCGGCGCTGTCGACGTACTTCGAGTAGATCGCTCCGTGGCGATCCTCACGACCCGTCGAGGAACCGCCGGCTCGCGTCGGCAAGCACCGCCGCGGCCGTCTCGACGTCGGGCCAGTGGATGCGCTCGTTCGGGAAGTGCGCTTGCTCGATGCTCCCGGGGCCGAACACGACCGTCGGGATGCCGGCCTCGACGTAGTGGCGCTGGTCGGCGCCGTAGGTCGCCCCGCGGGGAGCCACGTCGTCCAGTCCGCTGGTCGCCATCGCGTCCTGGACGGCACCGACGACCGCCGCGTCGGGATCGACTTCGGCCGGTTCGAACTGCACAGAGAACCGCTCCAGTTCCGGCGGATGCTCGGCCAGCCAGTCCGCCGTCCCGGTGCCGTCCGCCGCGGCGACGGTAGCGATCCGCTCGCGAAGGTCCCGCTCGACCTCGGCGACCGTCTCGCCGGGGGCGACGCCGACGCGCAACTCCGCCGTCAGTTCGGCGGGGACCGTCGAGGCCCACGACCCGGCGGACACGCGGCCGACCACGACGGGCCACCGGGTCGGGAACGCCTCGTACAGCGGGTGAGTGACCGTCTCGTGACGTTCGGCTTCGAACTCCTCCAGAGCGGCGCGGACGCGCTCGAAGTGCGGCAGGACCGACTCGCCCCGCCAGGCGGTCGCGGCGTGGGCCGAACGGCCCCGCAGGCGCAGGCGGGCCATCAGCGACCCCTCCGTCGCCACGACGGGCCGGAGTTCGGTCGGTTCGGCGACGATTGCGGCGTCCCGCTCGAACGGGTACGGATTGTCGAGTGCGGCGGCCGCGGCGCCGATCCCGCCGTCCTCCTCGCCGGCGACGCTCTCGACGGCGATCCGGCCGTCGACGTCGCCCTCGTCGGCCAGCGTGCGGGCAGCGACGACGCAGGCCGCAAGCCCGGACTTCATGTCCGCAGCGCCCCGCCCCACGAGGTCGTCACCCCGTCGGACCGCCTCGAAGGGGTCGGTGTCCCACAGGTCCCGTTCCGCGGGTACCACGTCGACGTGGCCGTTGAGCACGAGCGCCGGACCTGCGTCGGGGTCGCCCAGTTCGAGGACGCCGGCGACGCTGGGGCGGTCGGCGGTCGGGATGGCGTCCGGGTCGTCGGGGAAGGAGGGGTGGGTGGCGAGTCGTTCGGGATCGGCCGACCAGGTGTAGGTCTCGAAGCCGAGGTCCCGGAGACGGTCTTCGAGCCAGTCCTGCGCGGGGGCTTCCTCGCCGGCGGTGCTCTCGGACTCGACGAGGCCGTCGGCAAGCGTCCGGAGTTCGTCGGCGTACGCGGAGACGTCCATGGACCTGGAAGGGCCTCGCTCGTCGTAAGCGTGTGGAATCCTAGCGTTTATCCGGGAGAGGGAACAAATGGAGACGAGGGCCGGTAGCTCAGTTAGGCAGAGCGTCTGGCTTTTAACGCGGCCAGCGCACTTCGGTGGCAGTGGAAGACACCAGATGGACGGGGGTTCAAATCCCTCCCGGCCCGTGCAACGAGACGGTGAGCAACGCGAACCG
>CAYTAG010000083.1:0-13600 GCA_964435625.1 uncultured Halobacteriales archaeon | reverse complement strand
AGGCCGATGTTGATGACGCCGCTCTTCTCGGCGAAGATGCCGCCGAGTGCGGCGAACGCGATGGGCACGGTCAGCCGGAGGGCCGCGCCGACGTACCCGGCGTCGACGAGCCGGAGGAGCCCCGCCACCGGGCTCTGGGGGAACAGCAGTTCCACCAGCACGGCGACGACGACCAGCGCCGCGCCGGCGAGGCCCGCACGCACGGAGTTGCGCTGGTGCCAGACGGCGCTACTCATCCGGCTCACCTCCCGTGGCCGCGCCGTTCGCTCCTGGGCCGCCGTCCGGGTCGACACCGCCGTCCGTCTCTGCGGCGCCGTCGACGGGGTCGCTCTCTGTCTCGGGGGCCTCGACCGGGTCGCCCCCGGGAGTCTCGCCCCGGTCGCCGTCGCTCCCGGGCGCTCCGCCGGATTCGCCGACGTCGTAGCGGATGCCCAACATCCGGAAGAACTCGGGCATGGCGACGAACAGGATGACCAGCCCGCGGAGCACCTCGACGAGCTGGCTGGGGACCCCGAGCGCGAACTCGATGCTGAGGCTACCGCTCTTGAGCGTCCCGAACAGCCCGCTGGCGAGGGCGACCCCCAGGGGGTTGTTGCCCGCCAGGATCGAGACGGTGATCCCGTCGAAGCCCAGCGGCGGCACGCCCGCGCGCCACCGGCCCAGAACCATCATGACGTAGATGGCGCCGCCGACGCCGCCCAGGGCGCCGGAGATGAACATGCTCGCGACGACCATCCGCTCGGAGTCGACGCCGCTGTAGGCCGCCGCGGCGGGCTGGAGGCCGCTCGTCCGGAGTTCGTAGCCGAACGCGGTGTGCCACAGCAGGTAGTAGACGGCCCCGACCAGCACGACGCCCAGCAGGAACGCCACCACCGAGAAGTCCGTCCCGGAGAACGCCTCCACCTCCGGCGACAGTTGCGCGTACCCGGGCAGCGACTCCGTCTCGGTGCTCTGGCTGCCGGGGTCCTGGAAGTACGCCGAGACGAGGTAGAACGCGACCCCCGTGGCGACGAAGTTCAACATTATCGTCGTGATCACCTCGTTGGCGTCGGCGTAGGCCTTCAGCGCACCCGGAATGGCGCCGTAGAGCCCGCCCACGACCGCGCCGACGAGCAGGCCGAACGGGACCAGGATCAGCGTGCCGAGGAGGCCGCCGGGCAACAGCGGCGCGACCCACAGCACCGCCAGCGCCGTCCCCAGCCCGCCCAGCACCAGCTGCCCCTGGGTCCCGATGTTGAACAGCCCGGCCCGGAACGCCACGGCGACCGACAGCCCCGTGAACAACAGCAGCGTGGTCTCCTTCATCGTCAGCGCGAAGTTGAACGAACTCGTGAACGGGGCGACGAACAGCTGGTAGTAGACGTCCATCGGGCTATAGCAGGCGTTGGCCACGCCCGGGACGGCCGCCTCGAACGCCGGCAGCTGGATCCCGACCCCGGTGAACGGGATGGAGATGACGTCCCCGCCGACGACGAACCCGCGCTCGCACTCCTCCAGCAGTCCGGCCGCCAGGACGATGACCGCCCCGACGAGCAGCGAGGCGACCAGCGCCGCGAGGCTGATGAGGATGCGCTCGATTGCCGAGGCGTCGACCAGCCGCTCCACGGCGTCCCGGCCCCGGTCGCGCCAGTCGTCGTCGCTCGACCCGTCACCGCCCGGGCGTCCGCCGTCGCTCATCGGCTCACCTCCCGCCGCGGGCGTCTGTCCCCTCTCATTCGGCCACCTCCAGGCGCTCGGCCTCCGGGACCGCCCCGGGCTGTTCGCCGGCCATCAGCAGGCCGAGTTGCTCCTCGGTGACCCGGTCGGGGTCGACGACGGCGACGAACTCGCCCTCGTAGACGACCGCCAGGCGATCCGACAGTTGCTGGACCTCGTCGAGTTTCGAGGAGACCAGCAGGACCGCCTTCCCGCTCGCCCGGAGGTCCAGCAACTGGTCGTGGATGAACTCGATGCTCCCGACGTCGACCCCGCGGGTCGGGTGGGCGGCGACCACGACCGAGGGGTCCCGGGAGAGTTCGCGGCCGACGACGAACTTCTGCTGGTTGCCGCCCGACAGCGATTCGGCGGTCGCGTCGGGGTCCGGCGGCCGGACGTCGTACGAGTCGACGACGTCCTCGACGTGCTCGCGGGTGGCCGGCCAGTCGATGCGGCCGCCCGGGGCGTACGCCGGGTCGTGCTGGCTGCCGAGCAGCCCGTTCTCGACGAGGTCGTACTCCATGACCAGTCCCGTCTCCTGGCGGTCCTCGGGGACGTACGCCATCCCGCCGTCGATGCGGGCCCGTCGCGGCCGGTCGGTCACGTCCTCCCCGTTCAGCGCGACCGTGCCGCCGTCCGGCCGCCGGAGGCCGGTGATCGCCTCGATCAGTTCGGACTGGCCGTTGCCGTCGACGCCGGCGACCCCGAGGATCTCGCCCTCGCGGACCGCCAGGTCGATCCCGCGGACCCGCTCGACGCCGCGGTCGTCGACGACCGAGAGGTCCTCGACCGACAACGCAACGTCGCCGGGCTCGCTGGGCGGCTTCTCGGCTTCGAGGATGACCTCCCGGCCGACCATCAGCTCCGCGAGTTCCTCGCGGGTGGTGTCGCCGGCCTCGACCTGCCCGACGTTCTCGCCGTCCCGCAGGACCGTGATCGAGTCCGCGGCGTGCATCGCCTCGCCGAGCTTGTGGGTGATGAAGATGATCGTCTTGCCGCGGTCGGTGAGTTCCTCGAAGACGCCGTACAGTTCCTCGACCTCCTGGGGGGTCAGGACCGCCGTGGGTTCGTCGAGGATGAGCACGTCGGCGCCGCGGTACAGCGCCTTCAGGATCTCGACGCGCTGGCGGACGCCGACGCCGACGTCCTCGACGCGGGCGTCGGGATCGACGTCGAAGCCGTAGCGCTCGCTCAACTCGACGACGGCCTCGCGGCTGGCCTCGCGGTCGACCGCCAGCCCGCCCCACTTGCGGGGTTCGTTGCCCAGCACGATGTTCTCGGCGACGGTCATCGGGTCGATCAGCATGAAGTGCTGGTGGATCATCCCGATGCCGGCGTCGATGGCGTCCCGGGGGGAGTCGAAGTCCCGGCGCTGGCCGTCGACGTACACCTCGCCCTCGCTGGGCTCGTACAGGCCGTACAGGACGTTCATCAGCGTGGTCTTGCCCGCGCCGTTCTCCCCGAGCAGCGCGTGGACCTCGCCGCGCTCGACTTCGAAGTCCACGTCGTCGTTGGCGAGGACCC
Organism: uncultured Halobacteriales archaeon; assembly: GCA_964435625.1. GTDB lineage: Archaea > Halobacteriota > Halobacteria > Halobacteriales > PXRE01 > PXRE01. The sequence goes on along the minus strand of CAYTAG010000083.1, from coordinate 10,381 downwards.
CGGGGAAGCGTTTGGTGATGCCCGCCATCCGGACCGCGGCGTCGGTCATACTGGCGCTCCCTATACGTTCGGGGGGGTTAAAGGCACCTGAACGGCCCCGACGGTATTCCTTTGATCGGATACGATCCGGCGTGAACTCGTCGACGTAGTATCCCCCATCGACTTGATTCGTAGGTCGTCGCACGCCATCCGACCCAACGCCTAAATCACGTCGACGCCAACGTCAACGCAACATGGGCACCGCCGACGAGCAGATCCGGGTGAGCGAAACGGTCAAACGGAAACTCGACCGGCAACGACGCGAAGGCGAGAGCTACAACGACGTTCTCGAACGTCTCCTCGTCGAGGACGACCGCGATCTGCTCGCGGGATTCGGCAGGTGGTCGGACGAACACGCGGACCGCGTCAGGGAAGCCCGCGAGCGGTCAAACGAACGCTCGAAAGAACGGATGCGACGGCTCACGGAGGACGGATGAAAGTCCTCGACGCGAACTTTCTGATCGATTACCTCAACGGCGTCGAAGCGACCAGCGAATACCTCCTCGACAACGAGGACCAGGCGTTCGTCTTCCCACTGCCAGCCTATGCGGAAGCGTTGGCTGGTGAGGGGAATGCACCTCGCGGAGACGTCGAGAGTGCCCGGGTCGACCTGTCGTGGGGCGAGGTGCGTCCAATCGACGAACGAACCGCCGTCCTCGCCGGCGAAATCACCGACGAAATCGGGGACGAGGGGCCGTTCCTTTCGGGAATGGACGCGCTCATCGCAGCCGTCGGACGGGAACTCGATGCACCCGTCGTCTCGGCCGACGGCGACCTCACTCACCCCGAGGCGAAGCGAGTGATCGACGTCGAGGAATACCGGTAGTTCGCCGTCTCGGGCGTCCAGACACGTATCCTACAACGACCGCTCCGGATCGCCGTGAACGACCGCGTCCAGAAATAGCTCCCGGAACCCGTCGGCGTCCACGGATTCGATCACCCTCACGTTCGGCTCCTCCTCCAACACCCCGTTCTCGTCGACCAGCGTGTACCCGCGGGTCATCCCCTCGCGCTCGTCGACGTCGACGTAGTAGTCCCCGGCCGCTTCGACCAGATCCGGTTCGATCAGGCAGGCGCTCACAAGCGAATCCGGCTGGGTGGTGGCGTCCTGGCCAATGGTTTCCTCGTTGAACTCCCGGACCGACTCCGTGATTGCCGTGTAAAACTCGGCGTATTCGGACCCCTCGGCGGCGTCCTCGATCCGCTCTAAGGTTTCGGTCCCGAACAGCGAATCCCGCACCGTCACCCCCCAGTCGACCAGGGTTACCGCCAGTTCGTCGAGGACGATCCTGGCGGCGTCGGGGTCGACCCAGAAGTTGTACTCGGCCGCCGGCGTGACGTTGCCCGGGCAGTCGACGTTGCCGCCCATGATCCACACCTCCTCCAGCAACTCGCCGAGGTCGGGTTCGCGCTTGCAGGCCAGCGCCACGTTCGTCAGCGGCGCGATACAGGCCAGCGTGACCTCGCCGGGGTTCTCCCGGGCCGTCTCGACGATGAAGTCGACGGCGTGCTGGTCGGCCGAGGGAATCCCGGTGTCGGGGAACAACTCGCCGCCGAGACCGCCCTCGCCGTGGACGTACTCGGCGGTGTCGTACTCTTTCAGCAGCGGCGACCGGGCGCCCTCGTGGACCGGGACGTCCTCCGCACCCGCCAGCCGGAGGGTGTACTTGGCGTTCTCGACCTCTCGGTCGAAGTCGACGTTGCCCGCGGCGACGGTGACGCCCTCCAACTCGATCCGATCCGAGAGCGCCGCGAGCACGAGCGCCTGCGTGTCGTCGCCGGCGGTGTCGGTATCCAGGATGACCCGGTGGTCGGTCATGTGGGTTCCTCCCCGGGGACGGGCTTAGACCTTTGGCAGCCGGCAGCGCCGGGGGCCTGCGTCGGGTCGCTCGGGGGCGGGCCTCACTCCGGCGCCAGCCCCTTCTCGGCGAGTTCCGCCAGGGCGGACTCGGACTTCCCGAGGTCCAGCCCCATCCCGGCGAGGACGTGGTCTGCCTTCGTGAACTGCACGTCCTCGTAGGCGACGACCTGGACGAAGTTGCCCCACGGGTCACGGAAATCGCCCTCACCGAGTGACTCGGCGTCCGTGTCCTCCAGTCTCCGCTCGACGATGTCCGGGTCGTCGACCACCAGGCCGAAGTGCCGGTGGGCGTCGGGCGGTCCGGGGTCCTCGACTTCCGCGAGCGCGAGGAACTGGTCGCCCATGTCGAGGAAGGCGCTCGATTCCGAGCGGCCCCGGAGTTCGAACTCGAACAGCGAGCGGTAGAACGCCAGGGCGGCGTCGACGTCACCGACCGCCAGCGCGACGTGGTTGATGCCGACCATCCGGGCACGGGGTTGGTCGCTCACGTCCGGACGAACGGCCGCCGCGTGGTTAACTCTCCGGCCCGCGTCGGATCGCCCGGAAAATCTCCAATCGAAAGGACGAAAATGTTTCACCTGACAGGAATAACAAATGACGCTATCGAGGGTTCCGCGGTTCGACGCCGAGGGCCTTCCCGAGCGGGGCGACCACGCGGTCGTGGTCGGCGCGAGCGTTGCCGGCCTGTGTGCGGCCCGCGTCCTCGCCGACGGGTTCGAGGCGGTCACGCTACTGGACCGCGATCCGTTGCCGGACGAACCGGCCGCTCGTGACGGCGCGCCACAGAGCCACCACCCCCACGTGATGCTGGAGGCCGGCCGGGCCACCCTGGAAGACCTGTTCTCGGGCTTCGTGGGAGACGTGCTCTCGGCCGGGGGGCTGTTGCTCGACGGGTCGACCGACCTCACCCACTACTTCGAGGACGGCTACCTCGCGAGGGGCCCCGAACGGTTGCCGCTGCTGTGTGCGAGCAGGCCGCTGTTCGAGCAGGTGCTCCGCCGGCGCGTCCGGGCCCTCGACGGCGTCACCGTCCGTGGCGACTGCCGGATGACCGACTACCGCTACGACGACGCGGCCGGCGCCGTCACCGGGGTCCGGATCGACGACGAATCCGGCCAGACGGAACTGGCCGCCGACCTGGTCGTCGACGCCACCGGCCGGACGAGCAAGACGCCGGCCTGGCTGGAAGAACGGGGCTACGAGGCCCCGCCGGTCGACGAGGTGACAATCGACGTCTCCTACAGCACCGCCGTAATCGAGCGCCCGCCCGGGGACCGCCGGGGCTTTCTCGTGCCCCCCTCGGCGCCGCGCAAGCGCGGTGCCGTCGTGATCCCGGTCGAGGGCGACCGCTGGGAGGTGCTGCTCCAGGGCGTCCACGACGCCGACCCGCCGACCGAGCGGGAGGCGTTCGTCGAGTACGCCGAGAGCCTCCCGGTCCCGCGCGTGGGCGAACTGGTGGCGTCCCGGCCGTGGGCCACCGAGGAGATCGGATACTACCCGTTCCCGGCCAGCGTCCGGCGGCGCTACGAGGCCCTCGACCGGTTCCCCGACGGCCTGGTCGTCGTCGGCGACGCCCTCGCCAGCTTCAACCCGGTCTACGGCCAGGGCATGTCCGTGGCCGCGATGGACGCCCCGCTGTTGCAACACGCGCTGGCGGACGGCGGCCTGGAGGACGTCGGCCCGCGCTTTTTCGACCGCGCGGCCGGCGTCATCGACGACGTCTGGCAGATCGCCGTCGGCGCGGACTTCGGGTTCCCCGAGACGGAGGGCCCGAAACCCCGGGGGACGGCGGTCCTCAACTGGTACCTCTCCCGACTGCTGCATCGCGCGCACTCCGACGGCGACCTGACGAACGCCTTCGCCCGGGTCCTCCGGCTGGAGCAACCGCCCTCGACGCTGCTACGGCCCGGCGTCGTCCGCCGGGTGTTCCTGCCGACGCGGTGAGCGAACCGGCCCGGTCGACGGTCCGTGGCGAGGGAGTTCCGGCGGCGGTGTTCGGAGACGCCGTGACTTGCGTTGGGAACGCCTCGAAAGCTCCCGGGCGCTCGACTTCCGCCAGCGGCACGCGCTGACGAGTTCCTGCTCGTTGTACTCGCGAAACTCTCGGTGGCTCGCTCGCGGTGCTCGCTGGAGCGTCGTCCGGGCGGGATCGAGCGCCCGGCCAATGCTTTAGTTTCTACACCATAATCCTATACTTTCTAAAGCGTATTATTTCTATTTTCGAAGTATTGTCTCCGCGATGGAATCCGGCCCGGTGCCGTCGGGGTCACGGCTCGGGGGTCTCTCGCTGGTTGGTTCGTCGTGATCGAGGGGTCGGCTAGGTCGTCAGGCTCGCAGAGTCGGCTATGTCGTCGGCACGGCGAGCGGCACCCGGGCACTAGGGATGTCCACACGCCTCCCCAGCCGACTGCGTTACTCGGGGCGCGTCACGTCGGTTCGCGCCACCTGCGTTACTCCTCCCTCGCGCGCGTTCCTCGCGCGCGCCAGAGAGGCCAGGTCGGCCGGCGAGAATACCTGGGGAACCCTGCTATTCAGCCCGTCCCGCGTCGTCGTGCCGGTCATCCTCGCTCCGGTGTCGGTACTGGTCACTACCGCTTATCCGACCGCTCCCAGTCCCGGCCGGCGATGCCTTTTTCCCGCCGCTCGGGCAGGGGGGCGTATGGAACGCAGTCCCGCCGAGGTCGCCGCGACCATACAGCACACGGAGGTCAGCCCGACGGCGGACCGGGCGCGCATCGAGGAACTCTGCGAGGAGTGCGTCGAGCACGGCTTCGACGGCGCGATGGTGTTGCCCTGCTGGGTGCCGCTGGCCTGCGAGCGACTCGCGGGGACCGACGTGACCGTCTGCTCGGCCGCCGGCTTCCCGATGGGCGGGGACGGCCGCATCGCCAAAGCCGCGGCCGTCCGGGACGCGGTGGCCGCCGGGGCCGCGGAGGTCGACGTGATGCCGAATATCGGCTTCCTGAAGTCGGGGATGGACGACCGCCTGCGCGAGGAGATGGAACTCGTCGTCGAAGCCAGCGGCGACGCCGTCTGCAAGGCGATGCTCGAACTGGGCGCCCTCTCCGACGACGAGGCCGAGCGCATCGTCGACCTCGCCGTGGGGGCGGGCTTCGACTACGTGAAGACCTCAAGCGGCTGGGGCGAGGGCGGCGAGGCGACCGTCGAGCGCGTCAGGTTCCTCCGGGAGCGCGCGCCCGGGGACGTCGGCGTGAAGGCGAGCGGCGGTATCCGCACCGCCGAGGGCGCCGCCGAACTGCTCGACGCCGGCGCCGACCTGCTGGGCGCCTCCAGCGGCGTCGAGATCGTCACTGGCTCGGAGGCCGGGGATGTTGAGTACTGACCCCGCCGACGAGGAGCGATCCGGCCGGTCGGCCAGCGACGAGCGGTCCAGCCCGTCGGCCGGCCCCGCAGAGACCGCGAGCGCGGGCGACGCCGCGGGAACCGACGCCCGCGTGGCTATCGTCGGGAGCTACAACGCCGGTTTCGTCGTGGAGATGCCCCGGTTTCCCGTCCCCGGCGAGACCGTCCCCGGGTCGAACTTCGAGGAAGTAGTAGGTGGAAAGGGCTCGAACCAGGCGGTCGGCGTCTCCAGGCTGAACGCCCACGCCCGGTTCGTCGGGTGCGTCGGCGACGACCGCCACGCCAACGCCGCCTTCGACCTCTGGGAACGGGAGGGCGTCGACGCGGGCGCGGTCCAGCGAGTCGACGCCCACACCGGCGTCGGCGTCGTCCTCGTCGACGACGACGGCGAGAACGAGATCGCGGTCGTCCCCGGCGCTAACCACGCCTTCGGCCGCGAGCACGTCGCTGACGCCGCCGACGCCATCGGCGAGTGCGACGTCCTCCTGGTGCAACTGGAGATCGACGACCCTGCGGTGGCGGCCGCCGTCGAGGTGGCCGACGAGCGGGGCCTGGACGTGGTCCTAAATCCGGCGCCGGCCCGCGAGTTGCCGCCCGAGGTGCTCGACCGGGTCGACTACCTGACGCCCAACCGGGCGGAATCGCGGACCCTCGCGGGACTGGACCCCGACGCCGACGTCGACGACGCCGAGGTCGCTGCCCAACTGCGCGAGTTGGGCGTCGGAACGGTCGTGACGACGCTGGGCGCCGACGGCGCGCTGGTCGACGGCGGCGACGGCCGCGAGCGGGTTCCCGCGCCGGACGTGGATCCGGTGGACACGACGGGCGCCGGCGACGCGTTCAACGCCGCGTTCGCGGTGGCGCTCGCGGAGGGGAAGTCGGCGGTCGACGCCGCCGCGTTCGGCTGTGCCGCCGGCGCGCTGTCGGTCACCACGTTCGACGTGGTGCCGTCGCTGCCGGGGCGTGACGAGGTCGAGGAACTGCTGGGATGACGAGGTGTATCGTGGGGGCTGCTCCGTAGGAAGGCTTTTCTATATATGGGCGTAAAGCATTCGTATATGTCGGATGCCGATCCCGGAACGGGCGATACCGGGCCGGAGATGGTCCAGATCAACCTCAGGCTGAGCAAGGCCTTCCTCGAGGACATCGACGCGACCTGGGAAGAACAGGGCTTCAACTCCCGGAGCGAGTTCCTTCGCTACGCGGCACGCGACGCGGTGAAACATCCCGAGTTCTCCCGGGAAGGGTGGAAGCAGATCGCGGCGAGCGAACACGAACTGCGGTCCGGCGGTGCAGAACTGGTCTCGCGGGAAGACGTCGTCGAGATGATGGACCGGCGCGACGATGACGGGTGACGGGGACTGGAATTGGACGTTCACGCCGCGCGCCGCCGATCAGTTCGACGGACTCGATCCGCACGTCCAGGACCGGATCGTCTCGAAACTCGACGAAGTCGTGGATTCGGAGTGGCGCGAGCCGGGGGACGTCCTCGAACCCCTGACCGGGGGGCCGTTCTCCAGACTCCGCGTCGGGCAGTACCGTCTCGCTTGCGTCCTCGATCACGGCGGATCGGTCCTCGAAGTCCACCGGGTCGAACATCGAAGCGGGGCCTACACCGCCGACGACTGACGAGTCTTCCGGGCGCCGGGCGGCTACAACTCGTCGGTGTGCTGGGGGACCTCGATCTCGCCGTCGATGATCGCCTGCCGGGAGTCCTCCAGCGAACCGGTGATCTCGCTGGGCAACTCGCCCTCGAAGTCCTGGCCGATGACGGCCTCGACGCCGTCGGATTCCAGCCCCAGGGAGTTGGTGCTCCCGCCCTGGTGGTCGTCGTTGACGACGTTCTCGACGGAGGTGTACACCGCTGTGTCGACGTGTTTGACCATGCTCGCGACGATGACGTCGCTGTATTCGGAGGCGCTACGGGACTGGTCGGCGTCGACGCCGATGGCGTAGATGCCCTCGTCCTGGGCCGCCCGGAACACGCCGACGCCGGTGCCGCCCGCGGCGTGGTAGATGACGTCGGCGCCCTCCCCGATCATCGAGACGGCGATCTCGTTGCCCGTCGTCGGATCGCTCCAGCTCCCGGCGTACGCAGAGCGGACCTCGATGCCCTCGTCGACGTGGGCGACGCCCGCGCGGTAGCCCGCCTCGAACCCCTTGATGAGGTCGTTCTCCAGGCCGCCGACGAACCCGACGACCGTGTCGTCGTTGGTCGAGCCGCCGCCGACGTCGAAACCCCGCGTCGTCAACTGGCCGGCGAGATTGCCGACCTGGAAGGACCCCTCCGGCTCGTTGAAGAGGTAGTTGGCGACGTTCGGGATCAACTCGCCGGCGTCGTTCTCCGCGACGCTGTCGACCAGCATGAAGTTCTGGTCGGAGAACTGCGGGGCGTTCTCGACGAGCGCGCTGGTCTGGGCGAACCCGATGCAACAGATCAGGTCGTAGGCCGGGTCCTCCTCCGACGCGAACTGCTGTTGTAGCGTGCTGAAATCCGCGTCCTGCTCCGGTTCGGCGTTCCGGAACTCGACGTTCATCTCGTCGGCCGCCTGCTGGATCCCCTGGTGGGCCATGTCGTTGAACGACTGGTCGCCCAGGCCGCCCAGCGCGTACACTATCCCGACGTTCGTCGGGTCCGGCGTCGGCGTCCCGCCGTCGGTGTTGTCGCCGCCACCGTCCTCCACGAGGCACCCCGCCATTCCGGCGATACCGACCGTTCCCATCCCTTTCAGGATCGCTCGCCTGTCGCGTTTCATGTCTCGTTGGGACGGTTGGCGGATGCGGCATTAACTTTGTTGGTGCGTCCGTCGACCAGGTTTCGAGCGCTCCGCCGACGAATTCGACGATCGCTCCCGTCTGACCGTCCGACGTCGGTGGACGGGAACGAACGTACCCTCCGGACCTTCACGGTTAGTACGAAACAATACAGATATAATAATATATACGGAGCTAGCGAAAACATTTTTCGTCCACTGCCGAGTTGGTCCCGATGTGCATGAAGCGTAGAGAGATCCTGCGGAAAGCGGGGATCGGCGGATCGGTCGCGTTGGGATCGGTCGTCGGGTCCTCGGCGAACGTAGCTGCGAGCATGGACTGCAAGTGGAACGACACCTTCACCTGTCTCTCGTACACGTCGGGGTACGACGCCGACGTAATCATCCAGGACTACGACACCAGCGACGACTACCGGGCGGGCGCGTGGACGGCGATCGCGCAGGTCGACGAGTCCGTGTTGAAACGCGAGAGAGTCGCGGTGACGGTCTACGTGGAGCGGTGTAACGCCAGCAATTGTGGCTGGACGGACCTCGGGACCGCCGTGGCCGACACCGGGGACTTCGACAACCACACGGAGCGTGACGAGAGCCAGGCGTCCAAAAACTGGGACGTTCGGGGTTCGACGTGGGAGTCGAACTATCGGTACAAGGTCCAGGTTTACAACTACGTGGAGTGGAACCCCGACCACGACTACGACTCCGACCCTGCCTCCAAGACCTGTACGTTCGGTCCTTTCAGGGTCTGCCCGCTCTGACCGGCGGGCCGGTCGACCCTTTTTGAAACGGACCGCAGGTCAGTGAACCGCAGCCACGCTCTCCTCGACGACGTCCGTGGCCGTCTCGACGAGCGCGTCGACGTCCTCGCTCTCGGCGTACACCCGGACGTACGGTTCGGTCCCGCTCGGGCGGACGAGCACCCAGGAGGCGTCCGGAAGCTGGATCCGGACGCCGTAGTCGGTGTCGACGGTGACGTCCTCGAACTGCTCGGGCAACCGCTGGCCGACCAATCCCATCGCGTCTTCTTTGGCCGCGTCCGGACACTCGACGCTGACCTTCCGGTAGGGGCGCTCGGTCACGGATTCGCGCAGGGGGGCCAGCCCGCCCGCCGCCGCGACCAGGCGGGCGATCACGGCCGCGCTCGCCACGCCGTCGATCCAGCCGCCCCACGCGGTATGGACGTGCTTCCACGGTTCGGCAGCGAAGACGACTTCGGTTCCATCGTCGCCCTCGCGGCGGGCACGCGCGATGCCCTCGTGCAGCGCGCCCAGGCGGACGCGCTCGACGCGACCATCGGCCGCCTGGACGCGCTCGTCGATCCGCGCGGAGGCGTTCGGCGTCGTCACCACGACGGGGTCGGGGGCGTCGCTCTCGCGGACGTACCGCTCCGCCAGCATCGCGACGACGGTGTCCTCGTGGACGACCTCGCCGTCGGAATCGAGCACGACCACACGGTCGGCGTCGCCGTCGTGGGCGATCCCGAGGTCGGCGTCGCTCTCTTCGAGGAACGCGCGCTGGTCGGTCAGCGTCTCGGCGGTGGGCTTGCTCTCCCGGCCGGGGAAGTGCCCGTCGACGTTGGCGTTGAGCGCGTCCACGTCGGCGCCCAGCGCCCGGAGCACCTGCGGGGTCGCCAGCGCGCTCATCCCGTTGCCGCAGTCGACGACCACCCGCAGGCCGTCCAGCGGCGCGCCGAAGTCGCGCGCGTACTCGGCGACGCCCTCGCGGTAGTCCTCCAGCACGTCGATCCGTTCGACGTCGCCCCACTCGTTCCATTGGGCAGTTGCGGCGTCGGCCGCGACGCGCTCCTCGATGGCTCGCTCGCTCGCGCGGTCGTACTCGACGCCGTCCTCGAACACCTTGATGCCGTTGTCCGGGGGCGGGTTGTGACTCGCGGTCAGCATCACGCCGTGGCGGTCCCGGGCGGCGAACGCCAGCGCCGGCGTGGGCAGCACGCCCGCCCGGCGGACCTCGGCGCCGCCCGAGAGCAACCCGCCCGTCAGTGCGGCCGCCAGCCCGGCGCCGGTCGTGCGGCCGTCGCGGGCGACGACCACCTCGTGGCCATCTGCGGCGACCGCGCGCCCGACCGACAGCGCCAGTTCGGGCGTCACGCGCTCCCGGGCCGGCCCCCGGATGCCGGCCGTTCCGAACAGGTCCATGCGAGTCGGTTCGGTTCGGGCTACTTAGGTGCTGTCGGTTTCGAGACGAGTCGCGCGGAAGGATGGCTAGGTTCCGGTTGCTCGCTATCGACTTATGCTCCACGGCGCGCGCGAGCAACGCGCGCGAGGGGCGAGGGAGCGTCCGGGTGAGCGGCGAAGCCGCGAACCCAGGCCGAGCGAGCCGGCTGGGG
>CAYTAG010000082.1:0-13709 GCA_964435625.1 uncultured Halobacteriales archaeon | reverse complement strand
GCGTCCGGACGTGGCTGACGCCGCGGTTGGCGTCGATGGTGGTGAAGGGGTAGTTGGCCACGTCCACGTCGGCCATCGTGGCCGCGGTGTAGAAGGTGGACTTGCCGGCGTTTGGCTTGCCGGCCAGCGCCAGAGAGAGCATACCCGCGGTTGGCGGGGACGGGGGAACTGGTTTTCGGTCACCGCTTCGCGTCCGGATTCGCAAACGGACATCCTTCGTCCGTATCGATCAATCGAGCGCAGTCGGAATGGATCACGAACTCGAATTCGTCGGCTTTCAGGTCGTCGTACCGTACTTCGGCGATGACGCATTCGGCGTCCGCGTCCAGCTTCGCGTTGACGGACTGTTCGACCCACGCTCCGTCGGCGAGTCGAGCGGCGATCACGTACGGTCCGGCTACCTCGTCCCACGTGCAGTCGACGATTTCCGTGTCGACCCGCCCGTAGTGTTCGCCTTCGTCGCCGGCCGTCTCGTCGAGTTCGTGAGCCGAGTGGTGGACCCGCTCGCCGTCGCGCTCGATTCGGAGCTGGAACCGGTGGGGTTCGGTGTCGAAGTTGGTGATGCTGGCCGCGCCGAGGGTCGCCGTCGGTTCGTCGGGGTCCCGCAGGAATCCGAGACAGCCACCGCCGAGTACGGAGGCTCCGGACCCGAAGGTTGCGAGGAGGGCTCGTCGACGCATGGACTGTCGTGACCTTCGGGAAGTAAATAGCCGTTGTTCGGCCGTGGGAGGTGGTCAGAGACGAGTAGGATGCTCGTTGGCGTAACCGCGTAGGAGAAGGTGGGCTTGTTGGCATCAGGGCTCCCCGACCAAAGCGAAAGCCCACGGGAGACGGCCAGGTGGCACGTCGTCCTCCAGCGATCTAAAAGTTCGAGAGGGAATCGGCTCTTCTATTCACCGTCTTCGGAAGGTGATTCGGAATCACCCCGTCGGCCGCCTTTCGACACTCGTTGACTGCCTAATATCGAATCGGGAGCCCCCGACGAATCGCCGGATGCCCCCGAACCGCTGTTCCCGTCGTCATTAGTCATGCTTCTATATTTGGTTTCCGGATGTAAATAGATTGCTACCAGGGCCTCCATTTGCTGACATCCACCTGATCGTATAGAGTCCGGAGCTGTTTTACTATATTAGAAAGAAGAATGAAAATACCGAGAAGAGCCCACATAATCGCTGTTATTATCCCTGAATAGGTCCCGTCAAGAGCGACGTAGACTCCCAGTGCCAAATGAGAGAGTGCGATGATGAGAAGAATATTCGTGAGCGTAATCAAAGGAGCATTAATTACGTTAGTTCTGTTATTAAACCAGACCCAGCGTGCGTGGCTCTGCGCGGCAGCAAGTTCAAACTCTTTCTCCGAGAGATCAAAATCAATTACTTCATTGATTTTTTCACTTTCAATTCCCACTTCGCTGTCCGATGCAGTGTAAGTAAGGGCAGCGAGGGCACTTGACAGAAGCAAGGAGAGGACACCGGTATAGAACGCCAAATTATCGAGGGCAGTCAAATTGAAATCGCTGTTCACGACAAATGAAGCCGCCGTGAATAGTAATCCGATAAGAATAACGTTGACTCGAAGAATCGATATCGCCTTGGAATCGATATCATTCAAACTTTCTAATTGATACCCGAGTGTCTGCTTACTCTCTTCCGTCAACCGCTGTAGAGCCTCGAGATCACCCTGATAATCCAACTCTTCGATCCGCTCTTTCATCTCGGGTTTGTTGCCTTCACCATCTTCACTGGTTTCAGACATTTATAGCGATGATTCCTTATCAAACCATATAAAAGTGGTTTACTTCGTGGGGATTTAATCGGAGTCACTTCCGAAAGCGATAACGATCTAAGACCCGAACCTATACCGGGTTCACAAGTTATCGCAAACGGTTAATTCCGAACTTATGGATGGAAAAGTTGAGAATCTATCCAGATTCAACGAAGAATGATTGAATTCCAGTACCTAATCACAACGCCACCGCCATCATCACCTCGTCGACGTACTCGCCGTCGATTTTATAATGCCCTTCCCGCACCGCTTCGACCTCCCAGCCGTGGTCCTCCAGGAAGTCCACGGCCTCCTCGTTGGTCGCAGGCACGTTGTTGTAGACCCGCTCGAACCCGTTGCTCGCGGCCCACTGTAGCCCGCGCTCCAGCAACTGCGCGCCGATCCCGTGGCCCCGATACTCGTCCAGCACCCCCACCGTCAACTCCGCAGTGTGGCTCAACTTCGCCAGTTCCGGGGCGTACAGGTGGACCCACCCCACGACCTCGTCGCCGACGGTGGCGACGAAGAACATCCGCGACTGGACGTCGTTGTGCCGCAACAGCGCCCCCTCGTGGTCGATCTCCTGGGCGACCGACTCGGCCTCGATGTAGGTGCCCTGCTCGGCCACCCCCCGGATCGCGCCGACGATCCCCGAGAGGTCCTCCTGGCGCGCGGGCCGGATGGCGAACTCGAAGTCCGCCGCGCGGTGCTCCTCGGCCTCGCCGGCGTCCAGCGCCACCCGCAGTCGGCCGTCGACCTGCTCCAGCAGGCCGTCCCGCCGGAGGATGGCGACGTGGTGCCGAAAGCCTCCCGGATCGACGCGACACTCCTCCCGGACCGTCTCCGGCTCGACGGCACCGTGGGCCTCGACGCACTCGTAGATCCGACGGCGATCCCGGTGCCCGAAGTCCAGTTCCGTGGCTACCTTCATGGGCAGTGGTATCACACGCCAGCACTTAACTGTTGACGAGCGCGGTCGGGGTAGTGTTCAGATGGGCGGTGGTGGCCGGCGCGATCCACGCCAGGTGGGACTGATGGTGTTTCGCAGGATTCCCCGGGTGTTCGCGCGGTGCGACCTGGCCCCCTGGCGCGCGCGAGGAACGCGCGCGAGGGACGAGTAACGCAGGTGGCGCGAACGGACGTGACGCGCCCCGAGTAACGCAGTCGGCTGGGGAGGCGTGTGGCCATCCCTAGTGCCGCGTGCTGCTCGCGGTGCCGACGATCCAGACGACCTCTCGATCATGACGGCCCAACCAGACGAGGGACTCTGAACCGTGATCAGGACGGAACCAGACCGGATTCCACCGCGGGGCCAATACTTTGAAAACCGAGGTAATATGCTTTAGAAGACACAGAATTACGGTGTAGAAACTAAAGAATTGGCCGGGCGCCCGACGACGGTTCGTCGGATCGAACGTGCTCGTCCGAGCAGTCTGGACGCGCTCGATTGATCGTCGAAGCGGTCTGGACTCCTCCGGTTGATCGTCGAAGCGGTCTGGACTCCTCCGGTTGATCGTCGAAGCGGTCTGGACGCGGCACCCGGGCACTAGGGATGTCCACACGCCTCCCCAGCCGACTGCGTTACTCGTTGCTCCCTCGCTGCGCTCGGTCGCGCCTGCGTTACTCGCCCCTCGCGCGCGTTCCTCGCGCGCGCCACGGAGCCGACCTCGACCGCGAGAACACTCGGGAAATCCTGCGAAGCACAATGAACGTGGTCGGGGGCGCGTTCGCGGTGGGCCCGACGATGGATCCGGCTTATCTGAACACCGCCGCGGTCGGCGGCGGCTCGGCTGGACCGAATGTTCGCGACGCTGACGAAGTGGAGGTGTCGGCGCAGTGGCGATAGGCCACTCCGCCGGTGGCCCCGGTCGGTCGAGCCGGACACCAAAGTATACGTCCGCCGACGGCGAACCTGGCCGTATGCCGGCGACGCGTCGCCGACTGCTCGCGCTCGCCGGGACGACCGGCGCGCCGGGCGGGTGTCTCGCGGCGTTCGGGACCGCGAGCGCGGGCCTGACCGTCCTGACCAGCAACCCCGAAGAGCAGACCCTCGCCGTCGAGATTGTCTCGGAGTACAGTGGCGATCCGACGTACGCCGAGACCATCGATGTCGAGAAGTCCCGGACGCCCGTCGAACGGGAGGACGTCGTGAGCGGCCGCGACGGCGACGAGTTCTACGTCGAGGTCCGCCAGGTCACGGCCGAGGAGACGTTCGAGACGTACTGGACGCTCAGTTGCGTCGGTGACGACGCCGCCGACCGACTCCGGATTCTCGTCACCGAGTGGGGAGACGTCCGGTTCAGCGAGAACAGGTGTCCGGGTGAGTGTGCGTCAGTCCGTCCGCTCGCCCGACCAGGCGTCCGGCATCTCCTCGCGGGACGGGACGCCCGTCAACAGTTGTGCCGTATCCCTGACGTTGTTCGTCTCGATCAGCGTCTCGGCGGCCTCCCGGACCGTGAACTCGGCGTCGATCTCGTAGCCAAAACAGCGGGCGTACAGTTCCAGGAAGTCGTTGAGCGTCCGCTCCAGCAGGGAGTGCTCGACCGGCGGGAACCGCGTCCACTCGCCGGTCCGGGCGTCGACGTAGACCATGATCGTCGGCCCCAGGCCCTCCCTGAGCAGTTCCGTGGCGCGTCGCTCGTCGGGCGGGTCCTCCGGGGGAACGAACTCCTCCCGCGCGGCCGTCGCCCGTTGGGCGAGTTCCGAGATCTCCTCCCAGTAGTCGGTGTGGCTCATCTGAATCGCCGACCGTCACGACCGACCGACGACGCGTTCGCCCGCCGTTACCCCTGCTCGAACTCCACGCCCTTGCCGCCGCTGGGGTGGTCCCAGTCGGTGTCGGCGACGACCGCACACGTCCCGCACTCGATGCAGGGCTGGGTGTCCAGGCTGACGACCTGCTCGGTGTCGCCGTTGGTCTGGACGGTCTCCTGGCGGTAACAGCCGCCGCCGTAGTCCATCGCGCTTACCGGACAGGACCACACCGCGGCGCCGCTGGCGTCCCAGGAGTTGTCCTGCACCTGGATGTGCGGGTCGCCGACGTCGTAGGTGAGGTCGCCGATCCGGTCGGCCAGGTCCGGCGGCTGCACCTCGCTCTCGCCGACGACCTCCTCGCCCAGCGCCTCGGCGATGGTGACCGGCAGCGTCACGTACGGAGTCCGCGTGTCCGGGAGCATCCCCAGGAGGTACGGCGAGTTGAACAGCCGCTCGATGGGCAACACCTTGGCCGCGGCGCGTCCGAGGGCCGACCCGGCGAGCGCGTCGGTCACCGCGGAGATGGGACCGACCTCGGCGACCCGCCCCAGCACCTCGTAGCGGGTCGGCCGGAGCTTCTTCATCGTCCCCGACTCCTTCAGTTTGCGCTCGTAGCGCTGGCCGGCGGCGTGGGGTTCGCCGTCGGCCTTCGCCTCCGCGAACGCCTCCGCGACCAGCCCGCCCGCGGTGACGGCGTGGTTCATGCCCTTGATGATCGGCCCCTGGGCCTGCATCTGGCCGCCAGCGTCGCCGACCAGCACGAGCCGCCCCTCGTGGGGCGAGGGGTGCGCGACCTTCTTCGAGTCCGGTACCAGCTTCGCGGAGTACTCCAGTTCATCGTAGTCCTCGCCCACGAACTCCGCCAGCAACGGGTGCGTGAGCAGCGCGTCCAGCAGTTCGTGCGGTTCGGCGTGCTGCTGGACGAGGCTGTCGAGGTGGAAAACGGTCCCGATGGAGAGGGTGTCCTCGTTGGTGTACATGAACCCGCCGCCGCGGACGCCCTGGAACAGGTCGCCGCTGAACAGATGGGCGACGCCTTCCCCCTCGTCGAGGCCGAACCGCTCCTCGATGGCGCCCTCCGGCAGGTCGACGACCGCCTTGACGCCCTGGAACCAGTCGTCGGGATCCTCCCAATCCATCAGCCCGGCGTCCCGGGCGAGTTCGGAGTTGACCCCGTCGGCGGCGACGATCAGGTCCGCCGTGATCGGGTCGAGTTCGTCGCAAGTGACCCCGACGATCTCGCCGCGGTCGTCCCGCAGGAGGCCGTTCACCCGGACGTCGGTCAGCAGGCCGCCGCCCGTCTCGCGGGTCCGCTCGTGGACCCGCTCGGCCATCCAGGAGTCCATGTGCCGCCGGAGCACGGCGTCGCACCACTCCGTGTCGTGGTGGTGGATCGGGGTGAGGTCGATGCTCTTGACCTTCCGGCCGGAGATGTTGTGGATCTTGTACTCGTCGATGGGCCGCTCGGTCGCCCCCTCGCGGAAGTCCGGGAACAGGTCGTCGACGGTGTAGGGGGCGGACTCCTCGGCGTAGATCAACCCGCCGGAGACGTTCTTCGACCCTGCGTCGACGCCGCGTTCCAGCACCAGCGTCTCGATGCCGCGGTCCGCCAGGGCGGCCGCCGCCGCGGCGCCGCCCGGCCCCGCGCCGACGACCAGCGCCTCGTAGTGTTCGTACTCGTCCTCGGTGCCCGCCTCGACGACGGCGTCGTCGCCGGCGGCCTCACTCATCGGCGACACCCCCGTCCGCGAGCGCCTCTACGTCCAGTTCGCCTTCTTCGAGTGCCTCGGTCAACATGGGTAGTACCTCGAACAGGTCGCCGTGGATGAAGTAGTCCGACCAGTCCCTGATGTCCGCGTCGGCGTCGGTGTTGATCGCGACGATGGTGTCCGACTCGTCGCAACCGACCTTGTGCTGGATCGCCCCGGAGATGCCGGCGGCGACGTACAGCGGCGGTTCGACCACCTGGCCGCTCTCGCCGATCTGGCGCGCGTCGGCCACGTACTGCTCGACGTGGCCCTCGAAGTTGTACGAGGCCGTGATGACCCCGCGCGAGAGCCCCAGCGCGGCGTCGTCCAGCGCGTCGACCAGGTCGACCCCGAGTTCGATGCCCCGGGTCGGGTCCCGGCCGATCCCGCGGCCGAGCGCGACGACGACCTCGTGGCCCGAGAGGTCGATGCCGCCCTCTAACTGGTCCCACTCGGTGACGTCCGTCCGGAACCAGTCGTCGGACAGTTCCAGGTCGTGCTCGACGACGATGCCCTCGCGCTCGGGGTCGGCCTCGGGGACCTCGAAGCTCCCCGGGATCACCGACGCGCCCTGCGGGTGGAACTCCCGGTCGGGCTTGTCCAGACAGAGGATCGTCGAGTACTCGAACCCCGAGAAGTCCGGGCGCTTCATGTGGAAGACGCGCTCGAACTCCTTTTTCGTCCCGGGTTCGCCGGTCTTCGCCGGGTTGGTGATCTCGACGTCCTCGATGTAGAGGTCGTTGCAGTCGCTGGCCAGCCCGGAGTCCAGTTCGCCCTGCACCAGCGCCGAGAGGTCACGGCCGTTGTTCGTCGCCGGGAAGACGGTGTACCGCGGTTCGTCGTAGCCGTGCCAGTCGTAGTCGAGCTTGTCCTCGCGGACGCCGTAGGGGTGGCCGGCGCCCCGGGCCAGGTCACAGAAGATCCGCGTGTACGGTTCGTGCAGGAACCGCTCCAGGCGCTCGTCCTCGTGGTAGACCGCGACGTCGGCCCCGTAGGAGATCGCCTCCTCCGCCAGGTCGGCCACGTCGTCGCCGACGACGACCGCGACCACCTTCTCGTTCTCGCCGTAGTCCTCGTTGTACTTGTCCATCAACTCCCGGGCCTTGCCCAGCATCTCCCTGCTGACGTCGATCAACTCGCCCCGCTGGGTCTCGCAATAGACCCACATGTCCCGGTAGTCGCCGTCGTCGACCGCGCGGACGTGTCGCTTGTCCGCCGTCGGATGGTCGAGACCGTCGTCCTCCTCGGCGTCAACTTCCTCCTCGGCCTCGTCCGCCTCGGCTTGCTCGCCCTCGTCAGCCTGCTCCTCGTCGGCCTCGGCGTCGGCATCCTCGTCGGCTACGTCGGCGTCGTCCGCGCCGACGTCGTCCAGCCGCGACTCGATGGCCGCTTTGGCCGTCTTGCGGTCCTTGCCGTCGCGTTCGTCGTCGAGGATCTCCTGCAGTTGGTCGGGATCCTCGACGCCGTCGAGTTCGTCCCGCAGTTCGTCGACCGTGTGCTCGGATGGATCCAGTGCCATCGTCAGTCACCCCCGGCGAACGGCGCGAACTCCTCGAACACCCGTTCCATGCCGTCGCCGTCCTCCGGCGTGACGACCGTCGCCTCCCGTTCGGAGGGCGCCTTCGGGATCGGGTCGACGCCCTCGACGATGGTCGGCGAGCCGTCCAGCCCGATGTACTCGGGGTCGAGGTTGAGGTCCTCGTGGTCCCAGATGGTGGCGTACTCGCCGGCGTTCTGGGCGCGCTGGACGGTCTCCTCGCGGAGGTCCTTGCGCTTCAGCCGGTGGGCCGCCTTCCGGTAGGTCGGCTCGAACTCGGGGTCGACGACGACGACCGCCGGCAGGTCGGTCTCGACGGTCTCGATCTCCTCGACGTCGCCCTCGACGAGTCGCTTGGCGCGGATCCGGCCTTCCTCGGGGTCGACGTCCAGCGAGATGACGTGCGTGAGAAGCGGGTAGCCCAGCGCCCAGGCGGTCTGGGGGCCGGTGTGGCCGGTCTCGCCGTCGGCCGTCTTGAAGCCCGCGAAGACCAGGTCCGGTTTCCGTCCTTTCTCCTCGATCTTTTCGAGTCCGGTACAGAGCGTGATGGCGGTCGCCCACGTGTCCGCGGCCGCCATCTCGCGGTCCGAGAGCAGATAGAGTTCGTCCGCGTAGACCGATTCCATCGCCTCTTTGAGGACGCTCTTGTAGCCCGGCGGCCCCATGCTCATCACGCTGGCGGTCCCCCCGTGACGGATCTTCGTCTGCAGGGCCGCCTTCAGCGCGTGTTCGTCGTTCGGGTTCATGACCGTCGGCGTCTCCCCCCGTTCGAGGTGCCCGTCTTCGTCGAACGAGACCGCGCCCTCGCTGAAGTCCGGCACGCCTTTGGTTAACGTTACCATCTCCATGGGTTCCACCTCCGGCTCCCGGGTGCGATGTCAGATGCCATGCGTCTGGTCACAGCATCGCCGCCTACGGTTATAAAGCTGAAGAAACCGACGCGAACTCGGCCGTCCCACGGCGCTTTACCGCCACGTTTCGGGCCGTTCGTGACGATAGGCTCGGACAGTCACCGGTCGGACTCCGGGCGACGCTGACCGCCAACCGGCGGCCCGGGAAGCTTATGGCCGTCCGTCGGATACCCCATGGCATGACGGTTCTGTCCTTCGACGACGATGGCGTCGACGTCGTCTACGAAGGCATCGAGTTCCGCCTCGAACGCGACCTCATCGAGGAGGCCACCCGCAAGCAGTACGTCGACGCCACCGACCACGAGGTGCTGAAGCTGGTCGAGGAGAACCCCGATCTGGGCGGTGAACCCCGGCAGATCGGCGACATCATCGACTGAACGACGGCCGATCCGCCCTGCGAGACGGGTGCGACCGGGCGCCCCGGTCAGTAGTGACCGAGCACGCCTAGCTTACGGGCCCGCGTCTGGGCCAGGCGGAATACGAGGGCGCCCGCAAGGAGGTAGCCGACGCCGGTCCCCACCAGCAACGCGAGGTCGGCCGGCGCGAACTCCCAGAGCCGGACTCCCTCGGTCATCGTCTGCTGCAGGAGACCGCTGCCCTGGGCCAGCGGGAGCAACGACGTCCAGCTGTACCCCAGCGACGGTGCGGCGATCAGGCCGACGAACGCGAACTGGAGCAGCCCGACCCAGCTCCCGATCTGCTTGTACAGCACGGTCAGCCCGCCCATCGCGAACCCGAAGCCGGTGATCGACGCCAGGGTGAACACGAGCACCGGGAGGATGGTCAGGACGTCGAGCGACAGCCACTCGCCGCTCAACAGCATCATCACGACCAGGAGGCCGCTCCCCAGCAGGAACGTGATGCCCAGTCGCGCGACGGCTTTCACGAACAGGACCGTCCGGAAGCCGAAGGGCGTGATGAAGTGGCGTTCGAGGGTCCCCCACTCGGCCTCCGCCCGGACGCTTATCGCGAGGTCGTTGTACATCGTCGACGCCATCATCCACAGGAAGTAACCGACGATGATGCCCTCGACCGAATCGTCGAAGGCGGCACCGCCGACCGCCTGGCCGCCGTAGAAGATGATCCCGAACATCATCAGGAACACGACGATCCGACCGGCGAAGTTCATCGGGTACCGCGTCAGGAGCAACAGCTCCTTGCGGAAGACCGCGACGACCAGCCGTCGATAGCCGACGGTGCTCACGGCCGATCACCCCTGGTGACGTTCAGGAACACCTCTTCGAGGTCGGGGGTGATGGTCTCGACGGTGTCGACGCGGGCGCCGGCGTCCTCCAGCAGGTGCACGAGCCGGTAGAACCCGTCGCTGTCGGTCGACACCTCGAACCGCGTCCGGTCGTCGAACCGCTCGACGTCGACGGTCTCGAACCCGTCGCGGATGCGCCCGGCGGCCCTCTCGTCGACGCCGCGGACCGTGACGCGGTACCCCTGGGTCTCGAACATCCCCAGCAGGTCCTCGACGGTGTCGTCGGCGACGATCCGGCCGTCGTCCATGATGATGACCCGGTCACAGACGTCCTCGATGACGGCCATGTCGTGGCTCGACAGGACGACCGTCAGGTTCCGCTCGTCGACGAGTCGGCCGAGTTCGCGCCGTAGCGTCAGCGCGCTCTCGACGTCCAGCCCGAGGGTCGGTTCGTCGAGGAAGACGAGCGAGACGTCGCCGGCGAGCACGCTCGCGAGCGACGCCTTCTGTTTCATTCCCCGGGAGAGGTCCCTGACGGGTTCGTCGGCTCGCCCGGCGAGGTCGAACTGTTCGAGCAACGACTCGTGTCGGTCCGCGACCGCCGCCGGGTCGTCGCCGCCGATGCTCGAGAAGTACTGGAGGTTCTCCCGCACCGTTAGCCGCCAGTAGTCGTTGCGGGCGCCCTCGAGCATGGCGTCGACGTGGCCGTACGCCTCCCACGGGTTGGTCCCCACGTCGACGCCGTCGATCCGGATCGACCCGGCGTCGGGGATCACCAGCCCGAGGATCGACTTGATCGCCGTCGTCTTCCCGGCGCCGTTCGGTCCCAGGAGGCCGACGACGGAGCCGCGCTCGACGGAAAAGGAGACGTCGTCGACCGCGACCACCGCGTCCTCGTCACTGCCGAACCGCTTCGACAGCCCTTCGACCTCCAGCGTCGGCTCCGACGACGTCCGTTCCTCCTCTGCCTCGTCGGTCGCTTCTCCCGCCCGTCGTACTGGCACGTTCGTTCGAACCTTCGTCCCCATCACTTAATCATTGTCGAAGTGAATCCCCGCCGCGCCGTTCCCGAACAGTTAAGCGGGCGACGCCCGCAGGGACCACCGTGACCCTGGAACTCCCCGGCGGCCGCGATCACCCGGCCTGGCTGACGGTCCTCGGCACGTTCCTCTCGTACGGCGTGATCCTGGCCGTCATCCTCGCGCTGATGTTCGTGGTTCCGTACCTGGCGTTCTCGGCGCTATAGGCCGCCAGGTGACGATTCACGGGGGGATCGGACCCGTCCGACCGGTCTAGCGCAATCGTCATCTTTTACTGGCGGGTCGCGTACCCCCGACATGGATCAGCTGAAGGAGTCGTTGCTCGATGCCCCGATCATCGAGAAGAACGGCTACCACTACTTCGTCCATCCGATCAGCGACGGCGTGCCGATGCTCGAACCCGAACTCCTCCGGGAGATCGTCATCAAGATCATCCGCAAGGCGGACCTGGAGGACGTCGACAAGATCGTCACGCCGGCCGCGATGGGCATCCACATCTCGACGGCGGTCTCGCTGATGACCGACGTCCCGCTGGTGGTCATCCGCAAGCGCCAGTACGGCCTGGAGGGCGAGGTCGAACTCGCCCAGCAGACCGGGTATTCGGAGAACCAGATGTTCATGAACGACGTCTACGAGGGCGACCGCGTCCTGCTCCTGGACGACGTACTCAGTACGGGCGGCACGCTCGCCGCCATCACCGAGGCGCTCGAACACGTCGGCGCCGAGATCGTCGACGTCGTCGCCGTCATCAAGAAGGTCGGCCCCAACGAACTCGACGACTCCGGCCACGACGTCAAGACCCTCATCAACGTCGACGTCGTCGACGGCGAGGTCGTCGTCACTGACGAACACGGCGACGGCTGAGGTCAGTAGTTCGGCCCGTCCCCGCCGTCGTCCGAACTCCCATCGTCGCTACCGTCACCGTCGTCGCTACCGCCGTCGCCGTCGCTACCGTCACCGTCGTCGCCGCCGCCCTGGCCGTCGATCATCGACCCGTCCGGCGCGAGGACGTACCACGCGTCGTTCAGGCCCTGGCCGTTCGCGTCGCCGGGGTTCTCGTCGCCGGCGAAGTAGTACAGGGGCCACTCGCCCGCCGTCACCTGGGTCGAGCCGTCGTCGCGCTCGGTCGTGCCCAGGTCGGCGGTCACCCCGTCGCCCGCCGTCGGATCGCCGTCGACGGTCAGGGGCGGCCAGTTGTCCGCACATCCGTCGTAACAGGCGCTCTCGCCGCCCTCGTCCTGCGTGAACAGGTACAGCGTCACCCCCTCGGCGTCGACGAGCACGTCGCCGAAGTTCTCGTGATCGCGCACCTGCACGGCCGCGGCGTCGCCGTCCGGCGTCTCGGTCGGATCGTCGCCGCCAGTCGAGTCGTCGGGCGTGTCGTCGTCCTCGCCGGGCGTGTCGGTGGGCGTGCCGTCGCCTTCTTCGGGGGCGTCGTCCTGGCCCGCACAGCCTGCGAGGCCGCCGAGGACGGCCGTCGTCCCGGTCGCTACCACTGTCCGGAGGAGTGTTCGTCGGTCGGTAGGCATCTCCACCCTGCGATTCCCCCGACCGGGAGATAGGGATTTTCCGAACCGCGTCCGAACCGCGTCCGAACTGTCACCCAAATTGGGGGGCCACCGTCACCAGCCGCGTCACCGTAGCGTCATCCGCGCCAGCGCGACGAGCGCGCCGAACTGCAGCACCGTCAGCAGCATGATGGCGAGGTTGTACCGGGCCGGGATGTTGGCGAACCAGTCGCTGGTCGTCGGATCGAGGACGTAGATGTACAGGGCGTAGGCGTTCTGCACGAGCAGGAAGCCCCCGAACACCAGGAACCCGCGCGTGAACCGGGTCTGGAGCCGGCGGTAGTTCCGGAGCCAGACGTAACTCAGCGCGACCAGCAACAGCAGGTTCATGCCGGTCACGAGCCGCGTGACGGTGAACCAGGTCGCCATCCTATCGATGCCTCCGTTGGGGGTCGTTTCGGAAATAGTTACTCATCGTTCACCTCCACCGCGTCCATGATCTCCTCGACGGTCTCCCAGTTCGCCTCCGCCGCATCGGTGAGCATGTATATCGAGCCGTACTCCCCGCCCTCGTTCGCCACGAGGCGGTGTTCCATGAGGACGTCGAGGTGGTGGCGGACGGTCGTGTAATCGAGGTCAAGTTCCTCGGCGAGCTGGTTGGCGTTCCACGGCCGGTCGTCCAGCGCCCGGAGGATGCGCAGCCGCGTCGGACCGCCGCGTGCGCCGGTCAGCATGTACCAGAGGACGCCCTCCATCCGGGCGTCAGTTGCCTCCCACCGTCCAAATAACCACGTGTCGACGACGGAGACCGACCCCCGGCCCGTCGCTCATCGCCGAGATGGCGTCGAGAAGTAGCGGGAGGTGGATTTGAACCACGTGCAGACGGACCTGCTCGCGTCGCTCGCAGGTTGCGACTGCCCTGGTTCAAACCACCGTGACCGACGCTCGACGCTCACGGTGGCTCGCACACGCTTCGCGGTGCTCGCCGTGTAGTTCGCGTCGAGAAGTAGCGGGAGGTGGATTTGAACCGGAGGCAGACGGTCCGGGCGTGCGGCGCGAAGCGCCGTTCCGGGCTGCGTCTGACTGGGTTCAAATCCACTCGTTGCTCTTCTACGGCCTCACAGTTGCTCGGCGATGAATCGCCTCGCAGGTGAGACCGCAAGAAGTAGCGGGAGGTGGATTTGAACCACCGATCTCCGGGTTATGAGCCCGGCGGAATCTCCTGGCTATCCCATCCCGCTAC